>JAFGSX010000277.1 GCA_016934455.1 Deltaproteobacteria bacterium
AGCGACCTGCCCGCACACAACTCGAGAGCGCCAACAGCATGGTGGCCCCAGCAACGACCGGCAACCAACCGACGCCAAACGGCAAAAAACCGACAACGGCGGCCAGCTCCAGCGCCGGCAGCAACAGCGCGAAGCCGCACGCGCGGATCAGGCGAAAACGGCCGATGATGGCCCAGGCGCCTTTTTCCATGCGGCAGAACATCTCTCCGATCGACCGATAGAACGTGATGGCGAGCAGATCTCGTCCGTTGACCACGCCGCAGCGGGCCCCCGAGCGCTTGAGCATGAAAGCCAGACCCATGTCGTCTGCGACCTCGAGCCTGAGCCACTCGAAGCCGGGCGTGCGCGCCAGCGCGCTGCGCCGCACCAGACAGAAGGCACCGATGCCGTAGGCTACCGCCGAGCTCGGATCGGAGGCCTGCCAGACCCGGCCCATCCCGTTGAGCGCGCGCTCCATCACCGCGGTCGCAGCGTCGACCAGCACGCCCGCGCCGCGCAGCCGTGGCATCGCGGTCAGAAAGTCGAGGCCGCGCGCCTCGCTGTAGGCCACGGCAGCGCGCAGGGCGGCCGGCGCCAGGTCGACGTCGGCGTCCATGGCCAAGAGCCAATCGCCGGTTGCCCGCTGCACCGCCTGGTGCAGCGCGTGCACCTTGCCGAGCCAGCCGGCCGGCAGATCGGCGAGGTGAAGCACCTTGATCCGTCGGTCGCCGGCCGCGATCTGGTCGATGATCGCTCCCGTGGCATCGCGCGATCGATCGTCGACGACGATCCACTCGACCTCCGGGTAGTCTACGACGAGGTGCGAGCGCAGCGCCGGACCGATGGTCGCCGCCTCGTCGCGGGCCGGGATCAACACGCTCACCTTGGGCCAGACCGCGGGTGCCGGCGATCGTCCGTCGAGCAGCGGCACGGCGCGGAAGGTCCTTTCGCCGAGCACCGCAGCGGTCAACCAGTACAGCGCACCAAGACCAAGAACGACGAGGGAGATGGCAGCGGCCCAGCTCAAGGCGCGCCCGTCACTTGAGGCCGGCGAGCATGGCGTCGATGTCGGACAGCGCCACCCGCCGCCGCGGGCGCGCCACGCCGATGGCGGGCACGCTGATCACCTGCCTGCCCGCCCCCGGCTCGTCCGAAAAGCCGTCGGCGTCGAGCCGCAGGTTCTTGACCACCCGCTCGACCAGCGCAGCGTCGACCACCAGCTTGCGAGCCAAAAAACCCTCGAGCAACGCGTTGTCGCAGACCGTGTTGATCAGGCGCGGCACGCCCTGGGTCGACAGGGCGATCAAGTCGATGGCGCCGTCGTCGAACAGCATGCGGCGGGCGCCAGCCAGCCGCAGCCGGTGCTTGACGTAGGCCATGGTGGCGCCGCGATCAAAGGTATCGAGGTAGTGCCGCAGCGCCACCCGCTGCGCCAGCGGCGGGTCGAGCTTGAGGTTCTCCTCGATGTCGGGCAGTCCGAAGAAGACAAACGTGATCAGCTTGCGCTCGGGCACCTCGAGGTTTAGCAGCCCGCGGAACTCCTCCATCAGCTCGCGGGACTGCAGCATCTGAGCCTCGTCGATGAGCAGCACCGCCTTCTTGCCGGATTCGTAGACTTGGATCAGGCGGTGATAAAGCTGCGACAGCAGCGCCAGTTTCTCGCTGTGCGGATTGGCCACTCCGAGCTGGCTGGCGATGCGCTTGAGCAGCCAGTTGGCGGTGATGCCCGAGTGCACGATCACCAGCAGCGCAGCCTCGTACTCGGATTCGGGCATGCTGTCGAGCATGCGCCGCGCAAGCGTGGTCTTGCCGGCCCCGATGCGTCCGACCAGCAGGGCCAGCCCCTTCATCGATTCCACGGCGTACATCAGGCGCGTCAGCGCCTGCTGGTGCTGGGCGCTGTTGTAGTAAAACCGGCTCACCGGAGCATTGGAGAAAGGCTCCTGGGTCAGCTCATAGTATTCGAGATAGCGCATCGCCCTCGGTCGCCACACCGCTGCCGGTCATGCTACAGAAAACTCACGTTCTTGTTCTTCTTGGCCGCGCCGCCCCCACCGCCGCCGGGTCTACCGCCGCCGGTCTCGAGCGCCGCCACCCGATCGCTCACGTCCTGAAACTTGGGGTCCTTCTTGAGCACTTTCTTGAAGTAGTAGAGCGCCTCCTGCGGATCCTCGATCCGCTGGTAGACCTGCCCCAGCTCGAACAGGCAGGCGGTCTCCTGCGCCGACGAGATCCCCTCGCTGTTGAGCGCGTCCTTGAGCCGGTTGATGGCCTCGGTGTTGCGACCGAGCTCGATGTGGCACAGGCTCATCATGTAGAACGCGTCGGGCGCCTTGCGAGGATTGCTGGTCGCCACCTTGAACTCGTTTATGGCATCCTCGACCAGCCCCATCTCCTTGTAGGCGATACCCAGGTCGTAGTGGGTGTCGGCATCGTTGGCATCGACCGTCTTGGCGACGCCTTTCTTGAACTCCTGAAACACCTCGTCGACCGTGTACTGGAAATCCTCGGCCGCCGCCGCGGGCGCGAAGTCGCCGAGCTCGCTGTCGAGCTCGGCGGCCAGATCGAACGAATCGTCGCCACCGGCGGCCGGCGCGCTCGCCGCGACCCCGTCATCTCCGCCCGCCAGCTCCTCGCCGGCCTCGAGCGACTGGACCTGGTCGAGCATGGCGCGCGCGCGCCAAGATTCGGGCACGTCGTCGAGTATGGCCTGCAGAATGTCGCGGGCTTCCTCGTACAGCCCCTGCCGCATGAAGAAATCGGCTTCGTTGAACTCGTCGGGGAAGAAATCCGAGGCGGGATCGCGCTCGACCTCGCCGCGGTCTAGGCCGGCGCTGTGGTCGGTGGTATCGGCGATGGCCGGCAGGACCGGCAGCGCGGCCGGTTCCACCGATGGCTCGACCCAAGGTCCGGCACCGGCCTGGCGCGTCCCGCCCGACGCGAATGCCCTGATCTCGGCGAGCTCTTCGTCCGAGAGCCCCATGATCTCGGTCGCCGTGCCAACTCCGACGTCCTGCTCGAGCGTCGACCGTTCATTGAAGGAGCCGCCGGCAGCAGCGATCGCACGCGACAGCGCTGCGTCGGCGTCCGGTCTGGCCGTCGACCCCTGAAGCGGCGGCGGCTTGACCGGTGGCGCGAGCGGCGGCGGCTTGACCGGCGGCGGTGGGGGCGGCTTGACCGGCTCCGGTGCGATGGCTCCGACGCCCTTTTGCACGTCGCCGGTCGGCAATTCTTCGAGGAGCTCGAAGTCCGAGGCCGCGCCGACTCCCGGCTCGAAGTCGGGTAGTATGTCGCCCGCCTCATCGAAGCCACCGCTCTCCACGGCGTCGATAAAGCCGCCGTCCTCTGCCATCACGACGTCATCCGCGGTCGGCACCACGGCCAGCTCGTCGTCTGCTGCCGCCTCTATCTCGTCGCCGGCATCCAGGAGCGCATCGCCGACCTCGGCCGCCTCGTCGAGCGCGTCCTCCGCGGACTCCGCAACGCCAGCCGCTCGCTCCTGGTGGTATCGAGCCACCTCGGACGCTTGGAGCATCTTGGTGGGCAGTGAGTCATCAAAACCCTCATCGAAGCCGGGCGGAGTAGGTTGCATCGCCCTCTCGATCGCCCGGCTGGCCTGTTCGCCGGTGGCGGTAGGCGCCTGCAGCGGCCCGCCGACCAGCGGCTCGTCCGGCAGCTCCAGCCCGGCATCTTCCTCGGGCAGCTCCTCGAGCTCGTCTGTGACGACGCTGCGAACCGCCTCGTCCATCAGGCTCTGGGCGGCGAGGTCCAGATCGTCGGCGCCGTACTCGGCGTAGTCCTCGCCGTGGCTCGGCAGCTCCTCCAGCACCGCGTCCTCGGACACTACTTCTTCGAGCTCTTCCACCGCAGCCGGTGGCGGCTCGGACATCCGCGCCGGCGCCCTTGGCGATGGCGCCGCGACCTCCTCCTCGGAGGAGAGCGCGATCTCGACCGAGACCTCGTCGAAGGACTCCTCGCTCGCCATCATGGCCGCCGGCGCCGGTCCGCCCACGAGCGCAGCGCGCAACGCCGGCAGACCAGCATAGCCGGGCAACAAGCCCTCGAGCTCGGAGACGTGACCAGATGCCGTCGCTTGATCGCCGCGCGCCAGCGCGACGCGCACAAGCTGTTCGATCGCGCGCGCCGCCAGGTTGCGGTCTCCCATCGCGAGCGCGATGCTCTTTTGCTTGGCGTAGGCGGGCTCGTAGTCGGGGATCAGGTCGAAGATCTTCTTCAGGTGCTCGAGCGCGCGCTCCTTGAGCCCGTACTTGACGTAGACGTCGGTCTCGGTGAGCAGCTTGGCTGCAGCCTCGAGCGGGTTGCCGGCAGCAGACGGCGGAGCCTGCGGGCGCGCGGCCGGAGCCACCGCGACCGGAGCCACCGCGACCGGTGCCGCCGCGGCTGGACCGGCACGGGTGACACCGGTCGCCACCGGCACCGGCCCCGAGATCGACGGCATGCTGATCGGCCCCGGCTGCGGCGGTCGCCCGCCGCCCCTTCGCACCTGCAGGTCAGCGTCGTCCGGTGCGATCTCGGCGATCGTCTGCCACGCCTTCTCGGAATCGGCCGGGCGGCCCTCCTCTTCGTGGATCTTGGCCAGCTCCTTGTAAACCGAGACCGTCTTTTGGATCTGCCCGAGCGCGGCAAATGAGTGCGCGAGCAAGCGCAATGTCACCACGTCGCGCGGATCATTTTTAAAGCAGATCTGAAGCTTGGCCAGCGCCCGCTTGGTGTCGCCGCGGTCGAGGTAGATCTGCGCCAGATCGTGCAGCACTTCGCGGCGATTGGGATCGTGAAACACCAGCCGTTCGGCCACCTTTACGTAGTCGTCTAGCCTTTGCTGCGCCTTGAGAAAGCTGGAGGCGCTCTCGAACTCGTGCACTGCCTCGGCCACCATGCCCTGGCTCGAGCACAGCTCGGCCAGCTTGATACGGCTGGCGACATTGTCCGGATCCAGATCGACCATCTTCTGGAGCACGGCCAGCGATTCCTGGATCTGGCCCTTGCTCTCGTGAAAGGCGACCACCTGCTGAAACTGGGTCATCGCCTCCGAGATCAGACCGAGCTGGTGGTAGAGCTCGGCCAGCTTGACGTGCACCTCGAGGATGTTCTGGTCGACGCGGAGGATCTGTTTGTAGACGGCAACCGCCTTGAGATAAAAACCCTGGTCGCTGTAGAACTGCGCGACCTTCATGTAGGACTGGGCTGCTTCGCGCCGATCTCCCTTCTTGGTGTAGAGATCTCCGATCTTCAGAAGCGTGCGCACATCCTTAGGGTCCTCATCGACCAGGCGCTGAAGTTCCTTGATGGCCTTGTCGAGCTGGCCCTTCTGCACGAACTTCTGGGCGGCCGCTATGGCCTTGTTCTTGTTAACGCTCAACCCGGTTGTCCCTGGTCGGACAGGCCGACCGCAGACCTCCTCCGCAAAAGCGGTACACCGCCATTCACCCTGTCACCGTCGCCGGCACACACACGTCTGCCCGCGGCGCGTACGAGCCGCGACTATGATGAATGGAAACGTATTTCAGGGCCGTTACCCCGTCAAGATTGGGGCCATTGCAGAACCGTCTTTTTTTTTGGGCATTTGTCGCCTCGGTGTTTCGTTACCCCTTGCCAGGCCGTCTGTGCCAAGATAACGGCCGATGAAAGGTATGAATTCTTCTTCTCTGGCGATCGCCAGCCTGGTTGCGGCGTGCGGGCTGACCGTTCCCGCGCAGGCCCAGGATCGCGTGCTGCGCGCGCTCCCCGAGGCCACCGCGCTGGTCGCCAAGGCCAAGGCGCTGCGCTCGATCCAGTCAGCCCACGCCGAGTGCACCGCGGCGGCGATCCGCAGCCGCACGCCCAAGGGCTATCTGTGCCAGGTGCGCGTGCTGGTCGAGGAGGCGGATGCGATCGTCATTTCGGCCAGCCCGGGCCCCAAGGCCAACGGAGCCCTCAGACGCCGCGCCGCGCTGGCGGCGGCCGCCTGCAGTATCGGCAGCGCGCTGACGGACTATAGGCCGGTCAACGCCGTGGCCGGGCTCGACCGGCTGCGCTTCGAGGCCAGGGCGCTGGGCTGCCGCGCCGCCGGCTCGCTCTACGATGCGCTGCTGGCGCTGCCGCCCGGCAGCCCTGCCTCGCGCGCGCTCGAGGGCGACCGGGCTTTGCCTCTGGACTGGGCCGGCCGACCGCTCAAGGAGGTGGTGTGTAGCTGCGACAGCGAGGCCGCTCGCCTCGGGGATGCAGCCTTCGTGCCCCCCGACGACGGTCTGCTGATTGCGACCAAGCGCGCGCTCTACGCCCGCGGCTGTTTTCTCGACGTCAAGGCCGGCGGTTCGTCGCTGGTCGACCTGCGGCGCGGTGGTTCCGGCATCGGCCCCGCCAGCGCGCCGGGCGCCGCTGATGATCGCGCGGCCGCGGTGCGCCGGTACGCGCGTTCGCACGAGTTCCAGATCAAGCACTGCATCGAGAGGGCCGGCGATCGCCGCCCGACCGACAGCGGCAAGCTGGAGACGTGCCTGTGCGAGATCGCCGGCAAGTGGCGCCTGCCCAAGAGCGCCGGCGGCGCGACCGGGGTCGACATCGCGATCGGCGATGGGCCGCACAGCTTTCGGCTCGACGTCGACTCCGATGGCAGGGTCAGCGCCTGCCGGCTGTCCAGCGTCGACCGACAGGAGCCGAGCAGCCAGTCCGCGCCGAGCCGCTGAGCAGCGCACCCGCGATCAGCCCGTTTCCTGGTGCGCATCGACTAGCGCCCGCGCCAGCGCGCACTGTCCGTCGAGCTGCAGCGATTGCTGCGCGAGCTGCAGGGCGAGCTCGCGGCAGCCGAGGTCGCTGCAGACCTGCGCGCCAAAGGCAAAGCCCTCGGCGTCGCCGAGCACCCTGGCGCAATCGACGATGGCCTCGCGCAGCTCGCGGATCTGGCGCGCCGACTCCTGCAGCTCGAGGTATTGCGCCCAGCAGGCATACAGCGAACAGAGCGCATCGTTGGGCCGCAGCGCGCGCGCTGCCTCGAACTCGATGCGCGCCTGAAGGTGCCGGCCGCTGCGCAGCAAGTTGAGGCCGCTCTTGAAGCGCGTCTCGGCGCCGAGGCTGATCCGGCGCTCGAGCCGCAGCGAGTCCTTCTGCTCGAGCTGGCTGTCGTAGGCGGCGCGGGTTTGCGGCTGGGTCAGCACGCTGCGCGCGAACCCGAGGTGCACCAGCACCTCCTCGGCCTTGGCGTGGGCGCTGGGATGGCGTGAGTGCAGCCGCAGCGCGCGCTCGAACGAGGCCTGCGCCCGCAAGTAGGCCTGCTCGATCTCGGAGTTGCCGGCGTTGCGCTTGACCCCGAGCAACGCATAGTGGTCGCGAAACTGCAGCGACAGGTAGGCGCCGAATATCTCATCCAGCGCGATCGCCTCGTCAGCGGTCAGCTCGGGATCGGCCTCGCCCTCCGCGCTCGCGGCCAAGCCGTACTCGCCGACGACTGGCTCCGGCGCGGGAGCAGCGACGTCGTCGGCCGGCGCCGGCTTGTCCGTCAGGCGCAACATGCCGAGCAGCTCGAGCGCCCGCAGCGCGCGCAGCGCGAGAACCGCGTCGATCGGCACCGCCTTGAGCAACTGTCCGAGCGGCTTGTCGCCGGCAGTCAGTTGCTGCAGCGGCAGCCGCGGCGACAACGTCTGCAGCGGACCGCAGAGCTCGTGAAAACGCCTGGTGCGCACCAGGTGGCGATCGGCGTTGGCGTCGAGCCAGACGTAGAGGGGGGAGACCGGGCCGTAGCGCAGGGATCCTTCGAAGACCACCTGCGACGGCTCCATGTCGTAGACCGCCTCGCCGGGCGGAATGGCAGCCGCGGAGTCGAACGCGATCTCGGGCGCGTCCCAGCCGAACATCGACAGCAGCTTCTCGTACTGGAACTCGCGCAGCAGATCGTACAGCTTGGACGAATTGACGACGCCCAGCTCGACCAGCGCTTCGCCCTGCGCCAACCCCTTGCTCACCATCAACTGGTGGCTGGACTCGAGCGTGGCGTCGTCGATCACCTCGCGCCGGACCAGAAAGCGGCCGAAATTATCGGCCGAGTAGTCGCCGCTGAGATTGGTCGGAGCGCCGCCGCGAATCGTAATGCGGCGCCGCACGGTATCGCTGGCGACGTTGAGCACCCCGGTCGCGCCTCGGCGCGCCAGCTCGATCAGCGTCTCGGCCAGACCACCGCCCAGGGGCTCGGGCGGCGCCGGGCTCGAGGCCGCGAGCGAGGTGCTGGATGCTCCGGCCTCGATCTCACCCAGCCGGGCGATAGTCGCCAGCAAGGTCTCGCGGGAAAACGGCCTGACCAGCGCATCCTCCGCCACGTGAGGCGGCACGCCGTCGGAGGTCGGCGGGAACACCAGCAACACGCGCGCGTTCTTCCTGGCCGCGCGAAACGCGCGCACCCAGTCGTCGTGCGATCCGTCCCCCAGGATCGACTCGGCGACCACGACGTCCACCTCGTTGTCGCGCAGGTGATCGCAACCTCCGGCTCCATCCCGCTGCCAGGTCACCTGGTGGCCGCGCGCCTGCAGCACCAACAAGAGCCACCGGCCGACCGCCTCCGAGTCAGCGACGATCAGAATCTGCACGTTGCATCTCCCATATCTGGCCCGAGCAGTGTATCATAGGAAATTGCGCACTTGGCCAGCGGCTGAGTGGCGGACGAGGGACTCATGCTCTTCACCGAACCGCCGGTCATCGCGAAGAAGAACCGTCTGGGCTTTTTTGTCGATTTCGCCCAACAGCAGCGGACCGACCTGGACTACGGGGGTCAGGCACCGCTGCTGCGGGTGATCGCCAAGAAGCCGCCGGAGCATCGGCCTCCCGCTACCGTCCCTGCCCCACCGACTCCCCCCACGCGCTGACGCCGGCCCCGGTGTCGTTGCCGATCAGCGCGCCACCGCCTCGGCCGCCAGCCGCCCGACTCGGTCGAGGCCGCACGAGAAAAAATGATCCGCGTCCAGGACCAGGGAGATGGCGCCGCCGGCGCTGATGACAGCGGCGCTGGTCGCCTCGCGATCGCAGTAATCGTCGTGCTCGGCAAAGATCGCGTGCAACCGGAGGTCGCGCGCGGCCAGGGCCGGCCAATCAAAGGCGTAACGCCTGGTCGGAGGAGCCACCAGGACCAGGTGTGACACCCGCGGGTCGCGCAGGGCCGCGGCGGCGCCGACGAACGCACCGAAAGAGTAACCGACCAGGCAGACCCGGGGCACCTCGACCGTGGTGACCAGTTGCTCGACGCCTGCGCCGACGTCCTCTACCAGATCTAGGTCGTCCGGCCGCCGCCCGGTCGAGGCACCTACACCCCGATAGTTGAACCGAAGGGTGGCGTGTCCGGCGCGGCTGAGAGCCCAGCTCAGCTCGATGCAGACCGGGGTCTCCATGCTGCCACCCAGCTCCGGCAGCGGAGGCAAGATCAGGCACGGCGGGATGCGCTGGCCGCGATGAAACAGGCCCTCGAGCACATCGTCGCCGAGCGGGATCACGGTCATGCGTTCGAGGAACGGATCGCGCACACCCATGGTCCTCTAACCATGGGTCGCCGCCGGCCAGAGGTCAATCCAACGCCACCTCCCATCTCTTGACAGCCGCCGGGGCGCGATGTTTTGGTGCGCCTTCTGTACCGAGTCAGAGGAACGAGTGATGAAAACCTACGACACATCGGACATTCGCAACGTGGCGCTAATCGGCCACAAGAACTCCGGCAAGACCAGCCTCGCCGAGGCCCTGCTTTTCGCCGGCAAGCAGACCAACCGTCTGGGTAGCATCCAGGAACACAACACGGTCATGGATTTCGAGGCCGAGGAGCAGCGCCGAGAGATGAGCATCCAGCTCGGCGTCGGTTTTGTCGAGCACCAGAAGCGCAAGCTCAACTTCGTCGACACGCCGGGCGAGCCCAATTTTTTCTTCAGCGTGCAGCAGGCGCTGGCGGTGTGCGAGGGCGCGGTGCTGGTGATCAGCGCCTCCGACGGCGTGCAGGCGAGCGCCGAGAAGGCGTTCAACCTCGCGCGCGAGCACGGGCTGGCGTGCGCGGTGTTCGTCTCCAAGATCGAGCGCGAGCAGGTCGATTTTACCAAGGTACTGGCCGACCTGCGCGAGAACCTGTCGCCGCAGGCGGTGGCGCTGCAGCTCCCGATCGGTGCCGAGGCCGATTTCACCGGCGTCGTCGATCTGGTGGAGCGCAAGGCGCTGACCTACAAGAAGGACGGCTCGGGGTCAGCGACGGTCGGCGAGGTGCCAGCGGAGATGAAGGACGCGGTCGAGACGGCGCGCGCCAAGCTGATCGAGGAGGTGGCCAGCGCCGACGACGCGCTGCTCGAGAAGTTCCTCGAGGCGGGCGAGTTGAGCGAACAGGAGATGCTGGCCGGCCTGCAGAAGGGCATCGGCTCCGGCAAGCTGGTGCCGGTGCTGTGCGGCAGCTCGACCGCCAACATCGGCGCGGCGCCCGTGCTCGACCTGATCGCGGATGCCTTTCCGTCGCCGGCCGACCGCGGTGCCGTGGCCGGCCTGACCACAGACTCCGAGGCCAAGGAGGTCGAGATCGCTCGCGACCCGGCGCAGCCTTTTGTCGGCTACGTCTTTTCGACCTATGCCGATCAGATGGGCATCATCAACTGCTGCCGCGTGTTCCGCGGCGCGGCCATGCCCGACACCGCGGTGCTCAACACCAGCCGCAACAGCAAGGAGCGCTTCGGCTCGCTGGTGGCGCTGGTCGGCAAGAAGCACGAGCCGCACCCGGGACCGGCCTGCGGCGACATCTTCGCCGTGGTCAAGCTCAAGGACTCGCGCACCGGCGACACGCTGACCGTTGAGCGCGGCAACGTCAAGGTCAGGGGTCCGGCGGTGCCGTCGGCCGCCATCACCTTCGCCGTGCGCGGCAAGTCCAAAGGCGACGAGGACAAGATCGGCCAGGGGCTCAACAAGCTGGCGTTCGAGGACCCATCGCTGTTCTACGGCGTCGACCCGCGCAGCAAGGACACGCTGGTGTCGGGCGTCGGCCAGGTGCACATCGAGGTGGCGCTGGAGAAGCTCAAGCGGCGCACCGGCCTCGAGGTCGAGCTGCTGCCGCCCAAGGTGCCGTACCGCGAGACCATCCGCAAAAAGGTGCAAAACGTCGAAGGCAAGCACAAGAAGCAGACCGGCGGCCGCGGTCAGTTCGGCG
>JAFGSX010000278.1 GCA_016934455.1 Deltaproteobacteria bacterium
GATCTGGGTGCCCATCTCGCTGGTGCTGCTGATCCTGATGGCCGCGCTCGATGGGGGCCGCTTTCGCTGGTCGCAGGTACCGCTGGGGCTGGAGGTCGTCGGTTTTGGCATGCTGGGGGGCTACATCGTCCTGAACGTGTGGGCCGCGCACAGCAACCCGTTTCTCAGCGCGACGTCACGCGTGCAGGAGGACCGTGGACACTACGTGGTGGTCAGCGGCCCGTACCGCTGGATCCGCCACCCGATGTACTTGGGCCTGTGTCTGCTGGGGCTGGGCAGCCCGCTGGCGCTCGGGTCGTGGTGGGCGCTGATCCCCGGAGTTGCGGTCGCCCTGACGTTTGTCTATCGCACGTGGCAAGAGGACCGCATGTTGAAGGCCGACCTGGCTGGCTACGCCGAGTTCGCGCGGACGACGCGTTTTCGACTGATACCCGGTTTGTGGTAGCCGGACCTGCTGGTACCAATGCAGGTACCCAGGGCGCAGCCGTGAACTCGCCCGAGCGCCAAACCCTGGAAGGAGACGATTCCCGGTCGGCTGCCATCCACGACCTGGCTCTCGATCCCTTTTTTACACCAAATTCGACGCCGCTTAGCCGCCTGGTTGCGGGACGAGAAGATCAGGTGTGCGCTGGACCTCGACTGCGGCAGGTGCGCGCTCGAAGCATGGCTGCACGAGCGCGCATGGAATGGGCACGCTGAAGGAGCCTGGTGCGCCCCAAGAACAAGCTCAATTGTTAGTGTCTGACACCTGTTCCAAGCCGCAGGCAGGGATCGCCGAGCAGGTTGAAGCTGCGCCGGACGTCGAGGTCGTTGACCAGCGACGTCGACAGCATCACCGCCTCGCCCAGGGTGAGCGCCGGGGCCGCGACGAGCAGGGACGCGAACTCGCGATCGAGCACCTGCTGCGCCGCGGCGTCGGTCAGGCCGGACGACGCCCAGACCGCGACCGCGCCGCCGTCGGGTGCCCGCAAAAAGGCCTCGGCCATGCTCTCGGTGTAGAGGTCGTGGAACAGGCCACTCAGGCAGGTCATGGCGACCACCACCGGCGTCCGGCCGCCATTGCCGAGCGCGCGGGCGTCGATCCCCTTGAAGAAGGCTCTGTTGAACCAGACCTCGACCGAGCCGTGGCCGAAGTAGTTGACCAGCGCCGGGCCGCTGTCGAGCGCGTCGAGCAACCGGGCGCGCGACGAGTCGATATCGCCGTCGGGCAAGACCATCTGCTCGACCGCAAACGAGCCCGCGAGCGCCGACGCCACGCGCGCGGCGCCGGCGGCAAAATCGAAGCGCGGGTCCACGTCGGCGATGACCAGGGCCTGCCCGGTCCACTCCTCGCCGGCGGCGGCCTCCTGCGCCAGGATCTTGTCGACCATCAGCGCCGCCTCGCCGGCGTTGCGCGCGGGCAGGCGGCCCAGCGCCAGGGCCGGGATGGCGCTGCCGTCGAAATCCGCGAACCAGCCGTCGGTGGCGGTCTCGAGCTGCCGGGTGTCGACGAGCTTGGTGGGCAGCAGATCGCGGTCGCCAAAGCCGAGGTGATCGCGCGGGTCGAAGCTGGCGTCGCCCACCAGCAGGACGAAGCGCGGCGGGATCTGCCAGTGGGTCCGGGCGTGAGCCAGAAAAGCGCGCAGCGCGTGCGGGTCCTTGTGGCCAAAGCTGAACTCGTCGTACAGGTCGGTGACGTCGATCAGCGCCACCGCCAGCCGCTGCCACTCGCGCTGCGCCACCAGGGGTCGCAGCGGCTCCAGCAGATCGGGGTGGGCGATGATCAGCAGGTCGGCGCCCGGGCTCGTCGCGTGCCACGCCGTGGGCCGGGCCGGCAGCACCGCCACCGGCTCGCGCGCGGCCGCGGCGGCAAAGGCGAAGAGATGGTGGGCGCGGCTGTCCGGCAGCCGGACCCGCACCTCTCCTGATGAGCTGTCCGCGGCGGGCGTCACCGCCAGCTCCAGGATCGCGCCGTCGGCGGCCAGGTCGAGCGCGCGCACGACGCCGGGGCCGAAGCCGTCGAGCAGCGCGTTGCGCGCGCCGGCGACGTCGCAGGCGAGCGCGCCGCCGTCCGCCCGCAGCAGCCGCCGGTAGTCGATGCGGGTGCTCTCGACCAGCGCGACGTCTGTCTCGCCCGCGACCGATCGCGCCTGCAGCAGGTTGTCGCCGTCGAGCAGCCAGGCCTGCGGCAGCTCCACGTCGAAGCTGGCCAGCGCGCGCCCCGAGAACACGGCCTCGCCCAGCGGCTGCCCGTTGAGCGCCAGCAGCACGCGGTGCGCCTGCTCGCTGACCCCCTGCAGGAGCAGTTGCAGGTGGGCGACGCCATCGAAGGAGGGGTCTGGCGCGGGCAGGGCGACCACCCACTCGACTCCGCTCGCCGTCACCAGCGGGCCAAAGAAGTTGTCCTGGTCGCCGTTGAGCAGGGCCGCGAAGTAGATCGCGCTCTCGCGCTGCACCACCGTGGCCGGCGCGCTGCCCACGCTGCGGCCGCCCGTCCCCGACGCCCGCGACGGCGCCACGCGCAGCCCGGGCCGATCTCCTGCCAGCAGCCACGAGATGCGCTGCCCGGTCCAGGGCGTGTCCAGCTCGCGCGCATAGAACCCGATGCGGGAGGTCGGCTGGAGCCGCCCGTCGACCAGGCCGCGGATCTCGATCGCCTGTTGCTGGCCGTCGGTGGCGAGCTGCAGAAGCTGCGGGTCCACGTCGGGGGCAAGGCCGGCGGCGAACAGCTCGCTGCCGCTCACCTCGTACCAGCCCGCCGCCTGGGTGACGATCTTGACCCCGGGCGAGCTCGCTTCTGGCCAGGGCGAGGCGAACGGCTCTTCGGCGGTGACTGTCTTCTCCTGGCCGCCCGCCACCTGCGTCCGGCCGCGCCCGGCAGGCCCGGCCCGGACCGGACGCGCCTGCAGGCGCTCGCGCACGACGGCCGCGCGCGCGCGCCGCTCCTGCACCCGGGCCGAGCCCTGATCGATCTGCCCGAGCATCAGGGAATCCTCGAGGTCCACCTCGTCGCCGGCGGGTTGCACGACGGCCGGCCCGTGCCAGGTGCGCTGGCCGTCCAGGGCGATGTCCTCGAGCCAGTAGCGGGCCGGCTCCGGTGTCGGCCCGGGATCGTCCCACCAGCGGTAGCCGCGGCCGCCGGGATAGGCGGAGCCGGCGCCGCTCCAGAGCGCCGCGCCGGCGACCGGCTCGGGGGTGAGCTGGAGCAAGCCTTGCCCCTGCTCGCGGTAGAGGTGAAAGCCGAGGTTGTCGACCTCGCGGCTGGTGCGCCAGCTCAGGGCCACGCGCCCGCCGACCGAGCGCGCCTCGAAGGAGATCAGCTCGATCGCGGTGAGCAGGGCATCGTAGGCGTCGGCGATGCCGGCCCCGGAGTCGCGATCGACGCCGCTGGCCTCGATGTCCAGGGCCGAGCTCAACAGGCGATCGCGGACCTCGCCGTTGGTCGCCGTCGGCAGTTGCGACCAGATCAGGGCCGCGATGGCGCCGGCGTGGGGGGCGGCGGCCGAGGTGCCACAGAACGGGAAAAAATCCGGATAATTGGTATAGGTCGAGACACAGTCGGCCGCGGTCAGCTCGGGCTTCTGCCTCACCTCTCCGCCGGTCGACGAGACATCGCCCGGTGTCAGCTCGTTGCCGTCCGCGTCGAAGAAGATCCGGCGCGGGCCGTCTGAGCTGTAGTACTCGACCTCGAGCCCGGCGACGTCGGCGAAGGCTCCGCCCAGGGCATCGTCGACCTCGACCGCGGCCACCGCCATGGCGCCCGCCGCCGCGGGATGGCCGCTGATCTGGCCTGCCGTCCCACCGTCAAGGCGGCCGCGATGGGTGTTGAGATGAAAATAGACCTGGGCGGCACTGTCCTTCCTGGTGACGACGAGTATGTTCCCGGTGTCGTTGTAACCGGCCGAACTTATTGCCTCGATGGGATCTCCGGTCCCGTCCTGCACCGTCGTGGATGAGTCCCAGATGTAGACGAAGTCTGGACTGAGCAGATACAGGTCGTAGTCATTTCCCGAAGCCCCCCAGGGATCCGCCCACTGCAATGTGAACAACGAGGGAGCGTCTCCCGTGATAGTGATGAAGTTGTTCGCGCCAAAGGCATGAGGAATATCGGTGATCCCGTTGATCATCTCGGCGGCGTCGACGAAGTCCCCCTCCCATACCCCGGACTCGCCGTCGTTCAGGTTTCCCGAGTTGCCCGCTGCCGAGAAGTACAGGGCACCGTCGGCCACGACCTGATCAACGGCTTGGGCGATGACGCCATCCTGAAACACCGGCTCGGCAAAGTAACTCACGTCGTCGACGATGATGTCGCAGCCCGCGTTGCGCAGTCCCACGATGTTGGCGGCGAACTGCGCTTCTCCGCCGAAGGCCGTTGCAAACCATAGCGTGGCTCCCGGTGCGAGATCGTAGACGATCTCGAGCATGGCCGTGCCTTCGCCGGTAGAATCTGGTGGATTAATCCCGTTCTGACCTTCCAGCACAGTTACTGCTGGCAGGTCGCCTTTCCTTTGAACCCGCGCCAGGTAGTCCACCGAGTCCGACAGCACGCCCACCTTGATGCCCGTGCCGTCGACAGACCACGCGGCGCGCGCCTGGTCAGCCCGGTGGGCCACATCTCCCTCCGATGTGTCCTCCTTGCGGAGCATGGGCCGTGTTGCCTCACGCACGCCGCGCACTTCAGCCAGCTCCGCGACGACTTCGACCGACTGGATGGGCAGCCGTGCGCGCATGGACTGGTATTGCGAAAATGAGCTCAGAACCTCGCCACCTTCACTCTCCACGGCTGCTTGCAGCTCGGGCGTGATGACTGCGCTGATGTCGACGACGACCTGGCCGTTGTCATCCAGCTCGATGCCGCTGCGCAGGTGATCGAGGCCGCGGCCAATGGACTGGCCGCGCTGGCGCCTGGCCTCGTGGACCAGGGCCGACGACAGCTTGCGCTGCGCCGGCGTGCGCGAGGCCTTCTCGCGTTGCAGCTCGGCGATCTGCTCCAGGGCTTCGGGCGGCAAGTCCATCCCGGCCGGCGGGAGCGCTGGCGCTGCCAGGGCCATGAGAACAATCACGCACGCGA
>JAFGSX010000279.1 GCA_016934455.1 Deltaproteobacteria bacterium
CTTCTGGATCGCGGTCTCGACCATAGTGATCAGGCGCTCGCGCGTCTCGTGGGTGTCGGCCTGCTGGAAATCCTCGATCACGTCGCGTTTGGCGATGATCGCGTTGCGAACGGTCTCGATGGCGCGGCTGCTGGCGACCTCGCCGGCGGCGTGGCCACCCATGCCATCCGCCACCGCGTAGAGGCCGAGCTCCGGATCGAGCAGGATCGAGTCCTCGTTGTGGTCGCGCTTGCGACCCACGTCGGTGATGCCCCAGCCCTGGACTTTCATGCGCTACCTCTCAGGCGATAAAAAACGCGCAACTCTGCGAGCCAGCAAGTCTTTTTCACTACCAGAGCGCCGGTCAAGGGTCAATTGCGCACCCGAGCTACAGCAAAATAGCCAACGACTCGTTGTCGTCGTATCATGCATGGTGGGTTATGGCATCTGCAGAAGAACTAGAGCGGTTCGGCCGCTATGTGCTTCTCCATCGTATCGCCATGGGCGGCATGGCGGAGATCTTCCTCGCCCTGCCCGCCGGCAAGAGCGAAGAAAAAGACCTGCTCGTCATCAAGCGCATCCGCGAAGACCTCTGCACCGACGAGACCTTCACCGAGATGTTCATCGACGAGGCGCGCGTCGTCAGCCGGCTGTCGCACCCGAACATCATCAAGATGCACGAGTTCGGCGAGGTCGACGGCGTCTATTTTATAGCGCTCGAGCACGTCTGGGGCGAATCGCTGCGCACGCTGACGCTGCTCTGCACCAAGGCGCAGATGCGGTTTCCGATGGGCGCCGCGCTCTACATCGCCATCGAGACCGCCAAGGCGCTCGACTACGCGCACCACAACCGCGACGAGAGCGGAGAGATCTCGCCGGTGATCCACCGCGACGTGACGCTGGGCAACGTCGTCATCTCGTATGACGGCGACGTAAAGGTGCTCGACTTCGGCATCGCCAAGGCCAAGGGTCGCATGAGCCAGACCCGCGCCGGTCAAGTCAAGGGCACCCTCGCCTACCTGGCGCCCGAGCAGCTTGCCGGCGGCGAGATGGGGCCCCACACCGACATCTACCAGCTCGGCGTGCTGATGTATCAGACGCTGGTCGGCCGGCTGCCGGTGCAGGCCGAGAGCGAAGGCGCGATGATGGGCGCCATCGTCGCCGGCAACATCGTCAAGCCCTCGGATGCGGTGCCCGGTTTCCCGCCCCGGATCGAGCAGGTGCTGCTCAAGGCCATGGCGCGCAAGCCCGACCAGCGCTTCGCCTCGGCCGCCGAGCTGGCCAGCACCCTGGGCGACCTGCTCCGCGGCACCTCGTACGAGGGCGGACGCGACCGCGTCGCCCACATGGTCAACAACATCACCGGCGACCGCAAGCAGCGGCAGATAGGCATGATCAAGGAGCTGCTGCACGGCGCGGCCTTTGACGACGAGTCGACGGACCTCTTCCGCTGGGCCGCCGTCGACGACGCCCCGCAGCAGCTCAACGTCGAGCTATCGGGGATCCAGGACCAGGGCGAGCTCGACGACTTCGAGGAGGCTCCCACCATCGTCATGCCGCCGTCGGAGCTGCAGGGCGAGATCCAGGCGGAGCCGGTGCACGAGATGCGGCTGGCCGACGCCGACTATCAGCCGCTTCGCCACGTCGAGCCGACCGTGCCGGCGATCCCGCTGGCCAGCCCGCAGGCCGCTGCCAAACAGCCGTTGCTGCTCGAAGAGGAGGAGTACGACGACGCACCGCCCACGCTGGCGGTCGACGTCGTCGTGCCGGATGCCGCCAAGCGGCCCGACCAGCGCGCCGCGCCGGACCTGCTCGATCCGGAAGAACTGATCCCCATCGCCCAGCCGACGCCGGTGCCGGCCAGAGACGGGATCGCGTCGTTCGGGCTCGCCGATACCAGCGTTGGCGACGATCCGAGCGTCGGTCACCACGAGATGGAGCGGGAAGCGGTTTCGAGCGACGTCTTTGCCAACTCCAACATGGCGGCCGACGACTTCGACGCCATCCTCGGTATCCGCGATCAGCAGCCGCCACCGGCGGACGAGGATATCTTCGCGGTCCCGCAGGCGCCCGGGGGACTGCGGCCGGCGCTGCGCTCGGGTCAGCCCAACGTCGACCGGCCGATGCCGCTGATCAAGGAGTCCCCGGCCTCTCCAGCCATCCCGGAGACCCGGCTCTCGGCCAGCGACCTGTTCGCCGACATCGGCGGACACGAGCGGGATCCGGATTCGATCGGCCAGCACCCGCTGTGGGATCCGAGCGCGATCGCCAGCGGCGCCGAAGCAAACGCCGACATCCACTCGGAGACCACCGGGCCGATCGACGGCCAGTTGACGCTCGACGAAATACCGTCGGCGCTCAAGCCGCGTGCCAAGTCGCAGCGCCAGCGCAGGTTGCTGCTGTTGAGCGCGCCGATCCTGGGCGTTCTCGGCGGCTTTTTGTTGCTGGCGTTCGTCATCGCCCCCGAGCTCGGCCAGCGCCTGCTGGGCTTCGATCCCGAGAGAGCCGCGACTGTCGACGCCGGGGCCAAGATACCGGTGGTGGTGGCGCCCACCGACGCCGGTAGCAAAAGGCCGGACCGCTCCGGGGGAGCGATCAAGCGCGTGCGCGATGCGGCGGCTCCTCGCGACAAGGCGGCTCCTCGCGACGCGGCGGAGCCCCCCGACACGGCGGCGACGAGCGACGCCGCGGCGGCCGCCGCCAAGTCGGACACCGGAAGACCGCCGACGCTGCGGCCGGGCTTCTTGACCATCACCTCGCAGGTGCCGATCCTGGTCGACATCGACGGCAAGCCGATGGGCCAGACACCGCTCTACAATGTTGAACTGCCCCAGGGCGAGCACACGGTCGATCTGTGGCGCAACCCGGTGACGCCCAAGCGCACCAAGGTCACCATCCATCCGGGCGAAGTGACGACGCTGGCCGAGTAGCGGTCACAGAATGTAGCGCGCGAGATCTTGATCCTCGAGCACGTCGGCCAGCGCGCCGTGCACGAAGGAGAGATCGACCGCGACGGTCTGCTCGCGCAGCTCAGGCGCGTTGAACGAGACCTCCTCGAGCAGCTTCTCCATCACCGTGTGCAGCCGCCGCGCTCCGATGTTCTGCTGGCGCGAGTTGACCAGCGCTGCGACCCGGGCGATCTCGGCCACGGCCTCGCCGTGAAAGGAGAGATCGAGGCCCTCGGTCTTGAGCAACGCCGTGTACTGCCGCACCAGGCTGTTCTCGGGCTCCTGCAAGATGCGCACGAAGTCGGCCTCGGTCAGGGCGTCGAGCTCGACCCGGATCGGAAAACGCCCCTGCAGCTCGGGGATCAGATCGTCGACCTTGGCGATGTGAAAGGCGCCGGCGGCGATGAACAGGATGTGGTCGGTCTTGACCATGCCGTACTTGGTGGTGACCGTGCTGCCTTCGATGATCGGCAGAATGTCTCGCTGCACACCCTCGCGGCTGACGTCCGGGCCGTGGCCGCTCTCGCGGCCGGCGATCTTGTCGATCTCGTCGATAAAGACGATGCCCGACTGCTCGGCGCGGCGCAGCGCCTCGCGCGTCACCTCCTCGTTGTCGATCAGCCGCTGCGCCTCGACGTCGACCAGCAGATCGAGAGCCTCCTTGACCTTGATCTGCCGCCGCTTGGACTTGCCGCGCCCGCCGAACGGTAAATTCTGGAACATGTCCTGCATGTTTAGCGCCAGCTCTTCCATGCCCTGCTGCCCGAACACCTGCATGAAGGGCACCTGCGGCGTCCCCTGCAGCTCGAGCTCGACCGTGCGGTCGTCGAGCTCGCCCGCGCGCAGCATGCGGCGCAGCTTCTCGCGCGTGGCGTTGGCCGGCGCCGCCGCGTCACCGCCGGGCTGCGCCGACGGTTCGACCGGCGGCGTCTCGGGCAGTAGCTTGTCGAGCAGCTTCTCCTCGGCCGCCTCGCGCGCGCGTTGCCGCACGCTGGCCACCGCCTCCTCGCGGCACAGCTTGACCGAGAGCTCGACCAGATCGCGGATCATCGAGTCGACGTCACGACCGACGTAGCCGACCTCGGTGAACTTGCTGGCCTCGACCTTGACGAATGGAGCCTGCGCCAGCCTGGCGAGACGGCGCGCGATCTCGGTCTTGCCGACGCCGGTCGGGCCGATCATCAGTATGTTCTTGGGCGCGATCTCGTCCCGCAGCTCGGGCGGCACGCGCTGCCTCCGCCAGCGATTGCGCAGCGCCACCGCCACCGCGCGCTTGGCCGCCCGCTGTCCCACGATGTAGCGGTCGAGCTCCGAAACCACCTCGCGCGGCGTGAAGTTCTTCTCGAATTCGGCGCTCATCGCTGCTCCTCGCGCGGGTTGCGGATCGCCGACGGGGGCGCGATGCCGTCGGCGGTCAGCTCGAACACGTCGATGTCGCGGTTGGTGTAGATGCAGATCTCCGAGGCGATGCGCAGCGCCTCGGTCGCGATCTCGGCCGCGCCCAGAGCCGTGTGGCCGAGCAGCGCGCGCGCCGCGGCCAGCGCGTATGGTCCGCCGGATCCGATCGCGTGCACGCCGCCGTCGGGCTCGACCACGTCGCCGGTGCCGCTGATCAGGTACATCCGCTCGTGGTCGGCCACCAGCAGCATCGCCTCGAGGCGCCGCAGCGCCTTGTCGAGCCGCCAGTCCTTGGCCAGCTCGACGGCTGCTCGCGCAAGCTGGCCGTTGTACTCCTTGAGCCGGCCCTCGAACTTCTCGAACAGCGCAAAGGCATCGGCGGTCGAGCCGGCAAAGCCGGCCAGCACCTTGTCGTTGTGCAGCGTGCGGATCTTGTGCGCGGTCGACTTGACCACGGTGTTGCCAAAGGTCACCTGGCCGTCGCCGGCCATGGCGACGCGGCCGTCGCGCCGCACGCAGAGAATGGTCGTGGCATGGAACATGGTTGGCCTCATCGATGACCGCAGGACGATAAGCACCAGCAACCGGCGGTGCAAGATGGTTCTCCGCAATGCACCGCCGGTAGATCTGAGCAGACGTTGAAAGTGAAAAAACAACCCACCGCAGTCGCCACGGAGATTTCGAAGATCACACCGCGCGGCGGACGACCTCGACTAGGTGGTATTCACCGCGATTGCCGCAGATGTCAGCGGGGACCGCCTTGATCACGACCGTCGTGTCATCGCGCTGCAAGACCACAGTTGCCAAACCGAGCGTTGTCTCGCTTTTTTTTCAACTGACGAATTTAATGAATTCCTCTTGGTCGTGAATTCCAGATCCTCGTGAAAAGAGAGCACCGCCTCTTCGATGTGCCTGGCCTCCACGAACCGCTGGTGCTCTGGAATTTTCTTGGTGTGCTCGAGGATCCATAAAAGTGTCTAGAAGCTCTTGGCGAAGACCGGTGGAAAATCACAATCCCGGACACCACCGCAAAATCACCGGGCACACCGCGCGCCGATGGTCTCGTCCGGGTTGGACGGGTCGAAGATGCCGCGGTAGGACACCCGCAAGTCGTCGTCGTCGGGGTGGTAGGACCCGCCGCGCACCATGCGATACTCGCAATGCTCGTTTGCCCCGCCAGTCCACACCACGCCCGTCGCCGGAGCTCCATTGTAGTCGATGTGCCAGCAGTCCTCGTTCCACTCCCAGACATTGCCCAGCATGTCGTACAGGCCAAAGTCGTTGGCTGTCTTGCCGGCAACAGGTTGCGTCGCGTGCCCACCGCCCGTGTCCGAGTTGTCGTAGTACCAGGCGATCCCTCCCAGACACGCCGCGTTGTCTCCGCAGTAATATCTTGTCGTCGTCCCGGCCCGCGCCGCGTACTCCCACTCGGCCTCGCTGGGCAGGCGACCGCCGATTGCAGCGCAAAAATTCCTGGCCTGCTGCCAGCGGATCGTCTCGACCGGGCAGGTCGGACAGCCCGTATTAGAGCTCGGGTTACTGCCGACTACTGCCTGGTACTGCGCCTGCGTGATCTCGGTCGCTGTCATCTCGAAGGCCGAGATGGCCACCGTATGGCGCGGGATCTCATCGCTTTCGCAACTAGTGTCGCCCGGCGAGCAACCCATCTCGTATACACCGCCGGGGATCGGGATCCAGGTCAATCCCGGCGGGAGCCAGGCATCGCGCTGACCAGCATCGGCGATCGCCCGGTCGGCATTCGCAGCATCGGGTGTCGACGAGTCTGGCCTCGCTGCGTCGGCCATCTCTGCATCGGTCACCGGGCTGTCGGCCGGCGCAGCGTCGCAGGTCGCCGCATCGGGCAGCGCAGCATCGGCCATCTCAGCGTCGGGCACCGGGCTGTCGGCCGGCGCAGCGTCGCAGGTCACCGCATCGGGCA
>JAFGSX010000280.1 GCA_016934455.1 Deltaproteobacteria bacterium
CGATCGCGATCGCCACCGCGATCCCGAACACCGCCCGGACTCCGGATCGCCTTCGCATCACCACACCGCCAGGTTGTCGATCTGCCAGTAATCGTAGCCTTCGCCGTCGTAGCTGAAGCCGAAACGCACGGTCTGTCCGGCGAACGCCGCGATGTCCACCGAGGTGAATTCCCAGCAGCCGGCCAGCAGCGGAATCTCGAGCGAGATCCAAGGGGATCCGCCTACCGAGATCTCGACGGCGGCGACCGATTGCGAGCTCGATCGCAGCGAGTTGAAGCCGAGGCGCGTGGCGCCGTCGGGTAGAGCGATCGGCGCGGTGACGAGCCGCGCGTAAATGGCTGTCGGTTCGGTGCGGGTGTCGGCGAACAGGAACGCGGTGCCGTCGAAGGGCCGGGTGGTTCCCCCGTTGTCGCCGACCTGCCAGTGGGCGGCGGTGCCCGAAAGGTCGAGCTCGGCCCAGCCGGCGGGCAGGCTTTGACCGTCGAAGGTCTCGAGATAGCGGGCGGGCCCGGCCGCGACCACGGCGTCGACCTCGGCCGAGCCGTGGCTCTGGCCGACATCGTTGACGGCCGCGACCGCGCAGTAAAAGTGGCCGCCGGTGTAAGCGAGATAGTGAAAGGCCGTGGTCGTGACAGCGGGGCCCAGCCGGCATCCGCCGGCGGTATTGACGCCGCTCTCGACGTCGCAGCGGACGTTGTAGCTAGCGGCGCCGCTCGCGGGATCCCACCTGATCTGCAACTCGCCGACAGCGGGCGAGCTGGCAACCACGCTGCGCGGGGACGCCGGCGACGACCGGAGGTCGAGCGCGTAGGGCCGCGCGGCATCGAAGAAGCGCGTTTGCTCGAAAGCGCCGCCCGCCGCTGGCCGGTCCTTGACCGAGCCGACGACGGCGAAGAAGACCGGCCCGGTCTCGTATTCGACCGAGGCCCCCGTCGGTTCGTCGACCGGCGGCGCGATGTAGGGACCGCTTTCGACCCACCACCGCGGGCTCGCAGTCGGCCGCTGGGAGTATCTGAAGATGGAGTAGGAGCGGCCGGGCGCCGGCGTCAGCGAGATCGCATAGGAGAGATCGGGATCGAGCCGCGACACCGTGTACCAGTCGACGTCGGCCGCGTGGCTGATCGTGTGCGAGATGGTCAGCCGCGAGGCCGGACCGATCGCTGCGATCTCGGTCGCCAGGGTCGGCGCGTCGTTGTTGTCGGCCGGTTCGAGAGCTGCTGGCGTCAGGGCGAGGGCCAGCGTGTAGTCGGCGTCTTGGCCCGCCCACTCGAAGTCGTGAACCAGCGCGAAGTAGGCGTTTCCGGCGTAGACCGGCAGCGCGACGCTCTCGCTGCTGCTGCTGCGCCGGCCGTAGCCAAAGCCATATGGAAACAGCGAAGCGGGGTCGATCAGAGCCAGATCGAGGTCGACGCCGCTGGGCGCGCCCTGCGGTGTCAGGGTCGCGCTCAGCATGCCGTCCTGGGTCACCAGGACGCGAAACCAGTCGATATCGGGGCGTTCGGCCCCGGCGACGGTGCCGGCGATGGTCTGTTGCGACGAGCAAGGGTTGGCCAGCCCGATGCGGTAGAAGGTGGTCAGATCTTCCAGCGCCGGATCGAGCTCGTCGTTGGGCTCGA
Organism: Deltaproteobacteria bacterium; assembly: GCA_016934455.1. Classification (GTDB taxonomy): domain Bacteria; phylum Myxococcota; class JACRCW01; order JAFGSX01; family JAFGSX01; genus JAFGSX01. Next base: position 1,617 of record JAFGSX010000280.1, read on the forward strand.
CCTCGGTCGCGGCCACCGATCGCGGGAGGGCCGACGCCTCGTTGGAGGCGGCGCTCTCGCCGGCAGCGTCGCGCGCAGCGACGACGTAATGATAGCGGGTGCCGTTGCTGCGCCCTCCGTGGTCGTAGGGGAAAAGGACGCCCGCGATGGCCGTGCCCGTGTCGCGAGTCACGCCCGGCCCGGTCGACCAGTACAGGGTGTACGAGGTGGCGCGCTCCACCGGTTCCCAGGTCAGGGTGACCATCCCGTCGCCGGCCATGGCGATCAGGTTGCGCGGTGCCAGCAGGTCGCCGACCGCCTGCGGCAGCGCGCTCGCCTCGGCCGACGGCGGGCCCTCGCCCCCTTCGTTGAGCGCGGTGACGACGTAGTAGTAGCGGGTGCCGTTGCGGCGGCCGGTGTGCGTGTAAAAAACGGCGTTCACGTCGATGGCGGCCCCGTTCTGCGGCGTCACCCCGCTGGCGGTGGCCCAGTAGAGACGGTAGCTGTCGGCCGTGGCCACGCTGAACCACCGCAAGCTCACCTGGCCGTCGCCGCCGGTCGCGACCAGGTTGACCGGCGCCGGCGGTGGAGTCGGGCCCGGCCTGGGAGTGGCCGACACCTCTGCGGACGGCGCGCTTCGCCCGCGGCTGTTGCGGGCCACGACGGCGTAGTAGTACGTCGTGCCATTGGTCAGCCCGGTCTGGCCGGTGCTGGTGCCGGTGGTCTCCACGGTGGCCGCGGTCGCCAGGTCGATGCCCGGCGCGGTCGCCCAGTAGACCGTGTAGCCCGATGCGTAGGCCACGCTGTCCCAGTTGACGAGCACGGATCCATCGCCAGCCGTTGCCCGCACGTTCTGTGGCACTCCGGGTACGGGCGGTGGGGGGGAGCCTGTCCCGTCGAGACAGGCTTCCAGCGCACCACAGTTTGCCGTGGCGACGGCCATCGACAGCGCGGCGATGCTGGCAAGGTGTCTCACAACGGTCTCCCGTGAATCGTCACGGCACGGCAAAGGAGAACGGCGGCGATGCTGCGCTGAGGTTGCCCGACAGATCCTCTGCCCGCAATCGATAGTAATAGGTCTGGCCTGGCTGCGCCCCGGCGTCTCGAAAGTGCGGGTTCGCGGCGTCCAGCACCAGCGGGCCCAGCACCGTGAACGGACCGCTGGCGTCGGTCCCGCGCTCGATCCGGTAGCCATAGAGGTCTGCTTCGAGGCCGCTGCTCCAGTTCAGGCTGACCGCATCGCCGTGCCATTCGGCGCTCGACAGACACGGCACGGCAGGTGGCGTGGCGTCGGTCCTGGCGCTCGGCACCGCGATCGAGATCGGCACCTCCGGCGTCGCGGGTTCGTCGTCGTCGTCCCAGGTCGTCGTCGGCGGGCCGCTCTCGATCCCGAGGTTGCTCACGGTCACCAGTTGCACGCTGTAGCTGACGCCCGCGTCCAGTCCGGACAGCAGCAGCAGGCTCTGCTCGTTGCTGAATCGGCGGGCCGGTCGCCGCAGCGCCGTGCCATCAGCGGCGCGGAGATGGGCGCGAAAACCGACCGCGCCGCGGTACAGGATCGGACCGCTCAGCGCCAGGCGAGCCCGGCCCTCGCCGTCGTCGGTGAGACCGACCTGTATGGCCGCTGCGCCGCCGACGAGAATCGGTGCCTCGAAGCGCTGCGCGGCGATCGCCTCGGGTGCGTCGCGGGCGCACGCCGCGGCGAGCGTCGACGCTAGCAGAGCGATCCAACGGCACCGCTGCACAGTCATTTCACCAGCTCGGAGATCTGGTCCGGGTTTTTGGCCAGGTACTCGAAGGCATCGCGGCAGCTCTGGCCAAAGCGCTCGAGACCGCTGCAGAGCACGATCCGCGTCTTGCCCTCGGAGACCGGGATCGCCACCCAGCGGTACCTCGACTTGCCCTTGCGGGTCATGCTCGAGTAGGAGACCGAGGGCAGGCTCTTGCCGCCGACGACATAGGGGTCGTCCGAGCGCACCGCGTCCTCTCCCGGCACGTCCTTCTGCACCTTGCTGAAGATCTCACTCAGCTTGGCCCCGTCCAGCATTTGCGGGGCGTCGATGTTGACGCGGATGTCCTTGCATTCAAAGAGCGCGGAGTCAGCGGTGTTGCTGACCTTCTTCTTGCAGGACTTGAGCGGGTTGAAGGGCTCTCCGGCCGAGGCGGTGAGCGCTGCCGCCGTCGCGATCGCCAACACCATCCAGCCAGCACGGTTCATGGCTCCCTCCCGAGCGCAGCGCCAGCCTCGCGCTGGCAGACCGGACCACTCTACTACATCCGGTGCCAAAACTCGACGCCGCACGGCAACCGGTCCGCCGTCGCGGTGGTGCGCTTGACACCCCATGCGGTGGCGCCTACTTTGCCGAGGTTCGATTGCGCGGAGTCCGGGATGCCCAATTTCATCAGGAAGATCATCGGCACCAGCAACGAGCGACAGCTCAAGAAGATCCAGCCGCTGATCGCGCGCATCAACATGCTCGAGCCGCGCGTCGAGAAATTCCAGGACGAGGAGTTCCCGCTCAAGATCGCCGAGCTGCGGCAGCGCGTCGAGAACGGTATCAAGGAGCTCGGCAAACCGGCCAGCGAGATCAAGCGTGCCGACGTCGATGCGGTGCTCGACGGCGTGCTGCCCGAGACCTTCGCCCTGGTGCGCGAGGCGGGACGGCGCGTGCTCAACATGCGCCACTTCGACGTCCAGCTCATCGGCGGCGTGGTCCTGCACCGCGGTCGCATCGCCGAGATGAAGACCGGCGAGGGCAAGACGCTGGTCGCCACCTCGGCCGCGGTGCTCAACGCGCTGGCTGGCCGCGGCGTGCACATCGTCACCGTCAACGACTACCTGGCCAGCCGTGACGCCGAGTGGATGGGCCGCATCTACCGCTTTCTCGGCATGACCGTCGGCACCGTGGTGCACGGGCTGACCGATCAGGAGCGGCAGCACAACTACGGCTGCGACATCACCTACGGCCAGAACAACGAGTTCGGCTTCGATTACCTGCGCGACAACATGAAGTTCTCGCTCAAGAACTACGTGCAGCGCGATCTCTGGTACGCCATCGTCGACGAGGTCGACTCGATCCTGATCGACGAGGCGCGCACCCCGCTCATCATCAGCGGCCCGGCCGAGGAGTCGACCGACAAGTACGTCATCGTCAACGCCATCATCCCGCGCCTGAAGAAGGACGTCGACTACGCGGTCGACGAGAAGAGCCGCACCGTGGTCTTGACCGAGGAGGGCGTGCCCAAGGCCGAGCACCTGCTCAACATCAACAACCTGTACGACCCGCGCAACATCGAGGTGCTGCACCACGTCAACCAGGCGCTGCGCGCACACACTCAGTTCAAGCGCGACGTCGACTACGTGATCGACAACGGCGAGGTCAAGATCGTCGACGAGCACACCGGCCGCATCATGGAGGGGCGGCGCTGGTCGGACGGACTGCACCAGGCGGTCGAGGCCAAGGAGGGGGTCCGGATCCAGAACGAGAACCAGACGCTGGCCACGGTAACCTTTCAAAATTATTTTCGCATGTACCAGAAGCTGGCCGGCATGACCGGCACCGCGGAGACCGAGGCCGAGGAATTCAGCAAGATCTACAGTCTCGAGTGCAACGTCATCCCGACCAACAAGACCTGCATCCGCGCCGACCAGAACGACCTGATCTACAAGACCGAGGCCGAGAAGTTTCGCGCCGTGATCAAGGAGATCATCGAGTGCCACCAGAAGGGCCAGCCGGTGCTGGTCGGCACCGTGTCGGTCGAGAAGTCAGAGGTGCTGTCCAAGCTGCTCAAGCGCCAGAACGTTCCGCACAACGTGCTCAACGCCAAGCAGCACCGGCGCGAGGCCGAGATCGTGGCCCAGGCCGGCCGCAAGGGCGCCATCACCATCGCCACCAACATGGCCGGCCGCGGCACCGACATCCTGCTCGGCGGAAACCCCGAGTTCCTGGCGCGCGCCGAGGTGGTCAAGGCCGAGGGCGCCGATCTCGGCGAGGTGACCAAGTTCGGCTGGCTGTCGGGACGGCCGGATCTGATCAACATCGACATCATGGCGCGCAAGGAGGCCGACCCGCGCGAGCAGCCGGCCGCCTACTCGGGCGCGCGCGACTACTACGTGCGCTGCGTCAAGAAGTATGGCGAGGTGCTGGGCAAGTTCGAGAGGCAGTGCGTCGAGGAGAAGAAGGAGGTGGTGGCCGCCGGCGGCCTGCACATCCTGGGCACCGAGCGCCACGAGGCGCGCCGCATCGACAACCAGCTCCGGGGCCGTTCGGGTCGCCAGGGCGACCCCGGCTCGTCGCACTTCTTTCTGTCGCTGCAGGACGACCTGATGCGGATCTTCGGCTCCGACCGGTTGACCGCGCTGATGGAGCGGCTCGGCATGGAGGACGACATCCCGATCGAGCACAAGTGGGTGACCAAGGCGATCGAGAACGCCCAGAAGCGGGTCGAGGGCATGCACTTCGATCAGCGCAAGCACGTGCTCGAGTACGACGACGTGATGAACCTGCAGCGCAAGGCGATCTACGGCCTGCGGCGCGAGGTGCTGGGCGGCGAGCAGGTGCGCGACAAGATCTTCGACCTGGTCGAGGACGCGGTGGTCGGCATGGTCGAGCCGCGCTGCCCGGACAAGGTGGCGGCCGCGGAGTGGGACTGGGATGGCATCCGCAAAGAGGTGCGCGATCTGTTCGGCTTTACCCCCGACCTGCCGTCGCTGTCGGCGCGCGACGACGTGCTCGATCGCGTGTTCAAGGAGTGCGAACGAGTCTACAAGGAGAAGACCGAGAAGCTGACCGACCATGTCATGAAGCAGCTCGAGCTCTATTTCTACCTGCAGGCGATCGACCACCACTGGAAGGATCACCTGCAGACGATGGATCACCTGCGCGAGGGCATCTACCTGCGCGGCTACGCGCAAAAAGACCCCAAACAGGAATACAAGCGCGAGGGCTACGACTTATTTGTAGACATGATGGCGCGCATCGGCGCCGACGTGGTCGAGAAGATCTACAAGGTGCAGGTGCGCGAGGAGGAACATGTCGACGAGCTGGAGGAGAGGCGGCGGCAGGCGGCGGCGGCCGCGGCGCGGCGCACCGTGATGGGCCGGGGCACGGCGGTGACGGCGCCGGGCCAGCCGGCCGGCGAGCGGCCCGAGGCGCAGGCGTCCGGACAGCAGCAGCCGGGCACGGTGCGGCGGATCGTGCCCAAGGTCGGCCGCAACGAGCCGTGCCCGTGCGGCAGCGGAAAGAAGTACAAGAACTGCTGTCTGCCCAAGGATGAGGGTGCCCGGCCATGACGACCTCGACCCTTCGCTCGCGCCTGGCCAGTTGGGGCCAATCGCCGTGGCTGTGGCGGTATCGGATCGTGTTTGCCGTGGTTGCGCTGTGCCTGGTGCTGGCCGCCGACCAGGCGAGCAAGCTGTACATGCGCCACCATCTGGCCGCGCCGATCCAGTCGACGGTCGACGACGAGGACCCGACGGTCAACTACCGCGCCACCAGAGAGTTCGTGCTGGTCCGCGGTCTCTGGCACCACCGCTACGTCGAGAACCCGTCCTCGGCGTTCGGCCTGACGCGCTGGATCCCGGACTGGCTGCGGCGCCCGTTGCTGACCGGCATCAACTTCATCGCCGCGCTGTTGCTGCTGGTCTGGCTGGTCCGGCTCAAGCAGCCCGACGCGATCCTGGTGGTCGGCCTGCCGCTGGTGGCGGCCGGCGCCCTCGGCAACGGCATCGACCGGCTGGCCCATGGTTACGTCATCGATTTCGTGGTCTGGACCGTCAAGCGCTGGTGGCCGAGCATCCCCGAGTGGCCAACCTTCAACGTCGCCGACACCGCGATCGTGTGCGGCGCGATCTGCATCCTGCTGCGCTCGCTGCTGCCGCTCGAACCGGAGCCTGAGATCGCTCCTTCGGAGCAGGCGTGAGCGAGCAGGCGGGTCCCGAGGCGCAGCCGGATGAGCCGCGCCGGCGCCCCGTTGGCCAGTCGCTGCTCCTGTGGCGCCATCGTCTCGGCTTCTTGCTGCTCGCGCTGGCGATGGTGCTGGCGCTCGATCAGTACTCCAAGCTCTGGGTGCGCGACAATCTGGCGGCGCCCATCCCGGCGACGGTCCACGGCGGCGACGTCCGCTACCGCGGCCAACGCGAGCTGGTTCTGGTGCGCGGCATCTTCCACCTGCGCTACGTCGAGAATCCGGCGGCCGCCTTCAGCCTGCTGCGTTCGGTGCCGGAGGATCTCCGGCTGCCGCTGCTGATCGGCGTCAACGGGCTGGCCATGATCCTGCTGTCGGTCTGGCTGTGGCGCCTGCGGCGGCCCGACGGCGTGCTGATCGCGGGGCTGGCGCTGGTGACGGCGGGCGTGGCGGGCAATCTCACCGACCGGCTGTGGCACGGCAGCGTCATCGACTTCGTCGTCTGGATGGTCCAGCGCTGGTGGCCGAGCGTTCCCGAGTGGCCGACCTTCAACCTCGCCGACATCGCTATCGTGTGCGGCACCGTCTGCATCCTGGTGCGGCTGCTCGTTCCGTTTCGGAGCGACCTGCCCGAGGTCGCCCAGCGCGTGCTGACCCGCGGCAGGTGATGACGCCGCTTGGGTCGCCCGGAGGCGAGGCCCCGGCGATCTGGTGACGCGGCGATCGCATCGCCGGCTGGGATCGGCTAAGGATCGAGCGCGAGGTGGCGATGGCGGAGACAGCCCAGCCCTGCAGCGTGGTCATCTTCGGCGGCAGCGGCGACCTGGCGCGGCGCAAGCTGCTGCCGGCGCTGGGACGATTGGCGGCCGGCGGGCAGCTCGATCCGCGCACCCGGATCCTCGGCGTGGCGCGGTCGACGCAGCTCGACGATGCGTCGTACCGCGAGCTGGTTGCGGCCGCGCTGGCCGCGGCCAAGGTGCCGGGCGAGGTCGTGTCGCGGCTCAAGCCGCGGTTGAGCTACCAACCGCTGGGCGCTGGCCGCGATGGCGATTTTAGGGCGCTGGCCGGGCGCCTGGCCGAGTTGGAGCGCGCGGACGGCGGGGGCGAAAATCGCGTCTTCTACCTGGCGCTGCCGCCGGCCGGCTTCGCGCCGGCGGTGACCGGATTGACCGCTGCCGGGCTTCATCGCAGCTCGGGCTGGACCCGCGTGGTGGTCGAGAAGCCGTTTGGTCGCGACCTCGCCACCGCCGGCGAGCTCAACGCGCTGCTCCACGGCGGCTTCGAAGAGCGGCAGCTCTTTCGCATCGATCACTATCTTGGCAAGGACACGGTGCAGAACCTGCTGGTGCTGCGCTTCGCCAACGCTTTTTTCGAGTCGCTGTGGAACCGCGACCGCATCGAGGCGGTGCAGATCACGGTCGCCGAGGATCTCGGTGTCGGCGACCGCGCCGGCTACTACGATCAGGCCGGAGCGCTGCGCGACATGGTGCAGAATCACCTGACCCAGTTGCTGTCGCTGGTCGCCATGGAAGTGCCCGAGGCGATGCGGTCGGACGCCATCCACGACGAGAAGGTCAAGCTGCTGCGCTCGATCTCTCCGATCGCGCGCGGCGATGTCGTCCTTGGCCAGTACGCCGCCGGCCGCATCGACGGCGCGGCGGTGCCGGGATATCGCGACGAGCGCGGCGTGGCGCCCGGCTCGCGCTGCGAGACCTTTGTCGCGCTCAAGCTCGAGATCGACAACTGGCGCTGGCAGGGGGTGCCGTTCTACCTGCGCACCGGCAAGCGGCTCGGCCGCAGGCTGTCGCGCATCGCCATCCAGTTTCGACGTGCGCCGGTCTGCCTGTTCAGATCGCTGGGCGGCTGCCAGCTCGGCTGCAACATCCTGGCGCTGACGCTGCAGCCGGACGAGGGCTTTGACCTTCGCATCAACGTCAAGCGGCCGGGCGCGGCACCCGAGCTGGTCCAGGTGCCGCTGGCGTTTCGCTACCGCGAGCTGGTGCCGGAGCTGCCCGAGGCCTACCGGCTGCTGGTGCTCGACGCGATCCGCGGCGACCGCACGCTGTTCGTGCGCGACGACGAGGTCGAGGTGTCGTGGCGGCTCTACCAGCCCTTGCTCGACGACCCGCCGGAGGCGCAGCCCTACGCGGCGGGGAGCTGGGGCCCGGCGGCAGCCGATCGGCTGGCCATCGCCGAGCGCGCGCTGGTCGAGGAGGGCTGATCGGATGCGCCTGTCGCCGCTGACCCCCACGCTTCACCGGTCGGCCTCGACCGAAGGCATGTACGCCGGCACCGCCCAGTTCGTGGCCGCGCGCCTGGTCGCAGCCGGTGGCCTCCGCGGCCGTTTTCGCCTGGCCCTGGCCGGCGGCAGCACGCCGCGGCCGCTGTACCGGCACCTCGCCGCCGGTGACGGACTGCCCGCCGTCGACTGGAGCAAGGTCGATTTTTTCTTTGGCGACGAGCGCTGCGTGCCGCCCGACCACGCCGACAGCAACTATCGCATGGCGCACGAGACGCTGCTCGGCCGGCTGCCGATCCGACCGGCACAGGTGCACCGCATCATCGGCGAGGACGATCCGCGCGCCGCCGCCGCCAGCTATCAGGACGAGTTGGGCGAGCGGCCGCTCGATCTGGTGCTGCTCGGCCTCGGCAGCGACGGTCACACCGCGTCCCTGTTCCCGCGCGGTCGCGAGCTAAGCGAGTGGCAGGCGCGCGTCGTGTCCAGTCGCAACCCGCTGCAGCCTCACCGCCGGGTCTCGCTGTCGCTGCGCGCCTTGGTTGAGGCGCGGGAGATCTGTTTTCTGGTCTGCGGCGTGGACAAGGCGGCGGTCCTGAGCAAGGTCTGGACCGAGTTTGGCCACGAGCAGCCGACCCTGCCGGCGGCCATGGTGCGGCCGGCCGGCGGCGCGGTCCACCTGTTCGTCGACCCTCTGGCGGCGGCGCTGTTGCCGCAGCCGCCGGGCGACGCGATCCCAGATCCATAGCCCGGAGGTCAGCGATGACAAAACCGACCCAACTCCCCGTCTGGCCACGGCTGGTCGAGCACCAGCGCGAGATGCAGACCGTCGCCATGCGCGACCTGTTCGCGGCCGACCCGCAGCGCTTCGAGAAGATGAGCCTGCGCCTCGACGACATCCTGGTCGATTGCTCCAAGCACCGGATCACCGGGCGGACGCTCGAGTTGCTGTTCGAGCTGGCGCGCCAGGCCGAGCTGCCGCGCTGGATCGAGCGCCTGTTCGGCGGCGACAAGATCAACAGCACCGAGGACCGTGCCGTGCTGCACGTGGCGCTGCGCAACCGCAGCAACCGGCCGATCCTGGTCGACGGCCGGGACGTGATGCCCGGTGTCAACAAGGTGCTCGGCAAGATGCGCGCGCTGTGCGACGCGGTGCGCGGCGGCAAGTGGCGCGGCCACACCGGCCAGCCGATCAGCGACGTCGTCAACATCGGCATCGGCGGCTCGGACCTGGGGCCGGTGATGGTGAGCGAGGCGCTGCGGCCTTACTGGCGCGACGGTCTGCGCGCCCACTTCGTCTCCAACGTCGACGGCACCCACATCGCCGAGACGCTCAAGCGGGTCAAGCCCGAGACCACGCTATTCGCGATCGCCAGCAAGACCTTTACCACCCAGGAGACGATGACCAACGCCCACACCGCGCGGCGCTGGTTGCTCGACACTCTAAAAGAAGAGGCCGCCGTCGCCAGGCATTTCGTGGCGCTGTCGACCAATCGGCCCGAGGTGCAGAAGTTCGGCATCGATCCCGACAACATGTTCGAGTTCTGGGACTGGGTCGGTGGTCGCTACTCGCTCTGGTCTGCGATCGGGCTGCCGATCGCGATCGCCGTCGGCATGGACAACTTCGAGGCGCTGCTCGCCGGCGCCCACGACGTGGACGAGCATTTTCGCAGCGCGCCGCTCGAGCAGAACATCCCGGTCTGGCTGGCGCTGCTGGGCATCTGGTACCACAACTTCTTCGGCGCCGAGAGCCACGCCATACTGCCCTACGATCAGTACCTGCACCGCTTTGCCGCCTACTTCCAGCAGGGCGACATGGAGAGCAACGGCAAGGGCGTCACCCGCGACGGCGAGCGCATCGCCGACTACAGCACCGGTCCGGTAATTTGGGGCGAGCCCGGCACCAACGGCCAGCACGCCTTTTACCAGCTCATTCACCAGGGCACGCGCCTGATCCCGTGCGACTTTCTGGCGCCGGCGCGCAGCCACAACCCGATCGGCCAGCATCACCCCATCCTGCTGGCCAATTTTTTCGCCCAGACCGAGGCGCTGATGAGGGGCAAGACCGAGGCCGAGGCCGAGGAGGAGCTGAAGCGGCAAGTTCTCGACGAGGCGAGGCTCAAGGCGCTGCTACCGCACAAGGTGTTCGGCGGCAACCGGCCGACCACCAGCATCCTGTTTAGGCAGCTCGACCCGCGCACGCTGGGCCGGCTGATCGCGATCTACGAGCACAAGATCTTCGTCCAGGGCGTGATCTGGAACATCAACAGCTACGACCAGTGGGGCGTCGAGCTGGGCAAGCAACTGGCGAGCAAGATCCTGCCCGAGCTGGAGGGCGACGCGCCGGTGGCGACGCACGACAGCTCGACCAATGGCCTGATCAACGCCTACAAAAAGCTGCGGCGCTAGGGCGCGGTGGCGCGCCGGCCGCGGAGCGGTGACGGAGATACGCCGATGACGTCGTCGGAGCAGAGCCGGGTCGCCGTCGTTGGCATGGCGGTGATGGGCAAGAACCTGGCGCTCAACCTCGCCGACCGCGGCCATCGGGTCGCGGTCTGGAACCGGACCGCGGAGGTCGCCGAGCAGGCCGCGGCCGGGAGCGGCGGTCGTCTGCGGGCGCATGCCGAGCTGCCGGCGCTGGTGGCGGCGCTGGCGCGGCCGCGCGTCGTGGTGCTGATGGTCAAGGCGGGCGCAGCGGTCGACGATCTGCTGGACCGGCTGGCCGCGCTGCTCGAGCCTGGCGATCTGGTGGTCGACGGCGGCAACTCGCACTACCTCGACACCCGGCGCCGCTGTCAGCGCTGCGACGCGATCGGGCTGCACTTCGTCGGCATGGGCGTCTCGGGCGGCGTCACCGGCGCCCGCCACGGCCCATCCCTGATGCCGGGTGGCAGCACCGAGGCGTACCGCCTGCTGCGGCCGGTGCTCGAGGCGATCGCGGCGCGCAGCAGCTTTGGACCCTGTGTCTCCCGCATCGGGCCGGACGGCGCCGGCCACTTCGTCAAGATGGTGCACAACGGCATCGAGTATGCCGCCCTGCAGCTAATCGCCGAGGTCTACCAGTTGCTGCGCGACGGCCTCGGGCTGACGCCGCCCGAGCTGTCCGGGATCTTCGCCCGCTGGAACCAGGGCCCGCTCGGCTCCTTTCTGGTGGAGCTGACCGCGCAGGTGCTGGTCGTGCGCGATGGCCGCGGCGCGGGCTGGCTGGTCGACCAGGTGCTCGACGTGGCGGGCCACAAGGGCACCGGCCGCTGGACGGTCGAGGCTGCCCTCGAGCTGGGCGTGCCGGTGCCGACCATCGCCGCCGCCGTCGACGTGCGCGCGCTGTCGGCCGACCGCGGTCTGCGGCGGCAGCTCGACCGGCGCTACCCGCGGCAGCGCGCGGCGGGCATCGGCGATCGCGAGGCGCTGGTCGCGGCCGCCCACGACGCGCTGCTCGGCGCCGACATCGTCGCCTACGCGCAGGGGCTGGCGCTGGTCCGCGCCGCCTCGCTGCGCCTGGGTTGGAGCATCGACCTGGCCGAGGTGGCGCGGGTCTGGACCGCCGGCTGCATCATCCGCTCGCGCCTGCTCGAGCCGATCATGCGGGCCTGGGCGGCGCAGCCCGATCTCGGCCACCTGCTCGACGACGCCGGGCTGGCGGAGCTGCTGCGCGCGGCCGAGAGCGGCTGGCGCAGCGCCACCGGCAGCGCTCTCGCCGCCGGGTTGCCGGTGCCAGCGCTGGCAGCCGGCGTGGCCTACCTCGACGCGCTGCGCTGCGTTCGGCTGCCGGTCAACCTGATCCAGGCGCAGCGCGACGCCTTTGGCGCGCACGGCTACCGGAGCGTCGACGATCCCGAGGGTGCGCCGCGGCACAGCGAGTGGGCGAGGGCGGACTGACCGCGCGGCGCGCTACCAGCGCACGATGGCGCCTGACCAGGCCATGCCGGAGCCGATCGCCAGCATCAGCACCGCCTCGCCCTGCCGGATGCGGCCATCGCGCACGCCCTGGTCGAGGGCCATCGGCACCGATGCCGACGAGGTGTTGCCGGTGTGCTCGATGTTGATGATGAAGCGTTCGAGCGGGATCGCGAGCTTCTGCGAGAGCGCCTCGAGAATGCGTCGATTGGCCTGGTGCGGCACCACCCAGTGGATGTCGGTGTTGACGAGCTGACAGCGCCGCATCAGCTCGTGGCTCAGGTCGGCCAGCGCCCGCACCGCGAACTTGAACACCTCGCGCCCCGACATGTGCACGGTAAACAGCGTCGGATCGGTGACCTTCTTGCCTGGCAACGCGCTTCCTCCGGCCGGCACGTGGATCAGCTCCCACTGGCGGCCGTCGGTGTGGGTCACCACCGCCAGCACGCCGCGGGTCGTCTCGTCGGCAGCGCGCAGCACCATGGCGCCCGCGGCGTCGCCGAAGAGCACGCAGGTGTTGCGGTCCTGGTAGTTGACGATGCGCGAGATGCTCTCGGCGCCGATCACCAGCGCGTTCCGGATCCGGCCCGACTCGATCAGGGTGGCGCCGATGTCCAGGCCGAGCAGGGATCCGGCGCAGGCGGCCGACACGTCGAAGGCAAAGGCGTTGTTGGCGCCCAGCTTCTGCTGCACTCGCACCGCTCCCGACGGGCAGGTCATGTCGGCGGTGACGGTTGCCAGGATGATGCAGTCGAGGTCGGTCGGCTGCATGTTGGCCATCTCGAGCGCGTGCGCGCTGGCTGCAGTCGCCATGTCGCTGGTCGCCAGCTTTTCGTCGGTCAAGATGTGGCGCTCGCGCACGCCGGTGCGCTCGACGATCCACTTGTCGCTGGTGTCGACCATCTGCTCGAAGTCGGCGTTGGTGAGCACGCCCTCGGGTAAGTGGGAACCGGTGCCGACGATGATCGCGCGTCGCATGAGCGTCCCCGACACGAAAGTCGCCGCCGTTGTGACACGCGGCGGAGATCGGCGCAAGAAGCGACAAGTGGCGACGTGCCGGTTTTGACATTGTGCGTCGAGCCTGCCAAAGTGGCGACCATGAGCGAGGGCGAACGCCTCAACGATCCGATGCTCAACACGGTCGTCGCCGGTCGCTACGAGGTCTACGCCAAGCTGGGCGAGGGCGGGATGGGCGCGGTCTACGCCGCCCGCCAGGCGCCGCTCGGCCGCACCGTCGCGCTCAAGGTCCTGCTCAAGCAGTTGACCGAGGATCCGATCGCGGTCAAGCGTTTTGAAAAGGAGGCGCTCGCCATCAGCCGGCTGGCCCATCCCAACACGGTCACCATCTTCGATTTCGGCACCACCGAGCAGGGCCTGATGTACATCGCGATGGAGTTCCTCGAGGGCCGCAGCCTGCGGCAGGCGATCGAGGTGGAAGCGCCGATGGAGCCACGGCGCGCGGTGCGAATCCTGGCCCAGATCGCGCGCGCCCTGTCCGAGGCCCACAACCGCGGCGTGATCCACCGCGACCTCAAGCCCGACAACATCATGCTGGTGCCGACCGCCGGTGAGCCCGACTTCGTCAAGGTGCTGGACTTCGGCGTGGCCAAGCTGCGCGCGCCGCAGGGCGTCGACGTCAAGACGCTGACCCAGGGCGACGTCATCTTCGGCACGCCGCGCTACATGAGCCCCGAGCAGGTCAACGGCGTCATGAACGACTCGCGCTCGGATCTCTACGCCGTCGGCGCGATCGCCTACGAGATGCTCGGCGGCTGCGCTCTCTTCGACGGCGACTCGGCGATGAAGATCCTGATGGCGCACCTGCAGCAGAAGCCGCGGCCGTTTGCGCAACTGCCGCGGCCGGTGACGGTGCCGGGGGCGCTCGAGAAGCTGGTGATGCGGCTGCTCGTCAAGGCGCCGGAGGATCGATACCAGACCGCCGACGCGCTGTTGCAGGCGCTGGACGAGCTGCCGCTGATCGGCGGTGGCCTGCGGCCGCAGTCGGGCAAGACCGAGGGGCTGCAGTTGCCGGTGGTGACGCCGGGAAGCACGCCGGTCGAGGGCGGCACCCAGGCCATGGGCTCCAATTTCGCGGCGGCTCAGGCGGCGGCGGTCCAGAGCGCTCCCCCCCTCGACAGCGCGCCGACGGCGGCCTTCGACTCCGGCGGGATCGACAGCGCGCTGATGCCGCCCGAACCGGTGATCGCGGACTCGCAACCCAAGCTGCCGCGGTCATCGCCGGCGGCGGCCGAAAGCAGCACGACCGAGGTCGAGGTGCCGGCGGGCGGCGCCCTGCGCTGGGTGCGCTGGCTGCTGGCGTTTGCGATCGTCGTCTTCGCGATCGCGGCCGGCGTCGCGATCTGGGTCATCGCGCAACCGCCGCTGCCGACGGCGAGCGCCGATGCCGCGCTGCCGCCCGAGCGGCTGGTCTCGCTGACGCTCCGGACCGAGCCACCGGGTGCGGTCGTCATCGTCGACGATTCGCAGGCGGACGCGAAATCTCCGGTCACGGTACCGGTGATGGCTGGCAAGGAACACGAGGTGCGGATCCAGCTCGCCGGCTACCGAGTCTGGCAGCAGAAGATCCCGGTCGAGACCGACAAGGAGTGGCCGCTGATCGTGCTCACACCCCTGGCCGGGGACGCGGCCGCGCCGGATGTCGCCGGCCGACCGGACAGGCGACGGCAGGTCGCCCGTCGCGATGCCGGCGGCCCGTCGATTCCGACTCCGCCGGCGGTTCCGCCGCCACCGATCGTCGAGGCCAAGCCCGACGCTTCCCGCGGCGCCGATCGCGCGCCCAGGTCAGACAAGAAACCGCTCAAGGACGTGACGTTCCCCAGGTTGCCCGACACCAAGGATCTGCACTTCATGCGCGACCGCTGATCGGCCGGCTACTCGGGTTGCTCCTCGGAGGATTCGCCATCGGGGTCCTCGTCGCCGCGATGGTAGCGAAACGTGTACTTCATGTAGCGGGTGTTGATCTTGCCGCGCGCGGACAGGTCGCGCACCTGGTCGAGGACGCGATCCTGCAGCGCCTGCGTGAGCTGTTGATCCGACTCGCCCAGCTCCTTGGCCTTGGCCAGGTACTCCTCGAGCAGGCGGCCGTGGGCGCGCGGGAACCGCTGGCAGACCTGCCGCACAAAGTCGCGATCCTCGGTCGCGATCGCCTTGGCCAGTTGGTAGAGGCCGGCCTTTTGAAACAGCTCGTCGGTGTTTTGAAAGTTGACCAGCACCCGCGCCAGAAACTTCTGGGCGTCCTTGATCTCCATGGCGTTGCGCCGCGTCACCTTTTTCACCGCGACCAGCAGCTCCTCGGCGTTCTCGCGCGGCATGCGGCGCAGCAGCTCGGCCAGCGCCCGTTTGCCGACCGAGACAAAGGCGCACGCCAGCTCCTCGATGCCGAGCACGCGGGTCAGCGCGATCAGCTCGCGCGCCTCCAGCGCCAGCACCTCCTTGAAGCCAAAGTGCGAGAGCTGTCGCGGCACCTCCATCATCGCGAACTTGGCGTCAAAGCGCTTGCGCACGAGCTGGACGATCTCCAGCGGCACGTTGCGCAGCTCGCCGCGCGGCGGCAACGCCTGGCGCACCGCCGGCGGCAGCCGCTCGACGATCTGGCGCGAGATCGACGACGGCATGTGCAGCAGCACCATCGCGACGATGCGCGGCTTTTCGCCGCGAAAACCGGCGATCAGCCAGGACGGGTCGACGCCCTCGAGCCTGAAGGTGGTGCGTATCGACATCAGCCGCCGCATCTCGCGCACCAGCAGCATCAGCCGCTTTTGCCGCGGTATGGCCAGCAGCTTCTCGCTGTGCTCGGCGAGCCTGGCGGCGACCTCCTCGGGCAAGAACTCGAACAGCTCCGCGGCCTGGTTGCCGGAAAAGAAGATCGACGTCAGCAACAGCATGGCGTCGCGGCGGCCGACCGTGGCGTAGAGCTGCTGGAACAGAGCCTGCTCGAGCATCGGCGAGGGTTGCTCAACCGTTGGTTAGCTGCGTGTTCGGTCGCGCCTTCTTGAACGCCAGGTTCTCGGCCAGCGCCTTGGCTAGCTGCCGCTTGACCCCGATGCGGCCGATGCTGGTGAAGATGAACAGCACGAACAGCAGCACCGTCAGCGCGCCGGCGCCGCCGACCAGCGCGTAGAACTTGGTCAGGTTGCCCTTGCCGTCGGAGATCTGGATGCCCAGCACCTTGACGGTGCCGACGGGGACGCCGGCGGCCGGCGGGCACTCGCCGGACTTGGCGGCGATCTTGTTGAGCCGCTCCGAGATCGAGCGGTTCTTGTAGGGCAGCACGGTGACGCGCTCGGCCTTGAGATCCTCCACGCTGGCGGCGACCGCCTTCTGGATGTCTTCGATCCTGAACGGCAGCTCGTTGGGCCTGGTCTCCTCGTAGACGATGACCACCGACGCCATCGGATCGGGCTTGGGGGCGTTGACGTCCCGGATCGCCTCCTTGTCCGGGATCACCACCTGCGCGTGCACGTCGAGCACGCCCGGGATCAGCTTGAGCTTCTGCTCGATCTCGCCCTGGATGCCCATCAGCATCTTGGCCTTTTCTTCGCTCGCGGTCGGGATCATGCCCGACTCCTTGAACACGTCCGACAGCCGCAGGGACTTGGGCTTGGGCAGCTCGGCGTCGACCAGGATGCGGCGCGCCTCGGACGCGCGCGATCCGGGCACGATGACCTTCCAGGTGACGACGCGACCCTCGGCCATCTCCTTGCGCGCGCTGATGCCCTTGGTGTCGAGCACGACCAGGATCTCGTTGGCATCGCGCTCGCTGAGATCGTGCATGATCTCTTCTTTGGCGCAGCCGCCGAGCGCCAGCGCCGCGACGAGCGCGGTCGATCCCAGAGTGCGATTTGTGAGCGCCATGCTGTCCCCTACTCGTTGACCCGCACCAGATACCACTTGCTGTTGGAACGGTCGATCACCTCGATCTTGCCGGCCGGCAGCCCGGAGGCCGACTCGAGGCCCTGGTAGCGGTTGCTCTCGACGACGATGTACTTGCGGCCCGGCCCCTTGAGCTTTTCCTTGAGGCCGGCGGCATCCTTGATCTGGTCGTCGGTGTTGAGCGCGTAGAAGGTCTCGCCGCGCCAGTTCATCAGGTACGCCAGGTTGGGCTCGTTGCCGCGGCGGTCGTTCCAGTAGGTGTCGTAGAGGTAGCGCTGCGACCAGTGCGGCGCCAGTTGCAGGAAGTAGACCTGCGAGAAGAAGACGCCGATGAGAAAGCCGTTGATCGACAGCGCCAGCACCAGGCCGCGGCCCGGAGTGCCGCCGACCAGGCTCGAGACGAAGCTGCCGACGTCGCCCAGCAACTCGGGGACGAAGCGCAGGACGCGGCCGAGCCTGCTGTCGCCGATGCGCTCCCGCAGCGGCTGGCGATAACCCCAGGCGGCCACGCACAGCGTGACGAACATGCCGACGCCGACCAGCGCCCCGAGCCAGTACTTGTAGGAGAAGTTGCGCGGGAAGTAGTAGTCGGGCTTGTAGCTGATGTAGTGGTAGGTGAACATGTCGACAAACGCCCACGGCTGGCGCATGCCGTCGAGCGCGACCAGCAGCGTCAGGGCGAAGATCGTCACCACCACCAGTCCCGAGGGCATGCGTCCGCTGTCCCAGAACTTGGTCAGCCACATGCCGGCGAGCATCGAGAGCGGCACCACCATCGGCAGGATGTAGTGGTGAAACTTGGTCTGCATGGCGGTGAAGAAGACGAACATCACCACCGCCCAGACCACGGTGAAGACGCGCGCCTTGTCCTGCGGGTCGTCGACCCGGCGCATCGGCTTGCGCATGGCGTCAAACAGCGCCAGCGGCATCACCGCCGCCCAGGGCAGAGTGCCAAAGCCGAGCTGCCTGATGAAGTAGTCGAACGAGCCGGTCTCGCCGTGCACTCCCACCGCCAGCCGGTTGAGGTGGTCGTGGATCCAGAAACGCTGGTAAAACAGCTTGTGCTCGTCGTCGTAGCCGGTGAAGAACAGCGACAGCACCAGGTACCAGGGCACCGCGATCAGCACGAACAGCAGCGTGCCGAGCAGAAGCTGCGAGCGCCGCAGGATCGCCCAGTCCCAACTGACCAGCAGGTAGCACAGGATCACCAGGCCGGGCAGGGCAAAACCGCCGATGCCCTTGCCCAGCGTGGCCAGCGAGATGCAGATGTAAAACATCACCAGCGCGCTGTCCTTGCCGCGCTTGTAGAGCAGCCAGACCAGCACCCCGATCAGCGCCGCGAAGCCGATGAAGACGCCCACCCGCACGCCGTAGACGAACGGGTTTAGCCATTTGACCGAGCGGATGATCGCCCAGTACTGCGGCAGCGTCGCCACCACCAGAAAGCCGAGGACCCAGGGGCTGACCCGCTGGTACCAGCGCGACTGGCGGTAGCTCTGGCTGAACATCGAGATCATGAAAAAGCAGAGACCGGCGCTGGCGAAACCGACAAAAGGCATGTCGGTGATCGCCTGGCGACCGACCATCAGGAAGAACGGCGAGGTGATCAGCGCGACCGCCGCCATCACCCCCATCCGTCGGTTGAAGATCGTCTGCCACGCCAGGTAGACCGCGACCAGGCAGAGCAGCGCGATCAGCGCGATCGGCAGCCGGCCGGCGGCCTCGGTCAGCGCGGGCAGCGGGCCGACGTGCTTGTCGGCGCCGACGACGTTGAACCCGAC
>JAFGSX010000281.1 GCA_016934455.1 Deltaproteobacteria bacterium
AGCGCGATCCAGAACAGGTATCTCATGCTGCCCCCGCGGCCGGTCGGGTGCCGGTGCCCGTCACAAGGCCACCTGATTGTAGCAGAGACCATCAGCACCATCGAGCAGCCCGCACAGAAGCCCACACGCGACGCGCTCCGTCGCGATAACCGGTCAAGATGGATCTCGATCGAACGCGGCGGCCACCTGGGGTAGAACAGACTGCGGCAGCGGCCGACGCCGGAGCGCGGCGCGGGCATGCCAGGAGCGACCATGGGCCATGACATCGTGCGCTGTCCGCGCTGCGGCGCGGAGATCCCGCTGACCGAGGCGCTGACCGGCGAGATCGATCGCTTTGGGCTGCTCGACGGCATCTGGATCGCGGACTACCGGCACGCTCCACTGCTGGCGACCGACGACTGAGCGCGCCGCTCGCCGTTGACCGGTCCATTGTGGGCGGCAGGGTTAGAAGAATGAACCTCGAGCGCGGGACGGTAGATTACGCCGGCAGCTCGGCGTCCTCGGCCGCGACCTTGCCCGACAGCAGCTCGTTGGCGATCTCGACCGCCTTGCGCGCGCGATCGCGGATCTGCTCGTCGCTCTTGGACTTGCGGTAGAGCTCGGTGATCTGCTCCTCCTTCTGCGCCAGCTCGGAGGAGAGGGTCTCGATCCGGTCCGCGCGCTCGGACGCGGTCTTCTCGGCCTGCTCGAGCCGGTACTTGAGACCGTCGCGCTGCGTCTCGAGCTGCTTGACCTGGCTGGTGCGCTGCTCCTCGAGCTGCTTGACCTGGCTGTCGCGCTCGGCCGCCAGGTTGCGCAGGTCGGCCTCGAGCTTGTGGATGCGCTCGCTCGACTCGCGGTCGATGGTATCGCGCTCGTCGCTGAGCGCGCTCACCTTGGCATTGAGAGAGGTGATGGTGGCGTCGCGGTCCTTGATCTCTCCGCTGAGGCTGTCGACCCGGTGCTGCGCCTCGTTGAGCTTGTCCTCGGCGTCGAAGGCGGCCTTTTCTTTGCTAAAGGCCTCCTCCTTGAGCTTGAACAGCTCCTTGTCCTTGTCGTGAAGCTGCTGCTTGATGGCCAGCAGCTCGCGGTTGCTCGACGTCGTGGAGGACTGGATCGAGGAGAGGTTCTCGCTCTTCTTGCGCGCCTCCTCCTCGGCCGCCTTGAGCCGGCTCTCCAGCTCGGCCACGCGCGAGGTCAGATCGGTGTTCTGCCGCCGGATGTCGCGCAACTGGCGCTCGGCCTCCTCGAGCGCCTTGCTGTCGCCTGCCGACGCCACCGAGACCGAGCTGGCCACCGCTGCCGCGGCTGGTTTCTTGTCCTCGTACTTGGATCTGTAGTCGTTCTTGGGCGCCGGCGCCTCGATCTCCGGCTCGAACTCGGGCTCGGGCTCGGCGTCGAGCAGGGAGTCGAGGTCGCCCTTGGAGATCTTGGCCTCCTCCGGCGCGCCCAGCTCGGCGTCGAGGTCGGCGGCCGGCTCCGACGAGAGGTTGTCGAATTGCGAATCGAAGCTCGCCAGATCGGAGTCGCCCATCTCCTCGACGTCGAGGCTGAGCGGCTCGTCGTCGAGCGTCAGATCGAGCCCGTCGCCACCGGCGTCGATCGCGACCGGCTCCTCGGTCTCCAGCCTGGGCTCGTCGTCGACCTCGCTCATGATGTCCGACAGGTCGACCGAGCCATCCTCCGGGCCGGCTTCGGAGATCTCGGAGGCGTCCAGCTCCATCACCTCCTCGGCGTCGCCGTCGACCGGGATCAGCGCCTTGATCTGCTCGAACAGCGCCTTGCCGTCGAAGGGCTTGATCAGGTAGCCGTCGGCGCGGGTCTTGAGCTTCTTGTGCTGCTCGAAGGTCTCGGGGGTGGCCTCGCTGGAGGTGATGATCAGCGGCAACGCCTTGAGATCGTCGTCCTTCTTGAGCTTGTTGCAGATGCTGTAGCCGCTCATCTTGGGCAGCTCGACGCACAGCACCACGAGCGCCGGCCGGGGATCGAGCTTGCGGGCCTTGTCCAGGCCCTCCTTGCCGTCTCCCACCACGGTCACATCGAGGCCGTGCCGGCGCAACTCGCCTGCAATGTTGTCGGTGAACGGTTGCTCGGCATCGATCAGCAAAATGGACTGGGGCATGGATGCCACTCCAAAGCTACACGGGCGGAGGCGTCAGCCCCCGCTGGTGAGCGCCATGCTATATCCGTTGCAGAATGGAGTCAAAAGGTTGATCAGAAGCTGACGGGGACGGACGGCAGAGGTGGCCGCTCGAAGCGCTCGCGGCGGGGCGGCCTTTGACCGTTGTCGAGCAACAGCCGCACCAGCTCGGGCGCCCCCAGCTCGGACACCATCGAGTAGACCGTGTCGCTCTGGCGCCAGATCACCACCGTCAGACCGTTCTTGCGGGCTACGTGCAGCGGCCGGCCTTCGGGCCGCGGCAGCCGCTCGTCGTCGAGATCGAGCTGGCGCTGCGGGTCCGGCACCGCCAGCAGCGAGATCCGCGCCCGCGCGGTGCGGTAGACCACCTGCGCCGCCGGGCGGTCGTGGAGCTGCACCAGCCGCGCGCCGCGCACGGCCATGCCCGTGGCCCCGAACTGCGGCACGCGAAGCGAGTGGCCGATGCGCTCGGTCAGGATGCGCTCGAGAACGGCCGCATCCTGCGAGGCGAAATCGACGCTGCCCTGGTCGGCGTGGCGCTGCACCGATTCGTCGGCCACCGCGGTCAGCGCGTCGCTCGAGGTCAGGGTCAAAAAGCCTACCAGCGCGGCGGCGGCGGCCAGCGGCAGCGCCATCCGGCCGACGCGATGGGCGACACGGGTGTGGCTGACGCGGCGGCCGAGCCGGGCCGCGAAGTGCGGCGGCAGCGCGAGGGCATCGGCCTCGCGCACGGCCTGACCCAGGCGCACCCTGAAGGCGCGCCCGGCGTGAACCTTGCGGCTGCACTCGGCGCAGTGCGCCAGGTGATCCTCGAGGGCGGGCTGCTCGCCCGGCTCGAACTCGCCGTCGGCGTACAGGCCGAGCAGAGGCTGCGCCTCGCCGCAGGTCAGGCCGGTCACCGGGCGCCTGGGATCGTCGGTCATGGCGCGCCTCCGTCGCCCTCGCCGTTGGCCGCGCGCGCGCGGCGGCGACGATAGACCTCGAGATCGGCGGGGGCGCCGTCGACTCCGTCGCGCTCGGGATGGAGGATCCCCTGCTCGACGGCGTAGCCAAACAGGATCTGCTGCAGGATGCGGCGGCCGCGGTAGAGCCGGCTCATCACCGTGCCCACCGGGCAGTCGAGCATCTGGGCGATCTCGCGATACGAGAAATCGTGCACGTCGGCCAGCAGCACCACGGTCCTGAAATCCACCGGCACCTGCTCGAGCGCGGCGGCCACCTCGTCTGACATGAAGCGATCGATCAGAGCGTGCTCGGGATCGACGAAGGGCAGCGCCGCGTCGTCGGGCACGAGCTGCTGGCGCACCGCCTCCTGCTCGACGCCCTCGACCAGCTCGCGCTCCTTGGCCTGGCGCCGGTACTTGTTGATAAAGGTGTTGGTAAGGATGCGAAAAAGCCACGCCTTGAGGTTGGTTCCCGGCTCAAAGCGCTCCGAGAAGCGAAATGCGCGCAGAAAGGTCTCCTGCACCATGTCCTCGGCGTCGCTCGGCCGGCGCGTCAGCCGCAGCGCCAGGCCGTACAGGGCGCGGGCGTGCTCCAGAGCCTGCCGCTCGAAGTCCCGTTGCTCGCGGAGCTGCGACCCAAAACCGAACATCGCCGCCCTCTGCCGGTTGCCCGTGCTCTTTCAACGGCCTGGCCATCGATAATATTCCTCCCATCGCGGCACGGCAATTTGCTGATATGTTGCGCTCTTTTGGGCCGTGGAGATCCCGGCCGAGGACGATCCAGGGGAGCGAGATGGTCGGGCGCCGACCGCAGGGCCGCTCAGGATCCGTGCCGACCTGGCCGGCAGCCATGATCGGTGCCGCGCTCGCGACCGGCTGCCAGCACGCGCCGCCAAAGGCGCCGTCCGCCGGATTGCGCCAGGAGCTGGCCGCGGCCGCAGTCGACTGGGATGACCCGCGCCTGCAGGCGGTGGCCGAGGCGCTGCAGGCGAGCGGCAGGCCGCTGGCCGAGCTGCAGGCGGCAGCGGCCCAGCAAATGGCCGGCCGGGGCGCGCCGACCTCGCAGCTCGTGCTGGCCCGCCAGGACGACCCCGACCTGGCGCTCGAGATCGGACTGCTGGCACCCGCGCGCTGCGCCCTGGCCGGACCCGCGCCGGCACTGGTGCTGTGCAGCCGCGCGCTGATCGACTTCCAAAACGCGCCGGTGGCGCTGGCGAGCGGAGAGCTGCTGCTGGTGAGCGGTCGCGCCCTGCGCCAGGTGCGGGTGGTCGAGGTCCTGGTGCTGGATTGCAGCGGCCGCCTGAGCGCGCTGGCCGTCGACCGGCGCGGCCGCGCCTTCAGCGCCACCGCCGCTGCCCCGCTGGCGGGGCCGGCCATCGTCGAGGTGATGGTCGAGAGCGAGCGCGGCCGCGAGGTGGCCGCGCTGTGGCAGGTGACGGCGGGCCAGGGCGCGACCCCGGACGCCGCCTGTCCGGCCACCCGGCCGGCCTCGGTGGAGATCGCGATCGCCGCCGCCGGCGGCGACCCGGCGGACCCGGCCGCGACC
>JAFGSX010000282.1 GCA_016934455.1 Deltaproteobacteria bacterium
GCCGCGACCCCGAGCGCGCTGTAGGCGACCGCGGTCGACACCAGCGCATGCCCCTGCAGCTCCCGATAGGCATCGACGTCGGGGTCGTCCGGAATCAAGATCCGCGGATGGTTGGGATCGCTGCCAAAGACATCGGCGTTGTTCAGCAGCTTGTCGGCATCATCCAGCTTCTGCCGATTGTAGACGTACGCACCAAGCGCAACCGCGCCGCCGACGAGCGCGCTGCCCGTCGTCAACCAGGCCAGCGTGCGCAGCGTGCGGTTGCGCGAGCGGTAGGCCTCTCGAAACTCGGCGTTCGGCGTCAACCGGACGGTCACCCCGGTCGTCTCGTTGGGCCGTACCTCGACGTCCTGCTTGTGGGTGATGAAACCGGCCTTGGCCACGGCCAGGCGGTGCGGCCCCTGCGGCAGCTTGAGCGGGGCGATCAGCGGCGCCACGCCGACCAGCGCGTCGTCGACGACGAGGTCGGCCCCGGCCTCGTTGACGACCAGGTCCAGCGCCCCCTGCTTGGCGGCCAGCAGCTTGCGCACCACCTGCCGCGCCGCCGCATCGGCCAGCGCGGGGAGCTGCGACACCGCCACCTCGTCCTGCCGCACCACCCGGTCGACGGTCTGGGCGCGGGCCTGGTCGATCAGCGTCAGCGAGAGCTGGTAGGCGCTGCCCAGCTTGCCGACCGATCCCGCGATGATGTAGGTGGCGCCGATGGCGCCCGCGATCTCGGCCAGACACGTGCTCTCGCTGCAGCCGACGGCCTGCTTGAGCGCCTCGGCGGTGAGCATGCTGCGGATGTCGTCGGCGCTGATGACGCGAAAGACGCCCAGCCGGTCGATGGCCGCGGTCGCGCTCTGGGTGACGATGTCGGCGATGTGCTGGTCGACGCCGTGCGCTGCGAACGCCAGGATCGCGATGCTCTCCTGGGCAGCCCCGAGGGCGCTCGCCGGCGCCTTGGCCGAAACCGTCGGCGCGGCAACGGCAGCGACGGGCAGCGACGCCGGGGTCTCCGCCGGAGCTGCGGTCGGAAGTGGCGGTGGCGGCGGTGGCGGTGGCGGCGGTGTCTCTGTTCCCGCCGCTGGCTTGGCAACGCGCCTGGCTGCCTGCAACGGCTGCGGCACCAGCACGACCGCCATCAATCCCAGCGCAATGCAGATGGATCCCCGCATGTTCGCCTCCCTGCGCCCGATTTCATCATAGCGCACCCGAGGCGTGAAGGGCTTGCTGTGGTAGGATGGACGCACAGACGCCGAGGAGCAGCCATGGCCAAACCGCCCCCGATCGCCCGCGAAGTGACGCTGCGCGATGGCCAGCGCGTGATGCTGCGGCCGCTGGCCCCGGCCGACAAGCCGCGCATCCAGGAGGGCATGACGCGCCTCTCGCGGCAGACCCGTTTTCGCCGCTTCCTGTCTCCGATCCGCGAGCTGTCCGAGGCGCAGCTCGATCAGCTCACCGACCTCGACTACGACGATCGCATGGCCTGGGCCGCCTTTCCTGTCGACAACCCTGAGCTCGGTCTCGGCATCGCGCGCTACCACAGGTTGGCCCAGGAACCGACCGCCGCCGAGGCGGCCGTCGTCGTCGTCGATTCGCACCAGAGCCTGGGTCTGGGCAGCGCCATGCTCTCGGTGCTGAGCCAGTCAGCGATCGACAACGGCATCCGCACCTTTCACGCCTTCGTGATGGCCGACAACGAGCCGATGCTCAAGATCCTGCGCGGCGCGGGCGCCCGCATGACGCCCGACGCCGAGGGCATCGTGCGCGTCGAGACCCCGCTGCCCGACCGGGCCACCGATCTGCCCGGCACCGCGACCGGCCGCTTGTTCAAGGCCGTGGCCGAGGAGCGCATCCCGGCGCCCGGCGTTCGTTTTCTGCACGACGACGTCCTGCTCAAGGCGGTGCGCGCGTTCTCGCACTGGCAGGCGCGCCTCGCCGGCGCACCGCCGTGCGACGACGGCGACGACAAGGCGCGCTGATCAACCGGCGGTCAGCGCGGCGTCGCCGGCCGATCCCAGCACCAGCTTGTGAAGCTGCAGGTTGAGCCGCGCGTCGACGCCACAATCGAGAATCCAGCGCGCCAGCAGCGCCGGGTCGAGCTCTCCGTACACGGGAGAGAACAGCACCTCGCAGCGCGGGCACAGGCGCGCGCGCTGCACGACGGCGACCGAGTAATCGAAGTCGGCGCGATCGGCGATCACGAACTTGACCTCGTCATTGGCCCCGACCAGGTCGAGATTGGCGGCCACCATGCGCGCCGATTCGCCGCTCGACGGCGTCTTGACGTCGACGATGCGGCGCACGGCGGACGGCACCGCGCCGATATCCAGCGCACCCGAGGTCTCGAGCTGCGTCTCGTAGCCGGCGGCGACCAGCGCCCGCAGCAGATCCAGGCAGGCGACCTGGGCCAGCGGCTCTCCTCCGGTGACCAGCGCCCGGCGCACGCCGAAACCGGCGACCCGCTCCAACACCTGGCCGACCGTCATCGCTGGTCCGGGCGGATAGGCATGGCGGGTGTCGCACCAGCGACACCGCAGCGGGCATCCGGAGAGTCGGATCAGCGCGCACGGCAGACCCGCGCGCGAGGACTCGCCCTCGATCGTGCGCAGGATCTCGGTGATCCGAAGGTCCGTCGTTGCCGTGGGCATGGCGGTCGGCCGCGACC
>JAFGSX010000283.1 GCA_016934455.1 Deltaproteobacteria bacterium
GCCGAGGCCGAACGGCTGCGCAAGGTGTGGCACAAATCCGCCTCCGGCCGGCTGCGCTACGCCTACGCCCCCTATGACGTGCGGTGCTGTTCAGAGGAGCTGCTGATCGAGGTGATCGGCCGTGCGCGCGCCGCCGGCTGCCTGCTGCACGTGCGCGCGGCCGAGAGCAGCACCGCGGTCGAGGGTGTGCGGTCCCAGTTCTCGAGCGATCCGATCGCGCATCTGCACGAGGTCGGGCTGACCGGACGCGATGTCGTGCTGGCTCACTGCGTCTGGCTCACCGCGCGCGAGCAGAAGCTGTTGCGCGAATCGAGCACCAGCGTCGCCCACTGCCCGCTGGCGGACCTGAGGAGCGCGGCGGGCATCGCAAAGATACCCGAGCTGGTGGCCCAGGGCGTTCGCGTCAGCCTGGGAGCGGGTGGAGCGCCCTATGCGGGGTGCCTCGATCTGTTCGAGACCCTGCGCGCGACCGCCCTCATCCATCGCGTGCGCGCGACGTCCAGCGCGCTGACACCCTACCAGTTGATCGAGATGGCGACCATTCGCGGCGCCGAGGCGCTCGGCCTGGACCAGGAGCTGGGGAGCCTGGCCGTCGGCAAGCGCGCGGACGTCGTCGTGGTCGATCTGCGGGGGGTTCATGCGAGACCAGCGGGCGACGCATTGACTGCTCTGGTCTACGCCTGCCGCGGCTGCGACGTGCGACACGTTCTGGTCGATGGACAGTTCGCGGTGCGCGACGGCGTTTTGCAGACGGCCGACCTGGTCGCCATACACGACGAGGCTGAGCGGGCAGCGACCGCGCTCCGGCGGCGCAACGGCTGAGGTCCGACGACCGATGGTTGTGGCGAGGGCATGAGACAGTCAGCAGCAGCCCCGCGCGGTGTGCTGCGGCCGATGCGCGGCACGCGCTTCGGCAAGTATACGCTGCTCAACCGCATCGCGGTCGGCGGCATGGCCGAGATCTTCCTCGCCCGTCAGGCCGGCGTCGAGGGTTTCGAGAAGATCATCTGTCTCAAGCGCATCCGGCCGCATCTGACGAGCCAGCCGTCCTTCGTCCAGATGTTTCTCAACGAGGCCAAGCTGGCGGCGCAGCTCAATCATCCCAACATCGTGCAGATCTACGATCTGGGTCGGGTCGGCGAGTCATACTTCATCGCCATGGAGTACATCTCGGGCCGCGACATGAGTCGCATCATCGCCAAGGCCGAGAAGAAGAGCATTCCGTTTCCGGTCGTCTACGCGCTCAAGATCGCCTCCAGCGTGCTGGAGGGGTTGTACTACGCGCACAACCGCACCGATGCCTACGGCAGCCCTCTCAACATCGTGCATCGGGATGTGACCCCCGAGAACATCGTGGTCAGCTTCTCGGGCAACGTGAAGATCCTCGATTTCGGCATCGCCAAGGCGACCAGCCAGCTCGAGCAGACGCGGGCCGGCGAGATCAAGGGCAAGCTCTCGTACATGTCGCCCGAGCAGTGCCTCGGCCAGCAACTCGATCACCGCTCGGACGTCTTTTCGCTGGGGGTCGTGCTCTACGAGTGGGTCAGCGGCTACAAGCTGTTCACCGGCGAGAACGAGATGGCCATCCTGAAGGCCATCGTCGACGGCAAGATCTATCCGCCCAGCTACTTCAAGGAGGATGTGCCCGAAGTGGCCGAGCGGATCTTGCTCAAGGCGCTGGAGAAAGATCGAGAGAAGCGCTACCAGACGGCGTGGGACATGCAGCTCGACATCGATACCTTTCTCGGCAGCTACGAGTTCACGCCTTCCAACATTCACCTCTCCAACTTCATCAAGCAGCTATTCGAAGACGAGCTCGAAGCCGAGCGCGTGCAGCTCATGCGCGCAGCGCAGGCGCGGATAGAGGATTACGAGGGGCCGGTGGTCGAGGCCGACGATGTCGGTGCGCGGGCGATCGAGGACGAGGAGGACGACACGGCGTCGTCCGCCCCGTCGCGGTCGAGCAGCTCGCGGCATCGATCGAAGCGCCTGAAGACCCAGACCAGTCGCTCCGGCAGCCACCTCGATGCCGAGTTGACCGTGGCCCTCACCCACGGCGAGCTGAATCAACTGCAGCAGATCGCCGGCCAGCGAGACTCCGGGTTGTCCGAGCTGGTGCGCGAGATGCTGCAGCATTTTCTGCGCTACCGTTGATTCGGTATTACCCTGTCGGCGGGCGTCGCCGCCGCGGACGCGCGACGTCGATCCGCGGGCACAGCGACGATACCGGGCAGGCGCCGCAGTCCGGCCCGCGGGCGCGGCAGATCCGGCGGCCGTGTCGGATCAGCGTGTGATGGGCCACCAGCCAGCGCGCGCTGGGCCAGAGACGCTCGAGCGCGGCCTCGACCTTGGAGGGATCGCGCTCGCCGGTCAGGCCGAGCCGACGCGCCACCCGGCCGACGTGGGTGTCCACGGCGAGCGCGGGTACACCAAAGGCGTTGGCCAGGATAACGCTCGCCGATTTGCGGCCGATGCCGGGCAGCGCCTCGAGCTCGGCGCGCGTCGCCGGCACCCGCCCGCCGTGATCGGCCAGGATCTTGCGCGCTGCGGCCACCAGGTAGCGCGATTTGGCGTTGGCCAGCCCGAGCGAACGGATGTAAGGCTCGATCTGGCGCGGCCGCGCCGCCGCCATGGCCGCAGCATCCGAATAGCGAATGAAGAGGGCCGGCGTCGCGGCGTTGACCTTGGCGTCGGTGCACTGCGCCGAGAGCACGACGGCGACCAGCAGTTGCCACGGATCGCCGCGACCGACCCGCAGCTCGATCGCCGCGTCCGGATGGTGCGCGACCAGCCGATCGAGGATCAGCGCCGCGCGCGCCCGGCGCCGGATCGGCGACCTCCGATCGCTGCCCCGAGAACGGCTCATGGCACGAACAGGCGCGGCGGTTGATCGTCGCCGCCGACGATCAGCACCTCGCCACCAGGCAGCCGGGTCGCAGTGTGGCTGGCGCGCGGCTCGAGCGGCGCCTCGACCGTCAGCGCGCTGCCGTCCCGGTGCAGGATCTCCGCCTGCGACACTGCGCTCTGGGCCTGATGCCCGCCGACCACCAGCAGCGTACCGTCGCGCAGCGGGGTGGCGGTGCAGGCGGTGCGGGCGAGCGCGAGTCGCCAGCGGTCGCTGATCGAGGCGGTGCCGTCCACCTCGGTGACGGATACGGCAGCGGTCTGGTTCTCGCTGCCGCATACCACGGCGACCTCGCTCCCGTCGATAA
Organism: Deltaproteobacteria bacterium; assembly: GCA_016934455.1. Lineage (GTDB taxonomy): Bacteria > Myxococcota > JACRCW01 > JAFGSX01 > JAFGSX01 > JAFGSX01. The sequence goes on from JAFGSX010000283.1 coordinate 3,213, forward strand.
AGGCCGCGCCGTCGACGATCGGGTAGGGCAGCGCTAAGGATTGGCTCGAGCCGTCGCTCGCCACATGCGTGGCCGTGATGCTGGCCGCACCGCGGCCGCCGATCGCGATCAGGCCGTCGCCCAGGGACCCGCAAACGTGCTGGCTGCGCCCCGGTCCGGCCAAGACCTCGGTGGCGGGCGGGCCCAGGCGGCCGTCGAAAAGGAGCAGGTCGGAGCTGTCGCCGAGCGCCGTCACGCCGTTGGCGATCGCGACTCGGCCGTCGGCCAGAGCCACCGCGCAGGCGCCGCCGACGCCGGCTATCGCCGCGTTGAGCGCGGTGATCGCGTCGACCTCCGGATCGTAGACGTCGATCGCGTCGCTCGGAGCGCCGCTCTCATCGAAGCCACCGGCCAGCAGCACCCGACCGTCGGCCAGCCGCCCGGCCGCGATGCGGGTCCGCGCCGTCGACAGCACACCGACCAGCGTGAACTGCGCGCTGACCGGATCGTAGCGCCACACCTGGGCGAGTGGCGCCCCGTCTCGACGACCGCCGGCGATCAGAACCTGGCCGTCGAGAAGCGGGATCGCAGCGTGCTCCGCCAGTCGCGGTTGCTCCGCGGACGGCACCGCCCCGAAGCTCCGGCGCGAGCCGAAGTAGAGTCCCACCCGATGCGGCCCGTCGGCATCGACCAGACCGGTCGAGCCGCGGGCGACCATGGTGTCGCGGTCGGCATAGCCCTCGAGCACGATCTCGACCGCCTTGCCAACGGGCTGTATTTCGAAATCGATCTGCTCGTCAGGGGCATAGTGACGCTCCTCGATCGCAGCCCCGGTTTCGTCGACGACTCGCACGTTGAGCGCGATCAGGTTCTGCAGCGGAGACTGGTCCGGCGGAAGGTGGAGGAGCACGGTCAGATCCCCGATCCGCACCACCGGCGGTGGCGGCTGGCACGCCAGCAGCGCCAGCAGCGGGATCGCCGCGCCCGCCTTCACCGTTGCACCTCGACGTGCAAGCTGCGCTCCGGCTCGGCCGACGCGCTGGACAGCGCGTGGACGGCGACGAAAGAGCCTATGGCGGCCGCCGCGACCAGGGCGACGCTGCCGCCCAGGATCGCGGGCAGCAGCCAGCTCGGCCCCTTATCGTCGGCTGCGGCGACTTGAGGCGGGCTCGGTCGGCCCGCCGGTGCTCTGGCGGACAGCTCTCGGATGGGCACGGGAGCGGTCGCCAGGGCGGCGCCGTGCTCGCCGCTGTCGGCCAAAAAACAAGCCAGATCGGCGAGCGCTGTCTCCTCGCTGGTGCCGGCATTAGCAGCAGCGGTCAGACGCACCGCCCCGCGCCGAACGGCACTGCCGCGAGCGATGTCGTAGAGTACCGCATAGATCCAGCGGCTACCCTCGAAGTCGGCGTAGCCCGTGGCGACCAGCAGGTCAGCGTCGATCACCTGGCCGGTTCGAATCAGGTCGGCGTCGGTCAGCGCTGCGCCGCTCAGGGCGCACAGGCCGCCGTTGGCAGCGTCGATGGCGCCTTCGAAACCGAGATCGACGTCGATCGAGATCGCGGAGTCACCGATCTCGATCGTCCGCGTGCGCGAGCACCTCCCGCCCAGCTCGAGCCAGATTCGGTAGCGGCCGCGCGGAACGCTGCGTTCGAGCGCCAGCGGCGTGGCCCCGAGGGTGCGCCCCTCCAGCAGCACGACGGCGCCGGGTGGAGTCGAGCGCACGGTCAGGCTTCCCGTGCTGCTGGCCCGGACATTGCGCCGGCCCAATTCGAGCAACTGCCGGAGCCGAGGTGGGTAGACTCCCGCGGGAGGCGCCAGCAACGGATCGGCGCGCAGCGCAGCCTCGAGATAGGATAGCGCGCGCTGTCCGCTCGCGGTTTCGGCGCGGCCGGTCTCATCGTTGCCCGCCAGCGCCAGCAGCCGATCGGCGAGCTGTAGCCGGGTTTGCTGGAGCAACTCCAGTTGCTCGGGCGAGGGATTGCTGTCGACCTCGAGCGATTGTACCGCCTGCTCGAGCAGATTCGCGGACTGCGCTAGGTCGAAGGCAGCATAGGCGACCCCGGCGCGTTCGACCTGCGCCTGCGCGGTCTCGATGCTCTGGGAATTGGGATCGGTGAAAAGCAGCAGCCGCTGCGCAACTGAAGAAGCGGCCAGGGTGGGGCGTCCCCGTTTGGCGAGCACCGTGGCCAGGCGCTGCGCCAGCAGCACCGGCGGCGGTTCGACCGCGTCGCAGACCGGCACCACCGCCAAGTCGGGACCGCTGACGGTGGCGTCGCCGACGGGAACCTCCGCCAGATCGGGACCGCTGTCGGTCGCAGAAGCCGCTGCCGGAATGGTCGCTGCCAGCACCAGAGCCACGAGCGACATGCGCCCCTCGTCTAGCCCGTCAACTCCTCGACCAGTTGTCGCCCGCCGACTTTTTCACCCAGCTCGTAGAGCGCGATCGATGCGCACAGCCGCACTTTTTTAGATCGATCCTTGAGCGACCGCTTGAGCGCCGGAACCACCTGGTTGGTGGCCAGTTGCCCCATGCGGGCGCCGATCGCGCCGCTGGATCCGCTGTGGCGCAACATGCCGAGCGCCCGCGCGGCGTAGGCGCGCGTGTCGTCGTTGGGCGAGCCGAGCGCCTTGACCAGTGTCGGCGCGCACTTGGGGTCGCCGATGCGGCCGAGCGCCTCGCACGCGTTGGGGGCAGCAAAATTCTGCTCGACCGCTGTGATCAACCAGGGCAGGGCGGCTGGATCGCCGCACTGCCCCAGCGCCCAGGCGACCGCCGATCCGACGTCGCTGTCGTCGGTCTTGAACGCCTCGACCAGGTTGGGCACGACCCGGCGATCGGCGATGCGGCCGAGAGCGACCGCGGCCCCGATGACCACCTTGGGGTTCTCGTCGCGCAGGCCCTTGACGATCTCGGGAAACAGCGCCTCGTCGCCGATCTTGACCAGCGCGATGGCGGCGTTGCTGCGCACCTCGGCCACTTGATCTGCCAGCAGGGACCGCAGCGGCGCCAGGGCGCGGGTATCGCGGAGGGTGCCGAGCGCCTCGGCTGCGTCGGCGCGCGAGTGCTCGTCGGGCGTACCCAGCTCCGAGATCAGGCGGTCGACCGCGGCTGCGCCGCGAGAGATCTCGGATGAAAAACGGTTCTCGCTGGCGGAGGCGAAGCTGGCGTCGATCTGCCGCAGCCGGTTTAAAATCTCGTCGTAGGCAAGCGCGCTGTCGGCCTTGGCCGCGCGCCGGCTCGCCGCGCTGTCCCGCTTGTTGCCCTCGCTGCCGGCGGTCGTCTTGTGCGGCATGGCTCCTCCTGGGCAGGCGCGACGTCTCCCGGGCTTTGAATCAAACCAGAGGGCACTGACGCGCGCAAGGGCGCGCGACAGAGTCCCGATCCCGCCCGCCTCACGTCGGAGGAGGAAGCACAGTGTCGAGTGCAAAGCGTGGCGCGAAGCGGGCAGGGACCGAAGAGCGGGTGTCGTCTCGTCGTCGTCGAGCGCTGTGGCCGGGCCGCTAGCGCCGCTTCGCTTTCTTGGCCTTCTTGGCCTTCTTGACCTTCTTGGCCTTCTTGACCTTCTTGACCTTCTTGACCTTCTTGGCCGCTTTGCGCGCCGCCTTCTTCTTGCGCGCGGTGCCGCCGCGCGACATCTTCGTGCGCGACACGTCGCCGTCCTTGTCGATGAAGTAGAGGTAGCCTTCTTCGCGGCGCACCCCGGTCTTCTCGATTTTCTCGGGCTTGCCCTTTCTCGACTCGCCCCCGCGGACCATGCGCGCGCGGGAGATGTCGCCCTGCTTGTCGAGGTAATAGAGCCAGCCCTGTTCCCGCTTGATACCAGCCTTGGCAACCTTCTGAGCCATCCAGGTCTCCTTCGTGCTCCCCCGAGGAGCGTTAGCCCGATCCTCCTCCGATTCACAAGTCGTGACGAGAGACGATCACCGCGCGTCAGTATAGCAGCGCTGATGAAATCACCAAGTAAAAAAAACTCACCTCTCGACGAGAAAATCGATTGCGGGCGCTCCGCCTCCGATTTTACCCAGGCCGGCAACCCGCAGCTTCACAACCCGCTGGAGGGCATTGGCCGTCGGAGCGGCTCAATTGTGAAAAAACCTTCTATTTGCACGAGTTGGCGCAAACTGTGAAACCTCGTCGGGAGACGGAGGTTGCCCGACGTGGGCGGGCCGTGATACGAGATGCGCCCATGCCGCTGCGGGACATCATCGGACAGCCCCGTGCCGTAGAGAGGTTGCTGGTCGCTCTCCGACGACACCGGCTGGCGCATGGCTATCTGTTCGCCGGCGCGGAGGGCACCGGTCGCGAGCGCGCGGCGCTGGCGTTGGCGCAGGCCGTGCTGTGCGAACGGCAGATCGACGGCGACGCGTGCGGAGAATGCGGCGCGTGCAGAAGGGTCGCGGCGCAGACACACCCGGACCTGCAATTGGTGTTGAGCGAGGCGGAGCTGGTTCGCCGTGGGATCGGCAAGCCCGAGGGCAGCGCCAGGCCTTCGATAGAGATCCGGGTCGAAGCCGTGCGCGAGCTGTGTCGACGCCTTCATCTTCGCACCTACGAGGGTGCCGGCCGCGTCGGAATCGTCGTCGGCGCACATCGCCTGCGTGTCGAGGCGGCCAACGCGTTGCTCAAGACCCTGGAGGAGCCAGCCGCCGACACTCTGCTGATTCTGATCGCGCCCAACCCGCGCGCCGTGCTCGACACCCTGCGCTCGCGCTGCCAGATCGTTCGTTTCGTGCCGCTGGTGGCGAGCGTCATCGCCGAACTGCTCATGACGCAGCACGGTGTTGAACGGGTAGCCGCGCGCGCGGCGGCAGAGCGCGCCGAGGGCAGCCTGGCGCGCGCGCTCGAGCTCTGTCAGGGCGACGTCGGCGAGCGAATCGCCGCCGGCCGCGACTACTGGGCGGCCGCTGCGGCAGGCCACGCCGGGATGCTGCTCGATCTCGCGGCCGAGCTCGGGCGAGACCGCGAGCGGGCGCTGGCTCACGTCGACGAGTTGGCGCGGATGATCCGGGGCGAGCTGCGGCGGGCGGCTCAGGACGGGCACCGGATCCGGATCGACGCTCTGGCCCGCGCCCACGGTGCGATCGTCGAGGCGGATGCCGCCATTCGCGGCAACACCCAGCCGCAGCTCGCTCTCGAGGCACTTGCGTTCCGCCTGCAACCGCTATTGACTTGGGAGCCGGCTGCTGCAACGGCCGCGTTTCCGGATGACCGATCATGAGCGAACAGACGAAGAGAGTGCCAAAGATCCCGTACCTCGTCGCGGCGGCGGTGCTGCTGGCGCTGCCCGCCGTATCCTATGTCGTGGGTGCGTTCAACGCTCCACGGCCCATGAACCTGACCCGCACGCGCGCCAGCGTCAACCGCGAGTCCATGCGCGGGAGCGTGCTGCTGGCACAGGTGCCGCCGCAGCTCTCCGAGGTGGTGCCGGCCAATCTCGAGAACAAGATCGAAGTGCTCGGCATGACCGTCGACAAGCCGATGGCACCGCCGGGCGGCCGGGTCGAGTTGACCTTCTATTTCAGGGCGCTCGACAACATCGAGGAGGACTGGCAGATCTTCATGCACGGCGACGGCGTCAACAACGTCTACCGCATTCACGGCGATCACTACCCGGTCGACGGCAAGTACACCACCGATCTCTGGCAAAAGGGAGAGATCATCGCCGACAAGCTGGTCAAGTACATCCCGCTCGATGCGCCGGTAGGCCGCTACGACATCTGGATCGGTTTCTACATCGGCGACATTCGCCTCAAGCTGACCAACGCCGACAAGGTCCAGACCGATGGCACCAACCGCATCAAGGTCGGTGTGGTCAACGTGGGCATGTGATCGGGCCCGCCATGAAAGCGGGATCAGCGCGTCGGCGGCCAACGCCCCGGCGCTGCCGCTGGGTGGCCTTCGACCTCGGCGGTGTCCTCTATGACGTCGACTCCGACCGCTATTTCGATCTCGCCGCGCGCACCTTCGGGGTGTCGCGCCAGGACATCGGACGCGCCACCTTCGACGCCGATTGCTGGCAACTGGCCGAGTGCGGGCAGCTCGATGGTGCCGGATTTCTCGAAGCCGTGCTGACCCGGCTCGGGGTCGCCCCGGGCGCCAGCGCGGCCGCCGAGCTGCGCCGCTGCTGGAATGCGATGCTCTGCCTGCGGCCGGGCGCGCGGGAACTGCTGGCGCGGCTCACCCGGCCCGCGGTCGCCTGGTCCAACACCGACCCCGTGCACGGCGCCGCGATCGCCGCGGTGCTGACCCCGGATCTCGACTGGAACCACAGCACCCTGTCCTGCTCGATCGGCGCCGAGAAGCCGCAGCCGCACTTCTTCCAGCAGGCGCTGGCACGGCTGGCCAGCGCCCCCGAGCGCGTATGCTTCGTCGACGATCGCCCGGAGAACGTGGCCGCCGCCGCCGCGCTGGGCATCGACGCTTATGTCTGCTCGTCGCTCGCCGCCGTGCGCACCGGGTTGGGGGCGCGCGGCCTGCTGGCCTCATAGCGGACGCGATCTGGTGTTGTGCCGACCTGGCGTGATATAGCGTCTTGAGCCATAGTCCAACACCACCTACAACGAGGTCTTCGATGGCGCGCGCATCATCTTTATTGTGGGTAGTCTGTCTCTCCTTCGCCGTTGCCGGTGGCGCGCTCGCGCAGGATGAGACCGCGGACGAATCGTCCCCCGCCGGGGACTCCCAGCAGGAGCAGCCGGCCTCACCCGCGACCGCCGAGCAGGAGGCCGCGGAGGCGGCCGAAGATGCTGCTGCCGCGGCCGAAGAGGCCGCTGCCGCGGCGCGGGAGGCGGTCGAGGCAGCGCGCGCCGCGGTCGAGGCGGTTGGCGACGAGGTCGCGACGCCCGCGGCTGGATCGCAGCCGGCCGCCGACCAGGAGCAGCAGGGGGAAGAGGGCGATCGAGATGGCGACGACCGCCGCGCCCGGAGAGAGAAGCGCCGCCGTGCTCGAGCCGACCGGAGCGACGAGCCGGCCACCTTCTGCAGCGGCGAGCTGTGCCTGCAGCCCAAATTGCGGCTGCGCCTTCGCTATGACGCGATCGAGCAGGATACCCAGGTCGATTACATCGGGCGCAACAACGGTTTTGGCCTGTCGAGCGGCCGCCTTGGCCTGCGCGGCGAGTATGGCAGGTGGGTCGGTTTCAACGTGACCATGGACGGCGGCTTCGTCGAGCAGACCGACCGCAACCTGGTCGGGGGGACGACATTTGCCGCGCTCAAGGACGCCTGGGTCCAGATCAAACCGTGGGATTTCATCCTGGTGCGCGCCGGCCAGTTCAAGACGCCATTCGACGAGGAATCACTGCGCTCGACCGCCGAGCTGCGCTTTGTCGACCGCTCGGTCGGCGACCGCGGAATCCGCAGCGGCGAGGGCTACCAGGTCCTGGGCGCGTCTCCCGCGCGCAACCTGGGCCTGATGGCCGGCGCCGAGGACCTGCGGCTCGGGCCGTTCGGCCTGCAGTACCTGGCGGCGGTCGTCAACGGCAATGGCGAGAACCAGGCCTACAACGACAACAGCGCACCCGCGGTCTTTGGCCGCCTGGCCCTGTCGGCGTTCGACGCGGTCGGTCTCGGCGTCGGCGGTGTCTACAACCCGCGCACGGTCGGCGCGCTGCCCAACCTGTACGACGAGATCGACGCCGGTTTCACCGTCGACGCGCACGCGATGCTCTTTGGCGCCTATGCCGACGCCAGCTTTCTCTGGATCAACACGCAGTATCCGACCACCGGCGCGCCGGACAGCGTGGCCATGGCCGCGTCGGCCGAGGTCGGCTACACGCTCTGGTTCGGGCTCGGTGCCGGTTACCGCTTTGGCTGGTACGATCCCACCAGCACCTTTGGCAACGATGCGGTCGTGGAACATACGGTCGGTATTCGCTACGACGTGCCGCGCCTGCCGCTGGCTTTGATCGTCGACTACACGATCGCGCTCGAGCAGCCGGGCCGCGAGCTCGCAAACAACCGCCTGGGCGCATTGCTCCAGCTCAACATCTGACGCGCTCGCCCGTCCGGGCTGGCGATGGTTCGTTGCGGGGCGCGGAGGTCGCATGGCACGCAGATCGAGGATCGACCGGTTCGGGCTCGCGCTGTTGATCGGCGCGCCGATCCTGCTCGTCGGGTGCCCGCCGCCCGAGCGCGCCTCAGCGTATCGCATCGAGGGCCGGGAGCAGCTCATCGGGGGCCCGGGCGCGCTGGGCGACGTCAACGACTACATGCTCGAGAACGGTCGCATCCGGGTCATCGTCCAGGACATCGGTTACTCGCGGGGCTTTGGGGTCTTCGGCGGCGGCATCATCGACGCCGACCTGGTGCGGCCGCGGAAGACCGGCACGAGCGCGGGCAGCGGCGGCAATGATCTGTTCGGCGAGATGTTCCCGGCGTTCTTTCTCGAGGCGCTGGATCCCAAGACGATCGAGATCGTCGACGACGGCAGCCAGGGCGGGGCGGCGACGATCCGGGTCAAGGGCCGCGGCAACGAGTTTTTGGCCATGACCGAGATGATGATGACCGCGGTGCTCGGCCCCGAGAATCTGCTGTTCGAGACCGATTACTCTCTGGCGCCGGGCAAGAACTACGTGGAGATCACCTCGCGCGTCATCAACAACGACCCGCGTGGCCGCAGCCACCAGTTTCACAACATCGAGTTCAGCGGCATCTCGGTCCCGATACCGATGGGCGACGCGATACTGTTCAGCTACAAGACTCCGACCTTTGTGCCGGGCGACGGCGGCTATGACCAGCGGCTGTTCATGGAGGAACGCTACAAGCTGCCGATCCAGCTTCCCGCGATACCCGGGCTTGTCTCCGAGTACGTGGCGGCGAGCGGCGACGGTGTATCGTACGCCTTTCTGCCGGCGCCGGCGGGCGACGCCAATTTCATCCACAAGCACATCGACATCTACGGTAGCTACGCCGGCACGCCGACGGACCACTCCCTGGTCATTCCGTTCAGCGCCAGCTCGCTGACCCCTGCCTTTTTCGCCAACCCGCCCGATCTGCTCGGCCCCGACGAGGTGTTCACCTTTTCCCGGTATCTCATTGTCGGCAGCGGCGACGTGGCGACGGTCGCCAATACCGTGCACGAGATCCTGGGTGACGAGACCGGTACCTTCTCCGGCCGCGTGCGCGAGCTGCCGTCGCTGACACCGGTCGCCGGCGCGTCGGTGATCGTGTTCGACGGGAACCGGCAGCCGATCAACCAGCTCACGACCGACGCCGCCGGCTACTTTCGCGGCGCGATGCGGCCCGGGACCTACAGCGCGACGGTCGTGCTGGAAAAGCGGCAGACGCCGGTGCCGCGGCCATTTGCCGTCGAGGTCGGCGGTCGCA
>JAFGSX010000284.1 GCA_016934455.1 Deltaproteobacteria bacterium
CTCGGCGAGCTGCCAGGTCGAGAGCGGCTGGAGCTGCACCGGCGCTCCGTCGGTCTGCACCCAGACGGCGGTCGACTCCGACAACGACGGCGTGCCCAACGCCATCGACAACTGCCCCGGCATTGCCAATGCCGACCAGGCGGACTGGGACCATGACGGTATCGGCAATGCCTGCGATCAGGACGCCGAGAACGACGGCATCGACGACGACACCGCGATCACGGGCGGCGGCTGTACCTGCTCTGGCAGCGACTGGAGTTCGGCGCCGGTGTGGGCGCTCGGGCTGCTGCTGCTTTTCGCGCGGCGGCGCTGGCCTGCTGGCTGATCGATTGTTATAGAGAACATAGACCCGTTTTTTGAGGGAGCATTCATGCGCCAAGGCAAATTGTCGGTTGGCCTTGTCGCGGTTCTGGTATTCCTGCCCGCGCGCGCCGATGTGGATCGGCATTTCGACGTGCCAGACGATTACAGCATCGCGCCCGATCGTTGGGAGGTCGAATTCCGCCCGGCGGGGAGCCCGACCATCGCTGGCCGCTCGAGCAGCGAGGTCTACGTCGGCACCAGCACCACCGACCAGACCTATTCGGCGACCACCTCGATCAACGAATATGACGCCCTGACCGCAGACGCCGATGCTGGCGCGACCACGCTCCAAGTCGCCAACAACAGCGTCGCCTTCGTTAACGGCGACCTGATCTTGATCGTGCAGATGCAGGGCTACACGTCGCAGACCGGGGCAGCCAGCCAGAACCCCGTCGTCGATCCCGCAAACGTCGGTCATTTCGAATTGCAGCGCGTCGCTGGCGACAGCGGCAACACGCTGACGCTCGACACCGGCTTCAAGAGCGGCCTGCGGCACAGCTACCAGGCGACCGGCAGCAACCGCGCACAGGTCGTGCGGGTCGTTCAATACCGCAACCTCACCGTCGACAGCGGTTACTCTCTTCGACCGACGATGTACTGGGATGGAACGCGCGGTGGCATCGTTGCCATCGTTGCCAGTGGAACCGTGACCGTCAACGGCGCCATCACCGTCAACAGCCGCGGCTTTCGCGGCGGTCCGCTCAACAACAATACCACCGTCTTCGACATCACGGCTGACAACTGCACCGCGAATCAGTGCGGCCGCAAAGGGGAGGGCATTGACGGGGCGAGCTATGCGACGCCGTACTATGGACGAGACAACTATGCCAACGGTGGCGGCGGTGGCAATGCCCACAACGCCGGCGGCGGCGGCGGCGCCAATGCCGGTGCCGGTGGCTATGGCGGCCAGCAGTACAACGGCGGCACGGCCCAGCGCGGCGAGCCCGGCGCGCCGATCGTGGCCGCGCTGGGCGACCGGATCTTCTTTGGCGGCGGCGGCGGCAGCGGTCATCAGAACGATAGCGTGGGCAGTACCGGCGGCAATGGCGGCGGCATTGTCTTCATCCAGGCCGCCGCGCTAAACGGAAGCGGCGAAATTCGCGCCAATGGTCGCACTGCCGATAACGCCGGCGGCGACGGAGCAGGCGGTGGCGGTGCCGGCGGCACGGTCTACCTGGCTCTGCGCAGCGCGCCCACCGGATCGCTCACCATCAGCGCCAATGGCGGCAACGGCGGAAGCTGTAACTCGTCACACGGCCCTGGCGGCGGCGGCGGCGCCGGCCGCGTCTTCGTGTCGACCGGACCTGGTACCGCCACGGTCACTGTCGATCCCGGCAATCCCGGCAGCGATGGCAGTAGCGCGCGCGGCGCCGCTGTCGGCATCGCCGGTGTCCGCGAGGATGGCGGTTATGTGCAGCTCGCGACCGCGGTCGACGGCGAGATCTGCCTGGCGCGCGCTTTCGAGACCTCGGCGAGCGCGAGCGGCGGAACCCTGGCCTACCTGGTCAGCCGCAACTGCGGCCAGACCTGGGAATACTGGAACGGCAGCGCCTGGGCAATCGCAACCGGCCGCACCGACGCCATGGACATCGCGACCCTCGACAGCCATATCCATGGCTTTTCGGCCCCGACCGGATTCAACCTGAGGATCTTTCTTCTCGGCGCCGACGGCGCCGCGCCGGCGATCGATCGCATCCTGATCCGGTCCTGCTACTGCGGCGACGGCTATCAGGACGGCAGCGAGACTTGCGACGACAGCAATGCGGTGACAGAGACCTGTGACTACGGCGAGACGAGCTGCACCGTGTGCGACAGCAGTTGCCACGAGGTCGCCGGCGCCACCTCGTACTGCAGCGACGGGTCCATCGACGGCGCCAACGGCGAGCAGTGCGACGACGGCAACCTGGTGACCGAGAGCTGCGAATACGGCAAAATGAGCTGCATCGTTTGCGACAGCAGTTGCCACGAGGTCGAAGGTGCCACCTCGTACTGCAGCGACGGGTTCGTCGACGGCGCCAACGGCGAGCAGTGCGACGACGGCAACCAGGTGACCGAGAGCTGCGACTACGGCGAGACGAGCTGCACCGTGTGCGACAGCAACTGCCACGACGCCGCCGGCGCCACGTCGTACTGCGGCGATCACTTCACCGACCACCAGCACGGCGAGGAGTGCGACGACGGCAACAGCGATGACACCGATGCCTGCGTCGCTGGCTGCCTCGACGCGGTGTGCGGCGATGGCTTTGTCCACGTCGGTTTCGAGCAGTGCGACGATCACAATTTCGTGGAGGGCGACGGCTGCGACAACGACTGCGACTGGTCGTGCCCGACCAACCGCACCTGCGACGACGGCGAGGTCTGCAACGGCATCGAGACCTGTCAGAATCACGTCTGCCAGGACGGCACGCCGCTCGAAGACAACACGCCGTGTGGAACCGACATGGTCTGCCGCTCCGGCATCTGCGCGTCGATAGCGTGCAACAACGGACACCTCGAGCCGGGCGAGGATTGCGAGGACGGCAACGCGGTCAACGGCGACGGCTGCGACAACGACTGCCATTGGACTTGTCCGACCAACACCGACTGCGACGACGGCAACCCGTGCAACGGCGTCGAGACCTGCGCGGCCAACCACACCTGCCAGAGCGGCGCTCACGCGCCCAACAACACCGATTGCGGCGGCGGCCGGGTCTGCTGGGGCGGCGCCTGCGTGATGCCCGACTGCGGCAATGGACGGCGCGAGGGCACCGAGGAGTGCGACGACGGCCACACCGGCAGCGGAGATGGCTGCAGCTACGATTGCCGGGTCGAGACCGACTGGAGCTGCGTCGGCGACGAGCCGTCGATCTGCAGCTACCAGGGGACGGACGGCGGCAGCAGCGATGTGCGTCCGACCGACGCCTCCTCCGCCGACCTCGCTTCGATTGACGCCGTTGCCATCGACGTTGCCACCACCGACGCCACTTCTGCTGACGCAGCCTCAGCCGATGCCGCCTCTGCTGACGCCGCCTCTGCTGACGCCGCCTCCGCCGACGCTGGCGGAATCGACCGACCAGATGCCCGCGACAACGACGGCGACGGCGTCGCCGATGCTTTTGACAATTGCCCGGGCATCAGCAACGCCGACCAGGCGGACTGGGATCACGACGGCTTTGGCAATGTCTGCGACGAGGACGACGACAACGACGGCCTGATCGACGACCTGACCATCAGCGGCGGCGGTTGCAACTGCGCCGCATCGGGAGCAGGCCTTCCGCTGTGCGCCGCGCTGGGGTTGATCGCTTTTTCCGTGCGCGCCCGCCGCTGCCGGCGCCGAGGCTAGCTGCCGGTTTTTCGGCGAATCGTTTTTTTCGGGCTACAATGAAATTGGTGCTGTTTTGGCGAGTGCGGCCAATGACCTGTCGTTTGGCGTGGCTCCTGTCCTTGCTGTGCGCGTCGCTGGCAGCGGCCGCTCATGCCGATGTCTTGCTCGACTTCGCGACAGACCACCTCTATGTCGTTGCTCCCGACCAGTATCGGATCGACGTCGACGTTGTGCCGTCGGTGGCGCGCCGCGTTCCAGGGCCGGGCAACCAGGTCTTTGCAGGAGACGGCCATCGCGGCACCCTCATGGTTGAGGAGCCTGGGCGCGCGCTCAACAGCTACGCGGTCCTGTCCGCTGACGCCGCTGTCGGGTCCACCTCCCTCGACGTCACGGCAAGCTCGGGCTTCGCCGCCGGCGACCTCGTCCTGCTCGTGCAGACCCAGGGCTACGCGGCGACCAGCGGCGACCAGCGTCCCATCATCGAACCGGGAGACGTCGGCCAGTACGAGCTGCAACGCGTACGGGCCATCAGCGGCGACATGCTGCACCTGGATCCCGCGTTTGCCACCGGTCTGCGCCATGCCTATCGCGGTACCGGCGACGGCCGCGCGCAGGTGGTCACGGTGCCCGAATTCACCGACCTCACGGTCGCCAGCGGCGCCGCGATCGTGCCCGGTCGAGCCTGGGGCGCCGGCGGTGAATCGCGCGGCGGGATCGTCGCCCTCGCGGCCTCTGGCGTGATTCGCCTCGACGGCTCGATCAGCGCCGCCGGTGCCGGCTTTCGCGGCGGCCCCGTCAACCCGTCGCCTGCTGCAACCTGTGGCGTCACGCTGTTCGATACCGACGCCACGGCAGGCGGCAAGGGCGAGGGCATCGATCCGGCCAGCTTCGGCACCCCGCTCCACGGCCGCGGCAACCACGGCAACGGCGGCGGCGGCGGCAATCCCGACAACGCGGGCGGCGGCGGCGGCGGCAATGGCGGAGCCGGCGGTCACGGCGGCCTCGAGTCGGATCTCTGCGCCTCGCCCAGCCTCGACACCCGCGGCATGCCGGGCGTCGCGCTGATCGCTCCGATCGCCGGCCGCGTCTTTCTCGGCGGCGGCGGTGGCGGCGGCCAGCAGGATGACGACCGGGGCGGCGGCGGCGGCGCCGGGGGCGGTGTGGTCTTTCTTCTGGCCGGGGCGATCGTCGGCAGCGGCAGCATCGACGTAAGCGGCGGGGACGGGCTGGCGGCCACTGGCAGCGACGGCGCCGGAGGCGGCGGTGCGGGCGGCACGGCGCTGCTCTCGCTGCGCCAGGTGGTGGTCGACCCGATAGCGATCTCCGCCGGCGGCGGTGGCGGCGGCAACGTCGAGGCCAGCTCTTTGACCGGTCCCGGAGGTGGAGGTGGCGGAGGACGGGTTTTTGTCTCGCCCGGCGTCGGCTCCGCCCGCATCGACGTGAACGGCGGCTCTGCCGGCGTCGTCTTCGGCCTCGGCGGCAACCGGGCCGGCGGCGGACGCGGCGGACTTCTCGAGACGGGTGGCTTTGTCCAGCTCGCCAGCGCGATCGCGGCCGAGCAGTGCCTGGCCAGCGCAAGCGCGTCGCTCACCAGCAGTCACACCGGCCAGGTGCGCTACCTGGTCACCCGCAACGCCGGCATCGACTGGGAGTACTGGAATGGCCAGGCCTGGGTGACCGGCGCCCGTCGCGACAACGCCATGGACCTGGCCACGCTCTCCGCTCATCTGAGCGAATTCGCTTCTCCGTCGCACTTGAATGTCCGCGTCTACCTGCTGGGCGAAGAGAGCGCGATGCCCGCCATCGACTGGCTCCGCCTGGTCTCCTGTCGCTGTGGGGACGGCGCGGTCAACGGCGGGGAGAGCTGCGACGACGGCGACCTGTTCGACGGCGACGGCTGCTCGGCGCAGTGCCAGATCGAGCCCGGTTTCGCCTGCACCGGCGATCCCAGCTCCTGTGCCGCCACCTGTGGCAACGGTCTGCTCGATCCCGGGGAGCAATGCGACGACGGGGGCCTGCGCACCGGCGACGGCTGCGACGCGAGCTGCGCGCTCGAGGTGGGTTGGAGCTGCAACTCCAACACTCCCACCTCCTGCCAGCCCAACTGCGGCAACAAGACGATCAACTCGGACGAGCAGTGCGACGACGGCGAGCAATGCGCCGACGGCAAACCGTGCAACAGCGACTCGGCCTGCGCCGGCATTGGCGACGGCATCTGCCAGCCGCGCAGCGGCGACGGCTGCAGCACGAGCTGCCGCCTGGAGCCGCATTTCACCTGTGTCATCGACAATCCCACGATCTGCGCTGCCAACTGCGGCAACGGCGCGATCGACCTCGGCGAGACCTGCGACGACGCCAATACCGTGAGCGGTGACGGCTGCGCGCCATCCTGCCAGGTCGAACCGGGCTGGTCCTGCGGTGGGCTGCCGTCGGTCTGCGCCGCCACCTGCGGCAACGGTCAGATCGACGGCGCCGAGGCCTGTGACGACGGCAACGTCGCCGATCTCGACGGCTGCTCGGCCGGCTGCACGGTCGAGCCGGGATGGTCCTGCAGTGGGTTGCCGGTGGTCTGCAGCGCCGTCTGCGGCGACGGCCAGTTGCTCGGCGCAGAGGCCTGCGATGACCTCAACGCGGTCGCCGGCGACGGCTGCAGCGAGCTCTGCCAGATCGAGCCCGGGTACTCCTGCAGCGGAGAGCCCAGCGCCTGCGCCACGACCTGCGGCGACGGCCTCATCGGAGGCAGCGAGACCTGCGACGACGCCAACACGGACGACCTCGACGGCTGCGACCAGCAGTGCCAGATCGAGCCCGGCTATTCCTGCGTCGGCGAGCCGAGCTTCTGCCAGTTCCGCTGCGGTGACGGCGTCCTCGACCCCGGGGAGCAGTGCGACGACGGGGCAAACCTCAGCGGCGATGGCTGCAGCGCCGTCTGCGGCGTCGAGCCGGGCTGGGTGTGCGCGGGTATTCCCGCTCTGTGCGCGCCGATCTGCGGCGACGGTCTGCTGCGCGGCGGCGAGGCGTGCGACGACGGAGAGATCGAAAACGGCGACGGGTGCGACGGCGACTGCTCGCTGGAGCCCGGCTGGATCTGCCTCGGCGAGCCGAGCCTGTGCTCGGCGTCGTGCGGCAACAGCGCGCTCGACGCCGGCGAGGCCTGCGACGATGCCAACGTCGCGGCCGGTGACGGTTGCTCGGCCAACTGTCAGGTCGAGGCGGGCTATGCCTGCATCGGCGAGCCAAGCCAGTGCACGCCGTTTTGCGGCAACGGCGCGATCAACAGCGGCGAGGCCTGCGACGACGGCAACGGCAACGCCGGCGACGGGTGTGCACCGAACTGCAGCGTCGAGCCGGGCTGGGACTGTCTCGGCGCCGGTCCCGATAGCTGTGCGCCGATCTGCGGGGACGGACTGCTGCGCGGCGAGGAGGAGTGCGACGACCGCGATCTCGAGAGCGGTGACGGCTGCGGCAGCGATTGCCGCATCGAGCCGGGCTACAGTTGCTACGATGAGCCGAGCTTCTGCATTTTCAACTGCGGCAACGGCCGGCTCGGCCCGGGCGAGAGCTGTGACGACGGCAACCTGGATACCGGAGACGGCTGCACCGCGATCTGCAGCGTCGAGCCCGGCTACATCTGCCTCGGAGAGCCCAGCGTCTGCTCACTGCACTGCGGCAATGGCGCGATCGACCGCGACGAATCCTGCGACGACTCCAACCGCGATAGCTTCGACGGCTGCTCCGCCGACTGCCAGGTCGAGGCAGGCTGGGTCTGCACCGGCGTGCCGAGCCGCTGCCAACAGACTTGCGGCAACGGCTCACTCGACACCGGCGAGCACTGCGACGACAGCGGTCTCCAGGCCGGCGACGGCTGCGATGCCTTCTGTGAGGTCGAGCCCGGCTGGACCTGCTCCGGCAGCGGGCCGGCATCCTGCAGCCCGGTCTGCGGCGACGGGCTGGTACGCGGCGACGAGTCGTGTGATGACGCCGACAACGACAATGACGACGGCTGCAACGACCTGTGCCAGGTGCTGCCGGGCTGGACCTGCGGCGGCGAGCCCAGCGTCTGCGCCTGGCTCTGCGGCGATGGCGCTCTCGACGGCGGCGAGGCGTGCGACGACAGCAACGTCGCCGACGGCGACGGTTGCAGCGGCGAATGCACGATCGAGGACGGCTGGACCTGCCTCGGCGCGGGCCCCGGCTCGTGCACCGCGGTCTGCGGTGACAGCCTGGTGCGCGGCGCCGAGGAATGCGACGACGGAGGTCTCGGGAGCGGCGATGGTTGCGACGGCGACTGCGCGCTGGAGCCAGGCTATTCGTGCGTCGATGAGCCGAGCTCTTGCGCGCCCAACTGCGGCGACAGACTGCTGCGCGGCGACGAGGAATGCGACGACGGCAACCTTGATCGACACGACGGCTGCTCGGATCGGTGCCGGGTCGAGCCCGGCTGGATCTGCAGCGGCGAGCCGTCGATCTGCCGGTTGCCACCGGAGCCGGATGGCGACGGCGACGGCGTCGCCGATCGTTTGGACAACTGTCTGACCACCCCCAACCCCGACCAGTACGACCGCGACGGCGACGGCATCGGCGACCTGTGCGATCGCGATCGCGATGGCGATGGCTTCGACGACGATCTCACGCTTTCGGGCGGCGCCTGCGGCTGCCGCGGCAGCGAGGGCCCGGCGCCGTGGCTCGCGCTCGGCATTCTGCTCCTGCGCCGACGCCGCGGCGCAGGGCGTCAACCCGGCGGCGTGCAGACGTCGTCGCCCTGAGAGCTGCTGCCGCAGACGTAGGAGCCGCCGGCCCGGCATTCGCTGTTGGCCATGCGCGCGGTCGCCCAGGCGGCGTCGGTGTCGTCGCAGCGAGCGATCGCGGTGCGCTCGGGCTCCGGCACCGGCGAATCGGGAGAGGTCACAAAGGCGTCCTCCGAGTCGCAGGTGCGTTCGATGGCCTCCTGGGTCCGGGTCGTGCTCGGCGTCGCGCCGTCGCACCAGCACTGCTTCCAGGTCGTCAACAAATGCTGGCACGGCGACGGCTGGCATCCGGCGATCGCCAGGACGGCGGCTCCGACCGCGACCAGGGTCCCGCGCATCAGTCTTTCTTGGGCTGCGCCTTGATCAGCGCCTTGCCGTCCTTGATCACCACCTTGAACTCGACCGAGTTGCAGCCATGCTTGGCCACGATGTTGGCGGCTCGCTCCTGCAATTGCTTGGAGAGCGAATCGAGGGACACCCGGGTCGATTCGCCGGTGCGCCGTCGCGCCAGCACGTAGGTGTCGAAGACGCGCTTGAGGTGGTCGTCGCCGACCGGAGATCCGGCAGCCGGGCGCGGCTTAGGCGCCTCGCGCTTGGCGGGCGCGGCCTCGGCTGCCGGTGTGGCCTGCTCGACCTTGGGCGGCGCCGCAGCGGCCTCGGCCTGGGCCTTGGCCGCTTTCCGCTTCGCCTTCATCACGTCGCGATGATAGGTGCCCTCCTCGATCTGCTTGAGGGTGCGCGTCCACATCTGGTCGTACGATATGAAGCGCTGGTGCAGCGTGTTGAGGCGAAACTTGTTGGCCGTGGAGATCAAGCGCGCCCGATCGCGCAACGAGTTGATCTTCTTGCGCAGCGCCTCGCGTTCGGCCTCGGGCCACTGGCGCTCGTTGCCGAGAAAGTACTGCTCAAAGCCCTTGTGGACCTCGTAAAGCTGGCGCTCCAGAGCGGCCACGTCTTTGCTGATGTCTTCCATCGGTCCTCGGCGGCTGTGCAGTGACTCATAGCAGATCGCGTCGGCCGGCGCCATGGCGTCCGCGGTGGCGGCCGCATCGATCTCCCAAACCGCAGCGGCCCATGTCGCGCTCTTGCCGCAGGGTGACGACTGTGCCATCGATGGCGCGCACCCCGGAGCGATCCGATGGATCAAGCCCAACGAGAAGAGCTGCTGGACCAGGGATACGCCTCTCTCGACGGCGACGACCCCGCCACCGCGTACGAGATCGCCCAGCGCCTGGTCAGCGCCGACAGACGGGACGCCGAGGCCTACCGGCTGCAGGGAGAGGCGCTGCTGGTGCAGGATCGGGCGGACGAGGCGCTGGCGGTGATCGAGCGCGGGCTCGAGCGCTGTCGCAACGATCCGACGCTGCTGGCCTCCCGCGCCAGCATCCTGCTCGACGTGTTCGACGACCCGCTGGGAGCGGCGCGCGATCTCGAGCGCGCATCGGTCAAGGGCGCCGACCCGGCGTTCGCCGCCGATGTCGATCTGATGTACGCCGACGCCTGCCTGCGACTGCAGCAGCCCAAGGCGGCGCTGGCGGCGGCCGAGCGCGCGGCGGCCGCCGTGCCCGAGGCACCTGACCCGCACCACCTGCAGGCGCAGGCGCTCTTCGATCTGCTGCGCTTCGACGACGCGCTCGACGCGGTGGCGCGCGCGATCGATCGCGATCCGCGGTTCGCTGCGGCCTATCACCTGCGAGGCGAGATCCTGACCTTCGTCGACGACGGCGCCGCGGCGCGAAAGGCATTCGAGCGCGCACGCCGTCTCGATCCCGAGGCCTTCTTCGAGCCGCCGCGCATCGACGAGGGCGAGTTCGAACGCATCGTGGCCGAGGCCATCGACGCGCTGCCGCCGCAGGTGGCGGACTACCTGCACAACGTCGCGGTCGTGGTCGAGGCCAGGCCGAGCGTCGAGCTGCTGCGCGCATCCGATCCGCCGCTGACGCCGGCGTGCCTGGGTATGTTCGACGGCACGCCCCGGCCGGACGAGCGCACCGACGACCCGTGGAGCCAGTTGCCGCGGGCGGTCCGTTTGTTTCGAGACAACATCCTGCTCCAGTGCCGCGACCGCGCCGACGTGGTGGAGGTGGTCTCGACCACCCTGCTCCACGAGGTGGGACATTTTCTCGGTCTCGACGAGGAAGACCTCGTGGAACGCGGGCTGCACTGACCTGCCTTGCAGGCTACCGAGCGGTCTCGGAAGCGCTCTTGGTCTCGGCCACCGCCGGCAGCGCCGGCTCCTGCTGTTGTGCGCTCTGGCGGCGCCGCAGGTCCTCCTCGCGCCGGCGGCGGAAGAAGAGCACCTCCTCGAACAGCCCCAGCAGGATGTAGATCCCGCACAGCGCGACCAGCATCAGCGACGGGCTGACCCGCAGCAGGGCACAGGCGGTGGCCAGCGCGACCAGCAGCACGCTCAACGCGATCAGCGGCTTGACCGGCAGCCTCCCGCCCTTGAAGGTGCGGTAGCGCACGTTGGAGACCATCAGGTACGACAGCACCAGCACGATCGCCAGCACCGAGCCGTGGCGCGCCACCTCGCCCGAGCCCAGGCTGTGGTGGGCGATCACCAGCGAGACGATGGTGCAGGCGGCGAGCGGGATCGGCAGACCGATGAAATGCTCCGAGGTGCCGCCGTGGCTGCGGTGGGCCAGCACGTTGAAGCGCGCCAGCCGCAGCGCGCCGCAACAGGCGAAGACCACGACGGCGACGATGGCCACACGGCCGAGCGGCTCCAGCCCCCACTTGTAGACCAGGATCGCGGGCGCCACGCCAAAGGTCACCACGTCGGCCAGCGAGTCGAGCTCGACGCCGAAGTCGCTCTGGGTGCGCGTCAGCCGTGCCACCCTGCCGTCCATGGCGTCGAAGAAGACACCGAAGAAGATCGCGATCGCCGCCTGGAACAACTGGTCGCTGGTCGGGTCGCCGGAGGCCAGGATGATCGAGTAGATGCCGCAGCAGATGCTCGAGACGGTGAAGGCATTGGGCAGGACAAAAAGCGCCTTGCCCAGGTTGAAGCGCAGCGATCGCGGCCTGCGCCAGCGCGGCCGTCGCGAGCGCGCGCTGCCGCGCGCCGACGGCTCCTGGTGCCCGCCGCGGCTGCTCACCGGGCGAACCCGCAGGCTGCCAGGTCCTGGCGCTCGAGCGCTTCGCAGGTGCAGGTCTTGAGCGCCGCCTCGCACGCCTTCTTGTCGGCATCGGTCGGCTGACGCTGCTGTTTTTGCAGCTCGACCCTCTGGCTGCACACCTGGCGCAGGTACTCGGTGTCCTCGCACTGACAGATGCGGTCGGCGAGCGTGCTGCACGGGTCGCAGCCGAGCGACCAGAGCGCCAGCAGGGAACAGCAGAGGCAGAGGGCGATGCGTCGCATGCGCTGTCTATACTACAGCGACGACCGTGTCGGAACCTACTTGATCTCGACCGCCGCGCCCTGCTCCTCGAGCTTGGCCTTGATCTTGGCCGCCTCCTCCTTGGAGACGCCCTCCTTGACCGCCTTGGGGGCGGCCTCGACCAGCTCCTTTGCCTCCTTGAGGCCGAGGTTGGTGATCTCGCGGACGACCTTGATCACCTGGATCTTCTTGTCGCCGGCGCCTATCAGCATGACGTCGAACTCGGTCTTCTCCTCGGCCGCCGCCGCCGCGCCGCCCGCCGCCGGCATCGCCATCATCATGCCGCCGCCGGCCGCCGCCTTGACGCCCCACTTCTCCTCGAGCATCTTGACCAGGTTGGCCGCGTCCATGATCGTCAGGGTCGAAAGCTCATCAGCGATCTTCTGCAGGTCTGCCATCTTCTACTCTTCTTTCTAGGGGCTGTCCCCCGACGGGGACTTCCCAAGGTCGTCGGGCAGCCCTCAAGCCGCCTTCTTCTCTTTCTGCTCCAGGTCTTCCTTGCGCGC
Organism: Deltaproteobacteria bacterium; assembly: GCA_016934455.1. Taxonomy (GTDB): domain Bacteria; phylum Myxococcota; class JACRCW01; order JAFGSX01; family JAFGSX01; genus JAFGSX01. The sequence goes on from JAFGSX010000284.1 coordinate 12,305, forward strand.
CTGGCACACGCCCACGAGCTGCTGCGCTGGTGCGTTGATCTGGGCCAGCAGCTTGGCAGCCACCGCGTCGATGGTGCCGAGCAGCATCGCGCGCAGATCGTTGAAGCTGGGCATGGTCGCCAGCTCTTTGACGCCCTCGGCGTCCAGCTTCTGACCGCCGGCAAAGCCGCCACGGATCTGGAAGCGATCGACCTCCTTGGAGTAGGCCATCGCCACCCGCGCCGGCGCTGCCGGATCGTCTTGGCTCCAGGCGATCGCGGTCGGCCCGTCGAGAAGGTCGACCGCGATGTCCAGCGGCGTCTCCTTGAGCGCGATCCTGGCCAGCGTGTTGCGGACCACCTCGTAGGAGACCTTGGCCTCCTTGAAACGGCGCCGCAGCGCGGTCGACTCGGCCACCGTCAGGCTCGACACCCCGGTGAACACGGCGCCCTCGACGTTGCCGAAGAGCTCGTGCCACCGCTTCACCTTCTCCTCTTTTGTCTGTCGGTCCAAATCCAGTACCTCCTTCGTCCGAACAACAAATCCCTGGTCGGCCTCCGGCCCGATCCAGCACCACGCCCCTATCGCCCGCGCGAAGCGCGAGCCGGGAGGGGGGCCCTGCCGAGATTCATTCTCGGCGGGGGGAGGCCGCAGGGCCTCCCGGCGTCAGAACAGCGACGAAGACGATCTGCCCTCGGACGAGAGCCGTCGAATCGCCTCGCCTCGGCTGGCATCGGGCGGCCTGGAAGCGTTGTCCGCCCGAAGATTATGACCCGTTTGCCAACGCGCGCCCGGGTGCCAGCGGTCTCTGACGAGCTACCTTATCTAGGGGCTGTCGGGCAGCCCCTCTGCCGTCGGGCACTGGTCCCGACGGCATTCACCCAACCAGCACTGCCTTGTCTAGGGGCTGTCGGGCAGCCCCTCGCCGGTCGGGAACGAATCCCGACCGACCACACTACCAGCACATACCTCGCGCTGCGGCGAATGGCAAGCCGCAACCGCGTCACTCCTTGGTCAGCATCGACGCCAGGTCGACGCGCACGCCCGGCCCCATGGTCGACGACACCGACAGGTTGCGCATGTAGTTGCCCTTGGCCGACGGCGGCTTCAGCCGCTGCAGCGTCTCGACCAGCGTCGTCAGATTGGCGGCCAGGGCCTCGGCTGAAAACGAGGCGCGGCCCACCGGCGCGTGCACGATACCCGCCTTCTCGACGCGGAACTCGATGCGGCCGGCCTTGGCCTCCTTGACCGCCTTGCCGATGTCCACGGTGACCGTGCCCACCTTGGGATTGGGCATCAGACCGCGCGGCCCGAGCGTCTTGCCCAGCTTGCCGACGATGCCCATCATGTCCGGGGTCGACAGCACCTTGTCGAATTCCATGAACCCGGTGTTGATCTTCTCGGCCAGATCCTCGCCGCCGATGATGTCGGCGCCGGCCTCGCGCGCCTCGCGCTCCTTGTCGCCCTTGGCGAACACGGCCACGCGGATGGTCTTGCCCAGGCCGTGCGGCAGCGACACCGAGCCGCGCACCATCTGGTCCGAGTACTTGGGGTCGACGTTGAGACGCAGCGCCATGTCGACCGACTCGTCGAACTTGGCATGCGCTGCCGCCTTGACCAGCTTCATCGCCTCCAGCGGCGCGTACCGCGTCAGGTGATCGATCTTCTTCTTGGCATCGCGATGCTTCTTTCCGTGCTTGGACATTTTTCGATCCTCAGTGGTTCCAGCGGTGCGGCTGCTTTTTCGGGGCGGTCGGCCCGCCCCGTCCCGTCGAGAGTGAATCTCGCCGGGGCCCCACCCCGGCAGCAGCGCGAACCTTCCACGTTGTTGTTAATCCACCACCTCGATGCCCATCGATCGCGCCGTGCCTGCCACGGTGCGGGCGTTGGCCTCGAGATCGTCGCCGGTCAGGTCCGGCGTCTTGAGCTGGGCGATGTCGCGCACCTGGTCCCAGGTCACCTTGCCCACCAGCTCCTTGCCCGGCTGCTTGGAGCCGCCGCCCGGCTTCTTGTCGAGCTTGAGCCCGGCTGCCTTCTTGAGCAGCACGCTCGCCGGCGGGGTCTTGGTCACAAAGCTGAACGAGCGGTCGGCGAAGACCGTGATCAGGACCGGGATGGTCATGCCCTCCTGGCCCTGGGTGCGCGCGTTGAACTGCTTGCAGAACTCCATGATGTTGACGCCGTGCTGGCCCAGCGCGGGACCGACCGGCGGCGACGGGTTGGCCTTGCCGGCCGGGCACTGCAGCTTGACGTAAGCCATGACTTTTTTGGCCATTGCAGACTCCTTTGGTGGTCAGCGATCGCCCGCGGCGATCTCCCACCGGTGCAGAGAAAGCGGCGTTGTAGCGCAGCGGATGAGGCCTGGCAAGCGCCATCGCCGCAGACGGCGCGCAGAAAATCGGTGCCAACTAGCGCTGCGATTGGTAGTTTTTCGGACATGAAGAAAATCCTGATCGCCATTTGCGCCCTGCTCGTCTCGACCGCCGTGCTCGCCGCCAAACCGTGCCAGGAGAACGACTTCAAGGGATGCACCAAGGCGTGCCAGAAGAGAAAAAACGGCCCGAGCTGCCTGCACCTGGCGGAGATGTACCTGGCCGGCAGCAACGGCGCGCCGCAGGACGACGTCAAGGCCTACCTGGCCATGAAGAGGGGTTGCAGCGCCGGTCATGCGGTTGCCTGCGGCAAGGCCGGGGCGATGGCTGCCAAGGGCACCGGCACCGAGGCCAGCATCAAGACGGCGGCCGCCCTCTACACCAAGGGTTGCAAGAAAAAGGACGACGACAGTTGCCTCGAGCTGGCGCTGCTGGAGCTCAAGGGCGACGGCGTGCCGACCAACATCGCCCGCGCCACCCGCCGCCTCGACCAGCTCTGCAACAAGAAGGTCGGACGCGCCTGCACCGCGCTGGGTCTGGCCTACCTCAAGGGCGAGACCGGCAGCGTCGATCTGAAGAAGGCCGAGGAGGCGTTCATCTCCGGCTGCAAGTACCTCGACGCCACCGCGTGCGACCTGCACCGCGAGAACTTCTCGGGTCCGCAGCCGGCGGCCGCGGCGTCGGCGCCTGCGCCGGCGACGCCGTAACGCCACAGAAACGCGAGTGACGACGTAAACGCAAAGGCGTCACGCGGGTGTGCCGGGCTTCGACTTGACGCCGCGCGGAGCGCGGACCGGGTGGGAGGCCCCGTCGAGGTTCACCCTCGACGGGGGGCGGGCGCAGCGCCGCCCAAAAAAATCACGTCTTCTCGACCTGATCGAAGTCGAGCTCGACCGGCGTCGAGCGGCCGAAGATCGAGACCAGCACGCGCACCTTCTGCTTCTCGTGGTTGACCGCCTCGATGGTGCCGTTGAAGTTGGCAAACGGTCCCTCGGTCACCCGCACCCCGTCGCCGTCCTCGAACTGGACCCGCGGCTTGGGCTTGAGCGAGCCCTCGCTGATCTGGGTGGTCAGCCGCCGCACCTCCTCCTCGCTGACCGAGGGCGGATTGGTCAGGCCGCCGACAAAGCCGGTGATCTTGGGCGTGTTCTTGACCGTGTGCCAGGTGCGCTCGTTGAGCACCATGTTGACCAGCATGTAGCCCGGGAAGAACTTGCGCTTGCTGGTGCGCTTGCTGCCGCGGACCATCTCGACGACGTTTTCGGTCGGGATCAGGATCTCGCCGAACAGCTCGCCCAGCCCGTCGAGCTTGATGCGCTCCTCGAGCGACTTCTTGGCCTTGTACTCGTAGCCCGAGTAGGTGTGGACCACGTACCACTTCTTGACAACGCCCGACGGCACCGCCACCTGATTATCGGTCATCGCAGTACCCAGCCTAGATCGGCAACGCGGCGCGGAAGAGACCGTCCGAGGCCATAGAAAAGATCCAGTCGAACGCGCCCAGGATCGCCGCCAAGATAAACGAGAAGACGATGACCACGATGGTCGCCGCACGCGCCTCGGGATAGGTCGGCCACGACACCTTCTTGAGCTCGACCACCACCTCGCGCGACAGCTCGTTGGTGGTCTTGTGGCGCCAGGTCATGACGCCGGCCACCACCGCGACCGCCAGCGCGATGGCGGTGGTCATGGTGAAGCGCTGGCCGATCCAGGCCGGGTTGATCCAGCCCGCGATCGCCCACACCGAGGTCAGCGCCTTGTCGAGGACCATCCACACCAGCGCCGTGGCGCCGATGAAGAACACCGCCACTATCGTACCGATCGATCGCATCGCTTCGGCTTTCTAAACGCGCCACGCGGCGCGGTCTCACCTGGCAGGCCCGGAGGGAATCGAACCCCCAACACCCGGTTTTGGAGACCGGTGCTCTACCAATTGAGCTACGGACCTCGGTCTTTCTATTGGGGTCTGTCGGCCAGACCCGCTACCGTCCCCCTGCGGGGACTTCCCAGGGTCGTCGGTCGGGAGTGAATCCCGATCGACTTCACCCAACCAGCGCCTACTCGATGATCTCCGTCACCACGCCGGCGCCCACGGTGCGCCCGCCCTCGCGGATCGCAAACCGCATCTCCTTCTCCAGCGCCA
>JAFGSX010000285.1 GCA_016934455.1 Deltaproteobacteria bacterium
CGATCGCATGCCCCCCCGTCGAGAGCAACCCCGATCGTTCGACCGCGGCCGACTCCGGAGTGGCGGCGGACCGGGCGGCGACCGACGCTGCGACCGGCGTCGACCGCACTCACTCCGACGTCGCGGCAGACGCTTTTATCGACGCCAGCCGCGATGCTGCCCGCGACGCTGCGAGCGACGCTGCAGGCGACGGCCAGGTCAGCGCCGACAGCGGTGCCCCGGATCAGCCGGCGGTGCGCGATGCCGGCAGCGATGCCGCGCGCGACGATGCCGGCCGCGCGATCTACGCGGCGGTGCCGGGCGCCCGCTGTGCGCTGCGCCAGCGCGTGGGGCTGGTGCGGGTGGGCACGAGCTGGGGCAGCTCCACGGTTTCGGGCCAACTGCTCGATCGGCCGGACCCCAGGCTCGGCGACTACGCGCTGTCCGACCAGGCGTGCGGCTTTCATCAGGCCAGCTCGTCCCTGGACTGCGAGTCGTGCGAGAGCGGTCAGGTCTGCAGCGCCGACCGGGAGTGTGCCGATCCCGCGCAGCCGATTCTCGACGCCACCCTGGTGCTCCGCGCCGGCGGCCAGGAGCAGCTCTTCACGGTGGAGCAGACCTACGGCCAGATCTACGGCGCGATCACGCTGCCGGGCGGCCTCTTTGCGCTGCGCCTGACCTGGGGCGATCAGGTGGTGACGCTGGACGAGACCGCGGTGCCGGCCGAGCTGCAGAACCTGGCCGGCACCCTGAGCGGCGGCTCGATGAACCCGACCGCGGCGGACATCACCTGGACCCCGGTCAGCGGCGACACCAGCGTCTACACCCTGATCCCGATCAACCACCACGTCGGCGGCCTCACCTTCACCGAGTGCGCCGTGCCCGCCAGCAGCGGCGCCCTGCACATCGACGGCGCCATGCTGCAGCCGCTGGCCGCGGTGACCGGGATCGAGTTCCAGGGCGTGGAGCACGCGCGCTTCGCCGCGGCCAGCACGCCGGCCGGCTGCGTCGAGCTGCGCTTCGAGGTGCAACAGTACACCTACCTGCAGTGACCGCGCCGCGGGCAGATCGCTATGCGGGTGGGCCCTTCACCGGCGCTCCAGGTCGGACGCGCGGCGCGAACGCGCGCTCGGGCCAGCACCGCATCAACACCGCGTAGAGCCCGCCGGCGACGAAGAACCCGAGAAACCAGGCGTAGACGTACAGCGCGTCGAAGAAGTTGGCCGGCCGCTCCCAGAGGCCAGCGCTGTGCAAGAAGCCGGGCACGTTGGGCAGGATCCCGATCACCAGCGCGGTCACGGCCCACGGGTTGACGCCGGCGTAGCGACCGGTCGGACGGTACAGGTCGGCCACGTCGAGCCGGCTCCGGCGCAGCAGCCAGTAGTCGACGATCATGATGCCGGCGATCGGACCGAGCAGCGCCGAGTAACCGACCAGCCAGTTGAAGATGTAGGCGCTGGCGCTGGCCAGCAGTTGCCACGGCATCATGGCGATGCCGAGCAGCCCGGTGATCAGCCCGCCGGTCCGGAACGAGATGTAGCGCGGCGCCAGATTGGCGAAGTCGTTGGCCGGGCTGACCACGTTGGCCGCGATGTTGACCGAGACCGTGGCCACGCCGACGCCAAACAGCGACAGCACCGCCACCAGCACGCGCACGCCGGAGGAGGCGATCAGCGGCGCCTCGAGCCCGGGCGGGGGCACGGCCGAGGTGAGCTGCGCCAGGATGAAGACCGGGTCCCACAGCTTGCCGACGTCGACACCGGTCAGGATCGCGTGCGCCGCGCTGGTGATCACCACCCCCATGGCAGAGAAGGCCACCATCGTCGTCGGCAGCCCGAGCGTCTGGCCCAGCATCTGCTCGCGCTGGCCTTTGCCAAAGCGGGTGAAGTCGGGGATGTTGAGCGACAGCGTGGCCCAGAAGCCGATCATCCCGGTCAGCGACGGCACGAACACCTTCCAGAACTCGCCCAGCGTCGAGAATTTGGACGGTTGCTCGAGCATCGGGCCGAGGCCGCCCGCCCGATCGACGGTCCAGGCCAGCAGCACGGCGGCCATGATCAGCACCAGCGGCGCGGCCCAGTTCTCGAAGATGCGCACCGCGTTCATGCCGCGGTAGATGATGAAGATGTTGAGCGCCCAGAAGATAAAAAACGTGATCGCCGACGGCAGGGTCAGGCCGAGCAGCGACCAGCCCGCGCCGAGCGCCGCGTAGCCTGGCCACAGCGCCTCGACAAAGGTCTTGAGCGCCTCGCCACCGATGTAGGTCTGGATGCCGAACCAGCCGCAGGCCACCAGCGCGCGCAGCACGGCCGGGATGTTGGCGCCCAGCGTGCCGAAAGACGAGCGCGCCAGCACCGGGAACGGGATACCGTACTTGGTGCCGGGATGGGCGTTGAGCAGGATCGGCACCAGCACGATCAGGTTGCCGAGGCCGATGGTGAGCAGCGCCTGCCACCAGTTCATGCCCACCGCGACCAGGCCGCCGGCCATCATGTAGGTGGGGATGCAGTGCGCCATCGAGATCCAGAGCGCGGCGTAGTTGTAGGTGCTCCAGTTGCGGCGCGCCTTCGGCACCGGCGCCAGGTCGGGATTGAACAGCGGGCTGCTGCGGATGTCGTCCCCGAGCGAGGAGTCCCCGGGGTCGCCCGGCGCCCCGTCCGGGGTCTGCTGGACCTCTTCGAGATCGTGCACGATCCCCTCCCTTTCCGGTGCGCTGCCGGGAGCCGGCGGCCGCCGGCCCGCGGATCACGACGCCAGATCGACGAACACGCCCTTGATCACGAAATTGGGGCTGGTGCCCTCGGACCAGGCCGCGAAGTAGATGGTGCCCGAGACGTGTGCCGCGGCCGGCGCATAAGGCGGCACCGACGACGCGGTCACCAGCCGTTCGGCGCCGGCGACCAGCGCGCTGCCGTCGTCGGTGAAGCTCTGCATCTTGAACGCGTTGCGATAGCCGCTCTGGTTGCGGTACCAGAAGACCGCGCCGCCGCCCGGCGCCAGCAGCAGCCGCGGCGAGAAATCCAGGCCGCCGCCCGTTCCCAGCGACAGCGTCCGCCCGGTTCCCGAGAACACGCTGCCGTCCCGCAGCACTATGTCCTGGTTGAGGTCGTAGGCCAGCAGCACGCGGCCGTCGGCCCGATCCAGGGCATAGCTGCCGTACGAGCCGTCGCTCGACGCGGTCACCACGGCCGGCGGCAGCGGATCCCAGGTCGAGCTGCCGGCCGGCAGGTGCGAGTGGACCAGCGACGCGTCGCCCGCCAGCGGCTCGGCCCCGTAGGCGAGGTAGAGGTCGCCGCCGACCGTCGCCGCCAGCGACGGGTAGCGATGGGTCACGCCGGCCTCGATCACGAGGTCGAGAGCCGCGCCTTCCAGCTCGCCGTCAGCGGTCAGCCGCTGCACGAACACCTGAAAGCTGTTGGTCGCGTCGAGGCCGCGGATGCCGGCGATGGCGAAGCCGCCGTTGGGCAGCGGCGCCAGCGCCGGGTCCATGACGTTGCCCGGCACCGGGCTGCCCTGGTAAGCGGTCTCGAGCGTGCGGTCGCTCGCCATGGTCGGCGTGCCGCCGCGATCGAAGGTGCGGTAGTAGACATCCATGTTGTCGACGCCGGTCTGGTTGTCGGCGTACCACGCCACCACCAGGCCGTTGTCGACGAGCATGACCCCGGGATCGACATGGCTGCCGGTGAGCGTGGTGTTGACCCGCTGCGGCGCGATCTGGGTGCTGCCGTCGCAGGCGAGCCGCGTCAGGTAGACGTCGAAGAGGCCGGACCGGGGCTGGTTGTAGGTCACCCACACCCCCTGGCCGTCGTACACCGCGTCGGCGTGGATCTGAGTGCCGACGCCGGCGGGGTCGACCGCGAAGGGCTGGTCGAGGACGATCTGATCGAGGCAGGCCGCCGCGGCAGCGTCGCCGCTGCCGCCGTCGCCACCGCCGTCGACCGCGCCCGCGTCGCCGCCGTCGGGTTCGACGGGCGGACAGCCGCCGAGCAGCACCGCGATCCCGATCGCCGTCAACGCCTTGCCCGCCTGAGACCCAACGGTACCCAGCGTCGCCATCGCATCCTCCTCGTCGCGGCGCCACTGTAGCATCGCGGGCCGGCGCCGGCCAACGCGGAGGTGGTCGCGAAGGCGGTCGGGGAGCCGGCCTCTCATCCGATCGCGGCTGACCGTGAGAAGTCCGCAGGTGCATCATGGCGAATCGGGCAAGCAGATGACAATTGCCAGGGAGTCCCCATGCAGGACGCAGCAGCCTCGATCGACGTCGACGCGCTGAGCGGAGTCTCCGAGACCCTGCTGGTGCCGCTCTACTGCCGCGCCATCGAGAGCGGGCACCCGCGGCGCGTGCTGACGGACGACAAGGCGGTGGCCGTCGTCGCGCAGCTCGACCGCGCGCTGGCGGCCTCGAACCGCCGCCTGCACCGCAAGCTGCTGGCGCGCAAGCTGCCTTCAAAGCTGGCGCTTTCGATGGCGCTGCGCACCCGCTGCTTCGACCGCTACAGCCGCGATTTCCTGGGGCGCGCTCCCGACGGCGCGATCGTCAGCCTCGGCTGCGGCCTCGACACCCGCTTCGAGCGCATCGACAACGGCCGCGCGCAGTGGTTCGATCTCGACCTACCCGAGGTCATGGCCTGGCGCCGCCAGTTCTTCGAGGAGCACGCGCGCCGGCGCTTCATCGCGGCCTCGGTCAGCGACGAGGGCTGGCGCGAGCAGATCGCGCCCTGCCGCGATCGACCTCTGCTCTTTTTGGCCGAGGGGCTGCTGATGTACCTCGAGCCGGAGCAGGTCCGGTCGCTGGTGCTCGGGCTGCAGCGTCACTTTGCAGGCTGCGAGCTGGTGGCCGAGGTGTTCAGCAGCCGCTGGGTCAGCCGCATGCGGTCGCCTTTGCTGCAGCTCAAGTTCCGCCGGCAGTGCCATTTGGACGCCAGCGCCACCTTCAAATCGGGCATCGCGGACTCGCGCGAATTCGAGCGTTGGAACGGCGGAATAGAGCTCATCGACGACTGGACCTACTTCGACGACCGGGAACAGCGGCTGGGATGGATGATCAGTCTGCTCGGCCGGTTCGAATCGACGCGCCGTCTCCAGTGGACCGTGCGCTACCGGCTCGGCGCTGGCTCGACGTCGGCCGCGCCAGCGGTCGTGTGATAAGCTGGCACCAGCCGGTACAAGGCTCGGCCTCGATCACACGACCCGCCGCTCGGCTCGCTGCGTCAGGCAGCGCGCCCCAAGGTGGCCCCATGGACGACCCGATCGAACAGCCGCTCTATTTTCCGCAGACAATGCTCGACGACATCGCGCGCGAGGCGCGCCGGCTCGACCGCAGCTTGTCCTGGTGCGTGCAGAAGGCCTGGTCGCTGGCGCGCGACGAGCTGATCGCGCTGGCGCCGGCCAGCGATCACCCGCGAGCGCACGCGCTCTTTCGCGAGCGCTATTCGTACCAAGACCTCAAACGCAAGCAGACGCTGTTCTTTCCCGCGGAGATGCTGTCCGAGGTCAAAAATGCGGCCGAGCGCCAGGACCGCTCGCTGTCGTGGCTGCTGCACCAGGCGTGGTGCCTCTCGATCGACCAGATCTCTAACCTGCCCCCGGCACCGCTATGCCCAACCTGATCATCACCAACGCCTGCCAGCTTGGCTGCCCGTTCTGCTTTGCCAGCGAGTACCGGGTCGACGCCGCCTCGGGCGCGGCCGCGCACATGTCGCGCGCCGAGTTCACGCGGCTGCTCGACTTTGCACCGGTGGCGACCGTGCGCTTCTGCGGCGGCGAGCCGACGCTGCACCCCGAGTTCACGGCGCTGCTCGACCTGGCGCTGGCCGACTGCGGACGCCGCGCCCTGGTGATGACCAATGGCCTGTGGCCGGCGGTCGTACAGCGCCATGTCGCCTCCCTGGCCGAGGCCGCGTTCAGCCGGATCGAGGTGCTGTTCAACCTGCTCGAGCCGGAGCGCTATTCCCCGGCGCAGCGCGCGCAGCTCGAAGCCACGCTCGCGCTGCTGGACCCGCGGCGGGTGACGATCGGTTTCACGATCGATCGAACACCGTTTGCGTACCAGCACCTGCTGGACCTCGCCAACGGGCACGGCATCCGCCGCCTGCGCTGCAGCGTGGCCGCTCCCAACATCGGGGATCCGGCCACCTGGCGGCTCGACCCCGAGCGCGACTTCGCCGCGATCGCGGCGGAGCTGGGCGGCTTGCTCGCGAAGGCGGCGCGCCGCGGCGTGGCCGTGCATTCCGACTGCGGTTACCTGCCGCCCTGCCTGTTCGACGAACGGTCGCTCGCAGATCTGCTCTCCCAGAGGGACGGCCACCGGTTCGAGTTTCGCTGCCATGGCCCGGTCGACATCGGGCCGGGCGGCGGGGCCTGGCGCTGCTACGGCCTGTTCTCGCTGCTGCGCGGGCGCGTCGACGAATGGCAGAGCTGCGCCGAGCTGGACGGACACTTCGCCGAGGGCACCGCGCGCTTTGCCGATCGCTGGCTGTTCGACCGTTGCGCCGACTGCGACTGGCTGCGCGACGGCACCTGCGGCGGCGGCTGCTATGCGTACCGGGTGGTGCGCGACCTGCAGCGCCGCGGCCGCGAGCGCGGCATCGCGATCGGCGAGGACGGCGCACTGCTCGGAGCCATCGCGGCGGTCGACCCGCAGCGGCTGCGGCCGGCGCAGCGCGATGGCCAGCCCACCTGGCTGCTGCTCGAGCAGGGAGAGTGGTGCGAGCTGCCGGTCTCGGCGCTCGAGGCCCGGCTGCTGGAGACCTGCCGCGAGCCGCGCGCGCTGCTCGACGTCGTCGAGCAAGCCGCGGCGGCGGGCGACCGGGAGACCGTCGCGCGCGCCGTCGCGCAGGCGGCGCGCCGGCTCTACGCCCTGGGCGGGATCGCGCTGCGCCGAACGTGAGGCGGCGGTCTGGTTGCGCGATCGCATTGCACGAGCGCGATGGGCGCCGGGGAACCGCTCATTTGCGCATCAACTGCGCCACCGCCTGCTCGATGCCGTCGAGCGTCAACTCGTACATCGGGAAGATGCTCGCGATCTCGCCGATGGTGTGGGTGCCCGGCCAGTAGCGCCGCGGCACCGGATTGAGCCAGACGCAGTGCTTGAAGGTGCGCGCGATGAAGGACAGCCGCTCGCTGCTCGGGCGATCGCGCCGGCTGCCGAAGTAGATGTTGCCCCAGTCGCTGTACAGCTCGTCGGGCGCCATGCTGGCGTCGCCGACCACGATGAAGCGGGTCTCGGGATCGAGGCGGGGCAGGTCGTCGACCAGGTAGGGCCGCCGGCAGCGCGCCGCGTCCTCCCACAGCGCGTCGTAGATGGTGTTGTGAAAGAAAAAACAGCGCAGGTCCTTGAACTGGGCGCGCGCCTGGTCGAACAGCCGCTGCACCAGCTTGACGTAGGGGACCATGGACCAGCCGCCGTTGTCGATGGCCAGCGCCACCTTGAGCTTGTCCTTGAGGCGCTGCCTGAAGACGAGCTCGATCTCGCCACCGTTGCGCACCGTCTGGTAGATGGTGGCGTCGACGTCGATCTTGTCCTTTGGCCCGCTCGGCTTGAGGTGCCGCAGCCGCTTGAGCGCCTCGCCCAGCAACTGGTCGGTCAGCACGCCCTGCTGCTCGTAGTCGTGGTAGCGCCGGTCGAGCGCCACCTTGATGGCCGAAAAATGGCCCGGCCCGCCGCCGACGCGCAGCCCGCCCGGGTGCACGCCGCCGTGGCCGAACGGCGAGGTGCCGCCGGTGCCGATCCAGCGGTTGCCGCCGTGGTGCGCGCCCTGCTGCTCGGCCAGCGTCTTTACAAAATACTCGACCAGCTCGTCGGCGCTCATTCGCTGGACCTGCTCCACCGGCAGCCTCAGCAGCCGCGCCAGCTCGGCCGGCTCGGCCAGCCACTGCTCGAGCAGCGCCCGGATCGCCTGGCCCAGCTCCACGCCGTCGGCGACCGGCGCCGCGGCGCCGGCGAAGATGTGCGCGAACACCTGATCGTAGCGGTCGAAGAAGCGCTCGCTCTTGACCAGCAGGCTGCGCGCCACCGCGTAGAAGTCGTCGAGCGACTGGATCAGCCCCAGCCCGAGGGCGCGCTGCAGGCGCAAGAACGAGGTCGGCGATACCGGCACGCCGGCGTCGCGCAGCGCGTAGAAGAAGGCCGCGAACACCGATCACCTCGACCGCGACAACCGGGTGCTGGCCGCTGCGTAGTCGCCGCTCTTCTTGAACAGCACGCCCAGGTGCGGCACCAGGCCCTGCCTGAGCGCGGCCGGCTTGAAGTCCGGATCGCTCTGCAGCGCGCGCAGCCAGTTGATCAGCTCGCGCGTGGCCGGCTTCTTCTCGACCCCCTCGATCGCGCGCAGGCGGTAGAAGGCGCCGACGGCCGCCTCGAGCACCTGTTCCTGCAGGGCGGGAAAGTGCGTGAGGACGATGCGCCGCATCAGCTCGGGATCGGGAAACGCGATGTGGTGGAAGTTGCAGCGCCCCAGGAACGGATCGGAGAGATCCTTCTTGGCGTTGGAGGTGATGACGATGATCGGCCGCTGCCGGGCGCGGATGGTCTTGTCGATCTCGATGATGTCGAACTGCATCTGGTCGAGCACGTCGAGCATGTCGTCCTGAAAATCGGTGTCGGCCTTGTCGATCTCGTCGATCAGCAGCACCACCCGCTGCTCGGAGGTGAAGGCCTGGCCGATCTTGCCCATCCGGATGTACTCCTCGATGTTGGCGACGTTGCGCTTGCTGTCGCCAAAGCGGCTGTCGTTGAGCCGGGTCAGCGTGTCGTACTGGTAGAGCGCGTCGACCAGCTTCATCGAGGATTTGACGTTGAGCACGATCAGAGGCAGGCCGAGCGACTCGGCGATGGCGTGCGCCAGCATGGTCTTGCCGGTGCCCGGCTCGCCCTTGAGCAGCAGCGGCAGCTCGAGGGCGATGCTGACGTTGACGATCTTGGCCAGCTCGTCGTCGAGCACGTAGCTGGCGGCACCGGCGAAGCGGGAAGAAGGCGCGTTCATGGCAGGCTCGTCATTTCGCCTTTGGCTTGGCGCTGGCCGCGGTCGCCTGCTTGGTCACCTTCTTGCTGTCGATCTGATTGCGCACCCAGACGTAAAAGATCCAGCGCCGCGGATGGGTGAGCAGCGCCTCTCGCGTTGCCTTGGCCGCCTCCTTGTCGCCCGCCTTGTCCTGGGCGAGCGCGAGCTGCAGGCGGCAGTTCACCGAGGTCTCGGGGCAGATCGCGAACTGCTTGACGGCGGCCGCCACGTCCTTTTTGGCCAGCGCGATCTCGCCGCGCGCCATGGCCACCAACGCCTGCAGATAGACATCGGCAGCGGTCTTCTCGACGTCGGTGTCGACCGCGGTCAGCGCCTGCTCGGCCGCGTCCGGTTTGCCCGACCGCGCCAGCGCCATGGCGCGCACCACGGCCGTGCCGATGCGCGTGGCGCGCTGGTTGCCCTCGGGCATGGTCGAGACGTCGCCCTTGTCGGCGGCGTCAGCCGCTCTGATCGCCTCGGGGTGGCGACCCACGATGTAGAGGACCCAGGCGCGCGACGCGAGGATAGCGGTCGCGGCCGCGTCGCTCTTGGCTTTTCGGTATTCCTTCGCGGCGCTGTCCAGCGTCTTGAGCGCTTCCTTGGCCTTGCCCTGGGCCACGTAGCTCCAGGCCACGTTCTCGTCGATGGCCGCCTTCGCCCCGACCATGGTCTCGCCCGCCTTCTGCTTGGCCAGGGCGTCGCGGCAACCCTTCCAGTCGGTCTTGAGACAGCGCACCACGGCCACGCCGCTCCACGACAGGTAGAACTTTCCGGCCGACACCTCGATTGCCTTGCGGTAGGCGGCCTCGGCCTCGTCGATCTTATTGGCTTCGAGCAGCGCATCGCCGAGCGAATCGTGAGCGTTGGGCTCGCTCGGCGCCACTGCCGCGTACTTCTTGAACGCGGCGATCGCGTCGTCGGTGCGCTGGAGGTTGACGTAGGCGTAGCCGAGCACGTTCCAGGCGGCGCCCGAAGTCGGATTGAGCTCGGCCGCCTTCTTGGCCTCGGCCAGCGCGAGCTCACGCTGCTGGTGGTAGCTGGCGTTGAAGCTGAGCATCAGGTGAGCCAGCCAGTTGCCGGGCTGCAGCTCGGTGAGCTTCTTGATCCTGGCGGTCTCGGAGGCAGCGTCGCCCTGGCGCGCCGCCTCCACCGCCTCGAGCAGCGTGCGCTCTGCCTCGGGCAACTGGTTGACCGCGGCAAACGCCTCGGCTGCCATTCTCTTGGCCTCGGCGCCCTCGCCCCAGGCGCCGAGCAGGTACTTGGCTGCGACACAGGCTGGATCGGTCTTGACCGCCTCGCGCAGCGGCGCGAGCGACTCGGCGCCGTGCCCCTGGTACATCATTTCCCACGCCTGGCGCACGAGTTGCTGCGCCTGCGGCGTGCACGAGTAGACAAAGTCGGCCGGCCCCTGCTTGGCCGTCGGCGCCGGCGCCGCGGCAGCAGTCAGCGCCGAGATGGACCAGAGCCCTGCGGCGAGCGCCGCGCCAAGACCATACAGCTTTTTCATGACGTCCCTCGGTGTGATTGCGGCGGATAAAAGCAAAAACAGGTTCTGAAATCAATTGCGGGGCGCCGCAACATCGCTGCGCCGGCGCCTGACCCGTGCCACGACGACGGCAGCGACCAGCAGCAGCGCGGACTTCGACGGCGCGAAGTCGTCTGCGGTGCAGGCGCAACCCCCGTCGGCGATGCGATCCGCCGTCCTGGCGTCGCCGGCCGTGTCGGTCGCACTGCCCGGCCGATCGTCGACTGCCGCGTCGCTGCCACCGGCGTCGGGCCTGGCTTGATCCGTCGACACCAGGTCAGGGCTCGCATTGTCGGCCGCCGCCTGGTCGCCGGCGGGCCGATCCAGCGCTGGCACGTCCGACGCCCCGCCGTCGGCGGCGTTCGCATCGGCGGTGCCGGCGTCCAGCGCTCCGGGCTCGACGGCAGCGGTGGCGCCCAGCCCCAGGGCCGGCAGATCGTCTTCGGCCAGCTCCCGGTCGTAGTTGAAGATGATGAAGCCGCCGCTCCCCAGGTTCCGGGTGATCTGGATCTGGGCGATCACGCCGTCCGGGCCAAAGGCGCTGCTCGACGAGCTGGCGCCGATACCGGGAAAGATCGGAACGCGTCCGGCCGAATAGCCGAGCTGCTCGGTGACCAGGCTCTCGAATCGATCGAAGTCGTTGGTGTAGTCCATCGGGCACAGGAAATCGACGATGCCCTGGTCGATCCAGTTTACCCAGTCCTGGCCGACGCCGTCCCGGCAGTAGCCGTAGCTCGAAAAGACCGCGGCCGAGACCTTGACCTGCGGCTTGATCGCCTGCACGCCCCGGTACACGGCGTCGACCAGGTCGGTGATCTGCTGGCGGCGCCAGGCCAGGAACTCGGTCTCGAGCGGGCCGCCGTCGACCACGTCGTCGGGCCAGGCCGCGACCGGGTTGCCGGTCTGCTGCTCGAACCGGGCGCGGCAGCCGTCGCAGTAGCAGGCGTCGCTGTCCGGGTAACGGATGTAGTCGAAGTGGATACCGTCGACGTCGTAGTTGGCGACCACCTCCAGCATCGAATCCCGCTCGAGGGCAAAGTTGTCCGGGTGCGACGGGCAGAGCCAGTCGACCGGCTGCCCGTAGCGGTCGACCTGGGTGCGGCCGGCGGCCCGCATCGAGTCGACAAAGGGCTGGGGCGCATTGCCGAGGTTCCAGTTGACCTTCCATACGTGGACCTCGACGCCCCGGGCGTGGGCGGCGCCGATGCAGGCCGCGATCTGGTCGCCGTAGGTGTTGTACGTCGTCGAGTGCGGCAGCAGCGAGCTGTTGTAATGGGCCAGACCGCCCCACAGCATGTTGGGAAAGACCGCATTGAAGTTGTTGTCGGCCAGGGCGTCGATGGCGGCGGGCCAGTCGCCGGGGTAGGGACCCGTGCCGCTGTGCTGCCACACCGCCCGGAACTCGGGCCAGACCGGGCTCTGACACAGGTAGTAGGCCTGCTGCAGGTGCCGCTTCGCATCGCCGGCGATCAGGACCGCCTGGGCGTGGTCGCCGCTCGAGACCAGGTCGATCGCGCTGTTGCGCAGGGTCTCGGCCTGGGCGAGCTCGGCCTCGACCCGTGGTCCACGCGCGCCGGACGCGGCGCGGGCGCGGATGTCGGCAACCGCTTCGACGTATGAGATGTAGTCGGCGATCCTGCCGATGTCGTCGATGAGCGCGGCGGCAGCGCTCGACCAGATCTCCGGGACATAGTGGCCGACCAGGATCAGCAGCATGGCCTGCTTGGTGTCGGCGTCGTCGCCGAGCATGATGTGCGACATGAACAGGCCATTGTCGCTGGCGAGCCAGGCCGGGTGGCCGGTGGAATTTCCAGCGCTGTCCTGCCAGGTGGCGATGGTCCGGGCATTGAGCCCGGCGGCGGGGGCGGCGATGGTGATGTTCCACGAGTCCTGGCGCACCGGCGACGGGAGATACTGGATGGCGCTGTCCTGAAAGCTGTAGCTGGCAAAATCGCCCGCGGTCCAGCCGGTGCGCTGGATGCCGAGGAGCGCAGCGACGCGGGCCTCGAGCTCGTAGTAGACCATCAGCTTGCCGCCCGCTGCCACGTGGCTCTCGAGCGCGGTCAGGGCCGCATCCGAAAGCGTGTCGTTGTACGGCAGGATCGCCATCTTGGAGCCGGCGAGCAGGCCGGCCTCGACGTCGGTGTCGGTGATCACGCCCAGCGGGACATTGAAACGAGCCAGCCATCCCGACAGCAGCTCGGTCGTGTTCTCGGCCGTGCTGGCATCGGCGGTGCGGGTGTCCAACACCAGGGCCAGCGCCGGGGTAAACGCGTACAGCTTGCGCATGGCGAGAAAGCTGTCGTGGCTGGTCTCGCGCCACGGCGACAGCCGGATGGCGTCGATCTGGTCCCAGCCGGTCGGCGTGCCCTCGGCGTTGAAGTCGCCGGCCGAGAAGTAGAGCGTCTGCCAGCCGGGGACCGCAACGCTGACGCCGCGGCCGTACCAGCCGCTGCCGGATCGGAAGTAGAGGGTGAAGTTGGACACCGCGCCCGAGTCGGGAACGAAGACCTCGATCGCGAATTGCCGGTAGCCGGACAGGTCGAGACCGGCCGTGCGGTCCCAGTAGGCGCGCTGCCGCTCCGCGGTCGAGAAATCGCAGGGCAGCTTCATGACCCGCTCGTTGCCCCAGGGGCCGGCGTCGGCCATCTCCACCGGCAGCGAGCCGGCCATCTCCTGCCAGACGGCGCGCGCCGCCGCACTGTCGGTATACGTGAAATCGTCGATGACCAGCGTCGCGGCCAGGGCCGGCGGCGCGATCAGCAGCGCCAGAGATATGGCGACCAGCTTCTTCATGTCGATATGAAGATACTACTCCTGCCGCCCGTTTGCAGCGCGCCCGAGCGCGTGGCCCGCGACAACCGCGACCGGGGCTCAGCCCGGTGCCGGCGGTGACGCCGGCACGAAGCTCCTGAGACGACGCAGATCGACGAACACCGTGTTGACGAAGGTCATACCCCTGACGACGTACTCCTTGCCGGACAAAAACTTCGCTATCTCGTCCCGCTGCCAGATCGATCCCGGCTCGAGCGTCTCGACGCAGATGACGATCGGCCGGTATCTCTCGAAATCGAGCGTCTCGAGTATCGCCAGGTCCAGCCCCTCGACGTCGATCGAGACCAGATCTGGTGTCGACTGGAAATTGTCGGCGATGACCGCGTTGATGTTGACCAGCGGCAGCCTGATCACCTGCTCGAGGACCTGCGGGCCAAAGGCCCGGACCAGCTTGTCCGCCTCGGCCTTCGAGAACGTGTTGAGCTGGTACCGGTTTCTGAAGACGTAGTAGTCGGCGACCTCCTGATCGGTCACCCCGATGCCGACGCCCAGCACCTTGTCGCGCGGTCGCACCGCCCGCAGCCGGTCGACGATCGCTGGATTGGGCTCGACCAGCACCCCCTGGCTGCCGCGCAGGTAAAACAGAAATGTGTTGCTGTCCACGACCGGATCGAAGGCGCCGACGTCGAGGTAGGTGGGCTTCTCGATCTGCAGCCAGTCGAAGATGTTGGCGACGATGACGTCCTCGGCCTGCTGGGCGAAGTAGGGCCTGGCGCGCTCGCCGGACGCCGGCGCGCTGGCGGGCGCGGAGACCGCCGGCGCCGACAGCATCCGGCCGGCGAGGATGCTGAGCTGCAAGACCCCGGCGCCCAGCACCACCCCGGCCGCCACGGCCAGCAGCATCGAAATCCGGTTGCCCGGCGGCGACCCGGCCATATCGACCTTCACCCCGACCCCGAAATCCCGCGACTAGAGCGCGACTTGAGGCCTGCGCGCAAGTCGCCGGTGCCGCCCGCCGATCGGCCGCCGCTCACCGCTTCTTGAGCAGCTCGGCGAACGGGTTGTTGGTGAATCGCCGCGGCCGCGGTATGTCCTCGCGCGCTGGCTTCGGTGCCGATTGGTCGCTGCGCGCCGTGAGCGAGATACGCCGCCGCTCGAGATCGACCTCGAGCACGCGCACTCTCAGCCGGTCGCCCGGCTTGACCACC
>JAFGSX010000286.1 GCA_016934455.1 Deltaproteobacteria bacterium
AAACGAGACGTCGTCGACGGCCGCCGGCGACAGCCCGAGCAGGACCAGGGCGGCGAGGCCCAGCGCCGAGACCGTGGCGCGTTCTCGCCAGACGGCGATGCCGATGCAGACGGCCAGCGACATGATGCCGGCGCGCAGCGCCGACGGCGAGGCGCCGGCGACCAGCGCAAAGAGCAAGCCGCTCGGCGCCGCGCACAGCGCAGCCAGGCGCCGTGGCGCGATGCGGCGGCTCAACCACTCCCAGCGCCGGCAGAGCAGACTGCACAGCGCGAACATCAACCCGGCGAATGCTCCGACGTGCAGGCCGCTGACCGCGAGCAGGTGGCCGGTGCCGGCTCCGTCGAACACGGCGCGCTGCTCGCGCGTGACGTCGCTCCGATCGCCCAGCACCATGGCCCGGGTCAGGGCCGCTGCCTCGTCCGGCAGCGCGCGATCTACTGCGGCACCGAGCGCCTGGCGCAGCCGCGCGAGCCCGATGCCGATGCGCCAGGCCGGCACCTCGGTCGACACCGCGACGAGCTGGGCGGGCCGGGCGATGTTGCCGCGCGCGATCACACCGCGCGCCAGCCACAGCGACCTGAAATCGAACTGGCCGGGTTGCCAGGCCGGGACCGGCGGCACCAGCCGGGTCCGGAACTGCACCCGCGCGCCCGGCTCGAAGCGGGGCCAGGCCGCGGGCAGACCGTGCAGCCGCAGCAGCACCAGCGCGGGCCGCTGCCGACCGGCCACGTCGATCGCGGTCGCCACCAGCAGCTCGCGGTGCTCGAGCGGGGCGCCGCTGTCTGCGCGCACCTCCCCCAGATAGATGCGCTCGGTCAGATCGGCTTCCAGGGTGTGCACCAGCGCCAACTGGTCAGCGCGCTGGGCGCCGCGCGCGGCCAGCCCGGCGCACAGGGCGGCCAGCAGCAGCAGCGTCAGGCGCGGACCGCGCTGGAAGAAGATCAGCGCGCCGAGTACGACGGTGAGCAGGAGGGCGACGGCGACGGCGCCCCAGACCGGGTCCCCGAGTAGCGGCGCCAGCGCACAGCCGGCAGCGAAGCCGATCGCGACCAGCGCGGCAACAGGCATGGCACCCCCACAGCGCACCGATCAGCGTGGCTGCTCGATGATCATCGCCTCGCCGCGCCGGGCCTCAACCCCCTTGAAGATTCTGGTGCAACCTGTCGACGATCTTCTTGTTTTCATCGTAGAAAGCGGCGTCGCGATAGAGCGCGTTGAGCTTCCTCTCCCAGGGCTCCTTGACCTTCTTGTTGAACTTGCGGTCGATCTCGGTCTGGTTCCTGAGCAGCCGCTTGTAGTCGTCGGCCACCTTTTTGTCGCGCAGCAGCGTCGGATCTTCGCTGATCGTCTTCTCGATCGCCTTGACCTTGGCCACAAAGTCCTGGTAGGGCGTCCTGCCCGAGGCCACCGCGCCCGACGAGAAATCGACCCCGCCCACGTCGTCCTTGGGCTCGTCGGCCTTGTCGTCGTCCGCCTTCTTGTCGTCAGCGGCCTTTTTGTCGTCGGCCGCCTTCTTGTCGTCGGCCGCCTTCTTGTCGTCGGCCGCCTTCTTGTCGTCGTCAGCCTTCTTGTCGTCGTCAGTCTTCTTGTCGTCGGCGGCCTTCTTGTCGTCGGCGGCCTTCTTGTCGTCGGCAGCCTTCTTGTCGTCGGCAGCCTTCTTGGCCTCATCCTCGGCCGCCTTCTCGGCCGCCTTCTCGGCGGCCTCTCTGGCCTCGGCCACCTCGGCCGCCATCTTCTGCACCAGCTCCTGGTATTTCTTGGTCGCCTCGGCGTCACCCTTGGCGGCCGCTTCCTGCAGCGCCGAAAGCTCCGACGCGTATTTCTTGTTGATCGCTTCTGCCACGGCGGCCGGATCGGCCACGGCGACCGCACCGCCGCCTCCCGCGCGCATGGTCTGGATGCCGCCCCACAGCGCGCTGCCGAACAGACCGACGGTGCCGAGCACGGCCAGCGCGCCGACCACCAGCACCACGATCTGCGCCCAGCGCGCGGCCTTGAAGCCATCCTTGAGCCAGAAATAGGCGACGATGAGGGTGGCCGCCGTGCCGACCAGCGTCAAGATCGGCCCGATCACACCGTAGATGATCACCAGAATGCCGGCGATGATGCCGGTGGCCGGACGCGGCAGGGCCATCACCAGCGCGCCGATGCCCTGGGCCAACGTTACGATGATGATGGCGGTGAAGAAGGTCATCGCGTAGTTGGTGCGCGAACCGGGATCGGACTCGCCCTTGAGTATCTTCCTGATGATCCACTCGTTGACCGGATGCCAGATCAGGCCGCCGACCAGACCGCCCACCACGCTGCTGATGGCGGCCACGATGAGACCCGATATCAGGACCGTGATGACAACCTGACCGTGGAGCAGGCTGGCCAGAAACGCGCACAGCGGCCCGACGAACATCATGATGAAGTAGGCCGGCATGAAGTACGCCGCCAGCTCCAGCCACTTCATCGGATGAAAGCGCGGCTCGCTGATGCTCTTGCGGACGTACGCCGGAAAGGTGAACAGCATCACCGGGGCGGCGGCGAGGTAGTACGCGACCGCCTTGGGCACCGCGATCATGAAATAGCCGAACGAGATGCTCTGCGGTTCCTCGTCCTCGCCTTCGCCCGGGCCCACGCCCACGCCCACCGGGTGCGGCGACGTCATGCTCGGCTGGTCCTCGATTTCGGGTGGCATGGGCTGAGGCGGCGGGGGGGGCGGTTCACGTGCCGCCTCCCTGATCGACGACTTGCGCACGATCGGCCGCTTCTCCTCCGCGGTGTTGCGATCGGCGATGTCGTCGTCCAGCGATGGTTGCGGCTGCTGCCGGGCGCCCTTGCCGGTCGCCTCGATGGCCACCACCTCGAAGGCCTGCTGCGCCAGGGAGAAGACCGCGCCGACGGTCAGCGGGGTCGGGGCCGTGATGCGCCGGTTGCCAAAAAAGGTGCCGTTGGAGGAGTTGAGGTCTTCGATGTACCAGGTGCCGCCACCAAAATAGATACGGGCGTGCTGCTTGGAGACCGAGCCGCCCTTGACCGGGATGTCGTTCTTGGCGCGCTCGCGACCCAGCACCGCGCCCTCGGGCGGGACATCGTGAACCTGCGAGGACTGCAGATCTTTGATCTTGAGCTTCATCTCCCCGCGCCTCTCACCGTGCCGCGCCGAGCGCGGTCTCCATCGGGCCCGTCGACCGCTGCCGCGGGCGAACGCGAATCGAGTGTATTCTTACACAGCCCCCGCCAATCGGCACAAGATACATTGGAGCGCGGTCGAGCAGAAGGGGCGATGTGCCCAGGTCGCAACCCCGGACGCCTCGGGTCCCGGCGGCGGGCGCTCCTGGGTTGGCTCAGGGGCCGGCGTCGAAGGCGAAGCGGCCGGGCGGCCGGTCCGCCACGTCGTCGGGCGACACGCCGACGAGCTGGTAGTCGCGGATCACCTGCTCCTTGAGCGCGCGACAGCGAGCCCTGGTCATCTCGATGCCGCGAAAAAGCTGCTCGGCGTAATAGGCGCGGTACTCCTCGACGAAGATACCGGCGGCGCTGCGATAGTTCTCCTCGGACCGGTTGATGATGTGGTTGACCTCGTGCACCAGCGTGGTCGCCAGGGCATCGGGGGTCTGCCCGGGCGAGACATAGAGCCGGTCGTCCCACATGTAGCCGTCGACCGAGGCGGTGATGGCCCGCAGCACCGGCTCGGTGTGCAGCCTGTGAAAATCCTCGGCCTCGAGCCTGACGTCGGGCAACAGCTCCCTGCGCAGAGTCATGAAGTCGTGCCGGGTCAGATCGCCCAGCTCGTCGAGCTTGACCCGGCCGGTGACCAGCGCCTCGTAGGTGGCGCGACCGACCGCGCTATCGCTCCGGCGCAGCTCGCCGAGGGCCCGGGCCACGTAGGTCCTGAAGCGCATATCGATGTTGCGCGGGTTGACCTCGAGAAACGGGTACCGCATTCCGCGTTCGAGGTTGCGCATCACCTTGTCCGACGCCTCGTTCTCGTGGTCCGACGACACGGCCCTGTCCACCACCTCCCAGGTCAGCGTCGGCGGGAATCCAAAGCGCTGGCCAAACTTCTTGAGCAGCAGGTCGGCCAGGTCGGAATACTCGACCTGGTACGAGGTGTAGGAGCCGACCATGGCCAGCGCGCGCAGCCGCCGCTCGCTGAGCGGCTCGTCGCGGCGCAGCCGGTCGAACATCTCGAGCGCCAGGCCGTAGGTCAGCAGCGCGCCGAGGGCGTCGTTGCTCAGGTGCGCGTAGGCGGCGTTGACCTGCACCCGGTATGCGGGCTTGCCATCGCTGCCGCTGCCCTTGCTCACCCTCACCAGCTCGTCCGGATCGTCCGATCTGAACCAGCCGTCGGCGTAGAACCGATCGGCAGCCTGTTTCTCTTTGGGCCGGCCACAGGCCTCGGACCAGTAGAAGTAGACCGTGTTGAACCACTCGACGGCGTTGGTCACGTGGCCGCCGTCGAGCTTGCTGACGTCGGCGCCGGAGTCGACCTTGACCGGCGCAAAGCTCATCGAGTTGCCGCGGCCCTTGGCCACCACCGGGGTGAACAGCAGGTCGCGACCGCCCACGCCCGCATCGATGCGGCCGTCGCCGTCGAAATCGAAGTGCTCCAGGCTGCGGCGGTCGTCGGGGTAGATGTAGTTGTTCTTCTCCCAGACGCCGGCGCTCTCGACCGCCCGGTTCAGGGCGGCATAGGACTCGCGCGCACCGATCGCCCGAAAGAGGTTTTGCACGACGATGCGATCGTCGTTGCCGTAGGTGCCCTGATTCGAGACCAGCAACTGCGCCCCGGGGTAGCTGCGGCGAAAGCGCGCCAGCGATTGCTTGCCGCGGCACGAAAAGAAGCCGACCAGCTTGTTCTTGCCGCCGCCCGTGCGGACGCCGTCCATCGACCACTTGGCCACGCCGCCGAGCTGAGCGTGGCCGCTGTACAGGATCAGGTGCAGCTTGGGATCGTCGATCTCGTCGAGCACGCGCTCGGACTGCTTGACCAGCTCGACCCGCGCCTGCACCGGCGGCTGCTTGCCGCTGGGATCCTCGAGCAGCTTGCTGGCGACGACGTGGCTGTCGTCTTGCCTCGCGATCTGCCAGCCGTTGGCGCGATAGGCCGCCACCTCGTCGCGAAAGAAGTGCTCTCCCTCCATCACGTACTGCTTGGCGCGCAGCTCGGGCTTGCTCTGGCCGCCGAACCAGGCGTCGTAGGGCGGCGCCGCTGGCAGCAGCCTGGCCACCAGCCCGTCGCGCGCGGCCTTCTGCTCGGAGCTGAGCCGAGCCGCGGGCAGCATCTCGAGTCCGATCAGCATATGCCGCCGCAATCCCGGGTGCCTCTCGGTTTGCGCCGCTGCCAGCAGCAGGTCGACGGTGCGCCGAAACGCGGCCGCCTCGCTCTTGGGAGTCATGGCCTGGGCGGTGCGGACCATCAGCGCGAACGAAGCCGCGCGCGCGCGCACCCCGAGCAGCGACGACCGGCGCTGGTCGCGGCCGGCGAGCAAGAACGGCTCGCAGTGATCGACCAGCGCCGCGCGCACCTTGGCCGAGATCTGGCGGCCGGCGAAGGGATTGGCATCGAGGGCGCACAGCTTCTGGGCCGCCTTCTCCAGCACCGCGGCCGTGCCGAGCGTGACGCCGGCGTTGGTAGCGCTGCCAAACCCGTCGACCGTGAACCCTTTGTTCGAGAACTGCAGACCTCCCGGAAAGACGGTCGTGGTTCGTACCGCGACGACCGCGCTGCTGCTGCGCCGCCCGCCGGCCAGGGTGTGCACCGAGGCCGTGCCACCGCTGCGCTCGAGCCGATCGCCGTCCGCGCTCCGATCCGTCCGGCCAGGGCCAGTGTCGATGGCAGGCAAGGTCTCGCGCGCGCGGCCGGTGCCGGTGACGGTTGTCCGTAAAACGCCGTTTCCATCACCCACCGGTCGAGGCATGGGCACACCTCTTCGGCCATGGCGCGCGGCCAGTCGTTTCCTATATCTGGCGGGGCCGAAATTTAGCTTAGATCGGTGGCTGCGCCCGCGGCAGGGAAACGCCGCGGATCGGGACCCCATGAGAGAGACCGACCAGCTCGCGGCCTTGACCGCGCTCTATCGCGAGATCGACGACGCGATCGGGCGCTTTCTCGAGCGCCACCCGGCCGCGGCCTGCCCGGACGGCTGCCACCGTTGCTGCTGCGCCGAGGCGCCGCTGGTCAGCGGCCTCGAGTTCGCGCTCATCGAGCGCCATCTGGCGGAGATCGAGCCGGCGCTGCGCGATGCCGTCGCCGGGCGCGCCGCCGCGCTGCGGGCCGCGCTCGAGGCCGGCGCACCGGACAGCTTTGTCTGCCCGCTGCTCGAGGCCGGGCGCTGCCTGGTCTACCCGGTCCGACCCTACCTGTGCCGCAGCTTTGGCCACAGCGCGCGGCGCGACGAGGACGGCGTGCTCAGGCCGTACACCTGCCACGTCGTGCGACCGCACCTCGCCCGCGCCGCACCGCCCGAGCTGCGATTCCGGATCGGCGCGCTGCGCGAGCTGGTGACCGGCGGCCGCATCGTTGATAGCCTGCTGCCGATCTGGCTCTCGACCACCGCAGACCAGCGCGCGGTGCGCTGGATCGACGAGCATAACGGCGTGCTGACCGCGGACACCGCACACCGCCGCATCCAGGAGGAGAGGTGAAGGACTTTCATCCGCTGGCCGATCCGTCCTCATTTCGCAAGATGGCGGCCTCGATGTGGCACGCGCCCAACGACCCGCACATCTTCGGCTTCACCGACATCGACATGACCAAGGCGCAGC
Organism: Deltaproteobacteria bacterium; assembly: GCA_016934455.1. Classification (GTDB taxonomy): domain Bacteria; phylum Myxococcota; class JACRCW01; order JAFGSX01; family JAFGSX01; genus JAFGSX01. The sequence goes on from JAFGSX010000286.1 coordinate 6,757, forward strand.
AGTTCATGGACGACTACGGCCAGCGCCACGGCTGCAAGGTGACGGTGACCCACTTCGTGACGCGCGCGCTGGCGCTCGCCTTTGCCAAGCACCCCGAGCTCAACGCCAAGATCGGCTGGAGCCGGATCTGGCTGCGCGACCACATCGACATCTTCTGCCAGGTGGCGACCGAGGGCGGCCGCGATCTGTCCGGCTTCAAGCTGCGGGGCGCCGACCAGATGTCGCTCCAGCAGATCGCCGAGAAGCTGCAGGGATCGGCGCGCGACATCCGCGAGGACAAGGACCCCACCTTCAAGCGCAGCCGCAACCTGTTTCGCGCGCTGCCGCTGTGGGGCGTGCGCTTCGTGCTGGCGCTGATGTCGCTGCTGACCAACAAGCTCAACCTGCACCTGCCCAAGCTGGGCATGCCGCGCGATCCGTTCGGCAGCGCCATGGTCACCAGCGTCGGCATGTACGGCATCGACTCTGGTTTCGCGCCGTTCACGCCGGTGGCGCGCTGCCCGATCATCCTGACCGTCACCCGCATCAAGCCGCGGCCGTGGGCGGAGGGCGATAAGGTGGTGGTGCGGCCGGTGCTGCGGCTGTGCGGAACCTTCGACCACCGCGTCATCGACGGCGCGCGCGCCGGCATGTTCTCGGGCGTGATCGAGGCGCCGTTCCACGACCCCGGGCTGCTGCTCACCGACGAGGAGAGGGCGGCCGCGAAGTGAGCGCGCGCGGCGCCGCACGCGCCGTCATCAGACGATCCCAGGGCGCCCGGCGCAGCCTGCGCAGCAGCTTGATCTCCTCGGCGTAGCGCTCCTCGTCGGGCGTCTCCAGGAACATCGGCACGTCGGCGAAGCGCCGGTCGCGGACCAGCCGCCGGAAGAAGCCACGGCCGAGCGCGCCCTCGCCGATGAACTCGTGGCGGTCGACGTGCGAGCCGAGCGCGCTCCTGCTGTCGTTGAGGTGAAAGGCGACCAGCTTGTCGAGACCGATCGCGCGCTCGAAGTCGGCAAAGAACTTGCGGTAACCCGCCTCGCTCTTGATGTCGTAACCGGCGGCGTAGACGTGCGCGGTGTCGACGCAGACCCCGCTGCGATCGGGCGCCGCCGCGTCGTCGAGGATGGCGGCCACCTGCTCGAGCGTGCAGCCGATGTTGCTGCCCTGCCCCGCCGTCAGCTCGACCACCAGCCGGGTCGCGCTCTCCGGCTGGTCGGCGAGCGCGGTCCGCATGCCGGCCGCCACCAGCTCGATCGCCGCCTCCTCGCCCGCGCCCAGGTGGGCGCCGGGATGAAAGTTGAGCAGCGGGATGCCGAGCAGCGTGCAGCGCCGGTACTCCTCGACAAACGCCGCCAGCGACTTCTCGGCCACGTCGGGCTTGGGGCTGGCCAGGTTGATCAGATAGCTGTCGTGGCTCATCACCAGGCGCACCGACGACGCGGCCAGCGCCTGCCGGTACTGCGCGACCCCCTCGGCGGTCAGCGGCGGCGCGCGCCAGGTGCGCTGGTTGGCGGTGAAGATCTGCATCACCGCCGCTCCCATCGCGTCGGCGCGAGCGGGCGCGGTGTGCAGGCCTCCGCCGGTCGAGACGTGGCAGCCGATCCAGTCGAGCGGGCGGGTCCTGGGCATCGCCTGATCTCCGGTCCGTGGTAGCTATGTAGTCCACGCGCGACCCTTAGGTTACTGGTTTTTTTCTCGGGGCGAGGTGATCTAGACTGCAATCGGATCCGGGGGCACCGCAGCACAACGCTGCGGCCCAGCCGCGGGCGTCGGGGGCCGCGGTCGCAGAGGAGGACATGGCGGCATTCAAGAGCGGGCAGGAGATCTATGCGTTTGCGATCCGGGAGGAGGAGAGGGCGGCCGCGATGTACGCGGACCTGGCCCAGCGGGCCAAGCAACAGCACGTCCGGGAGATGTTCTCCGAGTTCGCGGAGCAGGAGCGGGAGCACAAGGAGATTCTGATCCGAGCCCAGCAGTCCGGCGGGCTGCGGCCGTCGGCCGAGGACATCACCGACCTCGGCATCGCCGAGCTGATGGAGGAGGTCGAGATGAGCCCCGATCTCGACTACCAGCAGATCCTGCAGTACGCGATGCAGCGCGAGAAGGCCGCCTACGACATGTACAGCGCGCTGGCCGAGATCGCCACCAGCCAGAAGCTGCGCCAGACGCTCGAGGCGCTGGCGCAGGAAGAGGCCAAGCACAAGCTGCGCATCGAGACCGAGTACGACCAGTTGGTGCTGACCGAGAACTGAACCCCCAAAGGAAAACTGGAGAAAGACCGTGCAGAAGAAGATGGAAGCGGCGCTCAACCAGCAGATCAACGCCGAGTACTACTCGTCTTATCTCTACCTCTCGATGGCGGCCTACTTCGAGTCGCTCAGCCTGCCCGGCTGCGCCAACTGGATGCGGGTGCAGGCGCAAGAGGAGCTGATGCACGCCCTCAAGTTCTTCGACTTCGTGGCAGAGCGCGGCGGTCGTATCGCGCTGACCGCGATCGAGGCGCCCGAGACCGAGTGGAAGTCGCCGCTCGACTGCTTCCAGGCGGTCTACAAACACGAGCAGCACGTGACCAGCCTGATCCACGGTCTGGTCGACCTGGCGCGCGAGCTGCGCGACCACCCCGCCGACAACCTGCTGCAGTGGTTCGTGGCCGAGCAGGTCGAGGAGGAGGCTTCGGCCGACAAGGTGGTGCAGGATCTCAGGCGCGCCGGGGACAGCGCCCAGCTTCTGATGATGATCGACCGCGAGCTGGCGCAGCGCGTCTTCACGCCGCCGGCAACCGGCAGCGGCACCTGATCCGGCATCCCGGGAAGGAGACCGCCGTGCAACTGGAACAGGCGATCAAGACCGCCCTCGAATACGAGCGCCGCGTGCGCGACAGCTACCTCGACGCGCTGAAGAAGATGAAGGACGACGTCGGCCGCCACGTGTTCCAGGTCCTGGCCGACGAGGAGCAGGATCACATCGAGTACCTCGAGGGCCGGCTCGGCGAATGGCAGCGGACCGGCCAGGTGACCGTCGAGAAGCTGGCCACCGCGATCCCCGGGCCCGAGCAGATCGCGGCCGGCGTCAAGCAGCTCAAGCAGCCGCTCCAGCGCATCGACCGCGGCGCCGAGCTCGAGCTGCTCAAGCGAGCGCTCGAGGCCGAGCTGGCGACGGGCAGCTTCTACCAGCAGATGGTCGCAGAGCTGGACGGCGACGGCCAGAAGATGTTCGCGCGCTTTCTCGAGATCGAAAATGGGCACAGCACCATCGTGCAGGCCCAGATCGACGCTGTCTCCGGCCTCGGCTACTGGTTTGATTTGCGCGAGTTCAACCTCGAGGCGGGTTGACCGAGCGCCCTCGGGGAGCACCGCATGCCATGTGATCGCGCCCGGCACGATCTGACCGCCAGCACCCTGCGCTGTCTCGCCATCGACGCCATCCAGCAGGCCGGCTCCGGCCACCCCGGCCTGCCCCTCGGCCTGGCCGACGTGGCGACCGTGCTCTGGTCGCGCTTTCTCAAACACGACCCGGCCGACCCGGCCTGGCCCGACCGCGACCGCTTCGTGCTGTCGGGCGGCCACGGCTCGACGCTGCTCTACGGCCTGCTCCACCTCAGCGGCTACGACCTGGCGCTCGACCAGATCAAGCGGTTTCGGCAGCTCGGGAGCCTCACCCCCGGCCATCCCGAGCACGGCCTGACGCCCGGCGTCGAGACCACCACCGGCCCGCTCGGTCAGGGGCTGGCCAACGCGGTCGGCATGGCGCTGGCCGAGCGCTGGCTGTCGCATCGCTACAACCGGCCGGGGCACACCGTAGTCGACCACCGGACCTGGGTCTGCGCCGGCGACGGCGACCTGATGGAGGGTGTTTCGCACGAGGCGTGTGCGCTGGCCGGTCACTGGGGGCTGGCCAAGCTGACGCTCTTCTTCGACGACAACGGCATCACCATCGACGGGCCGACCCATCTCGCCAACTGCGAGGACGTGCTGGCGCGCTTTGTCGCCTACGGCTGGCACGCGCAGCGGGTCGACGGCCACGACCCGGAGCAGATCGAGGCCGCGATCCAGGCCGCGCTGGACGAGACGGCGCGGCCGTCGCTGATCGCCTGCCGCACCCACATCGGCTTTGGCAGCCCAAACCGGCAGGACACGGCAAAGGCGCACGGCGAGCCGCTGGGCGAGGACGAGGTCAGGCTCACCAAGGCCCGCCTCGGCTGGCCGAGCGACGAGAAGTTCCGGGTCCCGGCCGAGGCGCGCGACCTGCTGCGCGCCCGGGCCAGCGCCGGCGCCGGGCAGCGCCGGGAGTGGCAGCGGACCTGCGCCGCCCATGCCGAGGCCCACCCCGCGCTGTGGCGCGAGCTCGAGGGCGCGCTGCGCGGCGAGCTGCCCGCGGGCTGGGACGCCGACCTGCCGCAATTCGCGGCGGGCGAGGCGCTGGCCACGCGCGCCGCCTCGGGCGCGGTCATCAGCGCGCTGTCGGCCCACGTGCCGACGTTCATCGGCGGCTCGGCCGATCTGACGCCGTCGAACAACACGCGGCCGCGCAACGAGCCGGCGCTGACGCGGCAAGATCCGTCCGGCCGCTACATCCATTTCGGGATCCGCGAGCACGGCATGGCGGGCGTGCTCAACGGGATGGCGCTGCACGGCGGCCTCCGCGTCTACGGCGGCACCTTTTTGGTCTTCTCGGACTACTGCCGGCCGTCGCTGCGGCTGGCGGCCATGATGGAGCTGCCGGTCGTCTACGTCTTCACCCACGACAGCATCGGTCTGGGAGAGGACGGGCCGACCCATCAGCCGATCGAGCAGGTGGCTGCGCTGCGCGCGATCCCGCAGCTATGGCTGATGCGGCCGGCCGACGCCAACGAGACGGTCGAGGCCTGGCGCAGCGCGCTCTCCCGGCGCGGGCCGACCGCGCTCTGCCTGACCCGGCAGAAGGTGCCGACCATCGACCGCAAGAAATACGCGCCGGCGTCGGGAGCGGCGCGCGGTGGCTACGTCATCAGCGACATCGGCGATCCGCAGGCGTTGCTGATCGCCACCGGCAGCGAGGTCGCCGTCGCGCTCGAGGCGCAGCAGTGGCTGGCGCGCAAAAACGTGCGCGCGCGCGTGGTCTCGCTGCCGTGCTGGGAGCTGTTCGCGGCGCAACCCGACGGCTACCGCGAGCAGGTGCTGCCGCCGGAGATCCGGGCCCGGGTCGCGGTCGAGGCCGGCGTGGCGCTCGGCTGGGAGCGCTGGGTCGGCAGCGCCGGCGAGGTGGTCGGGCTGGAGCGCTTTGGCGCCTCGGCGCCGGCGCCCGAGCTGTTCGGCCACTTCGGGCTCACCGCCGAAGCGGTGGGCGAGGCGGCGCTACGCACGCTCAAACGCATCTCTGGGGGAGGCTAATGATCGCCACCGGCAACACGCCACAGACCGTTCGGGCCCTGATCATAGACGACGATGAATCGATCCGCCGCCTGTTGCACATGCTGCTAGAAGACCGCGGCTTCGACGTCACCGTGACCGCCGACCTGGCCGAGGCGCGCCGCGCGCTCGAGCAGCACTTCGACCTGGTGCTGATCGACAAGGTGCTGCCGGACGGCAGCGGCCTCGACCTGGTGCGCGAGCTCGATCCCGAGCACTGCGACAGCGCCATTCTGCTCATGAGCGCCTACGCCAACCTGTCGTCGACGGTCGAGGCGCTGCGGCTCGGCGTCAACGACTACCTGGTCAAGCCGCTCGACGACCTCGAGGAGGTGGTGGCGCGGATGCAGCGCGCGCTCGAGATCCTGACGCTCAAGCGCCACAACCGCCGCATGCTGATCGAGCTGCAGAACAAGAACGCACAGCTCGAGAGCCTGGTGGTGCGCGACCCGCTGACCAATCTCTACAACCACGCCTATTTTCAGGAGAGCCTGGCGCGCGAGATCACCCGGGCGCTGCGCCACCACTGTCCGCTGTCGCTGCTGTTCGTCGACGTCGACCACTTCAAGCAGGTCAACGATTCGCTCGGCCACCAGATCGGCGACCAGCTCCTGCGGCAGATGGCGCACATCCTCGAGACCAAGAGCCGCACCACCGACTTCCGGTTTGGCCTGCGCCAGAACGACATCGCCGCGCGCTACGGCGGCGACGAGTTCGCGATCATCCTGCCGCAGACGCCCAAGGACGGCGCCGCCATCACGGCCGAGCGGCTGCGCTCCAGCGTCGAGGGGCACCCGTTCGAGTGCCCGGGGCAGCGGCCCACGGTCTCGATCGGCGTGGCCACGGTGCCCGACGACGCCGCCGACCGCAAGAACCTGATCCGCGCCGCCGACCTGGCGCTGTACAGCGCCAAGCGCTTCGGTCGCAACCGGGTGGTCTCGTACTCGCCCGATTTTGGCCCGGACGTCGATTCGATTCACGAGGGCGCGTGCGCCGCGCACTGCGAGCAGCTCTTCCAGCTCGACCGCCTGATCCAAGGCGCCGCCTTCCACATGGTCTTCCAGCCCGTGGTCGACCTGGCGACCGGCCAGACCTTCGGCTGCGAGGCTCTGTGCCGGCCCGACGACAGCGCGTTTGCCGGGCCGACCGAGCTCTTCGCCGCAGCCGAGCAGGTGGGCCGGGTGCAGGCGCTCGGCCAGGTGGTGCGCCGGGTCGCGCTCGAAGCGCTGTCGTCGCTGCCCGAGCAGCAGGTGCTGTTCGTAAACCTGCACCCGCACGAGCTCAACGATCCGGCGCTCGTCACACCGAACGGCCGCGTCGTCAGCCATCTGCGACGGGTGGTCTACGACCTGACCAAGACCAGCACCATCAGCGACCTCGAGCGCGCCGCGGGCGTGATGGCCAAGCTGCGGCGCCTCGGCTGCCAGGTGGCGATCGACGACCTGGCCGCCGACTACAGCGGGTTGCAGGTGGCGGCGCTGCTGCGGCCGGACTTCATCAAGGTCGATCTGGCGCTGTGGCGGCGCAGCGGCGGCGCGCCGGCACTGGTGCGCTTGCTGCGGCACCTGTGCGAGGTGGCCATCGCCGCCGGCGTCACCGTTATCGCCGAGGGCGTCGAAACCGAGGCCGATCGCGGGCTCGCCCTCGAGCTCGGCTGTAAGCTGGCCCAGGGCTTTCTGTTCGCCGAGCCGGGCCCGGCGTTTCCGGCGATCAAGGCGATCGACCCGAAACCTCGCCCATGACCTGGCCTCCACCGGAGGGCTGTCCGCCCGTTCGGCGGCACGTTCTGGCCGGCGCCCTGGCCGGCGCCCTGGCAGCGCTGACCGGTGCCGGCTGCGAGATCTTCACCGCACTGGGTGGCGGTGGCGGGCTGCCGTGCACCGACGACCTGTCGTGCCCGACGGGATACTCCTGCACGGCCGGTCGCTGCCAGCGGCTGGCGCTCTGCGAATCGGACCAGGGGTGTCCAGCCGGCTATTACTGCGATCGCGATCTGCGCATCTGCGTCACACCGGCCGATGCGGGCGCCGGCGACGCTGGCGATGCCGCCACCCCGGATCGCGGACCGGATGCGGCGCAGACCGACCGCGGCGGCGCGACCGATGCCGCGGTCTGCGATCACACGACCGCCGATCGCACAGCGGGGGATCGGACGTCTGGAGACGGCGCACACTCTGACCAGCAAACGGCCGATGCCGCGCCCGCCGACGGTGGCGCCGATCGCGCGGCGATCAGCGACGCCGGCGGGATCGACGCCCTGCTCTACCAGCAGCAATTCGCCGGACCGCTGGCCGACCTGCAGGACGACGATGGCACCTGGGGACTCGACAACGGTGTGCTCAAACAGACCGACGTCTGCCTGATCAACGCCGACTGCCATGTCATGGACCGCGACTTCGGCGACATCGCGGTCAGCGTCGAGCTGCGCTTCGACGATGCCTGCATGATCGGCCCGCAACAGGCCGGCGCCTTCGTCCGCTCGCAGGGCTCGGCCGTCTGCGACAACCACTATTACGTGTGCGTGGTCGACGGCGACGACGCCCGGCTCTACCTCGGCAAGCTCGACGGAGCATGCACCACCACGGCCGCGGGCAACGCGGTCCTGCCGACGATCAACTTCGACACCTGGTATCGCATGACCGTCACCGCGATCGGTGGGACCATCCGCTGCACGCTGTCGGGCGACGGATGGCCAGAGAGCTTCAACGTCGCCTGGCAGGATAACGGCACTGTCTTGCCACCCGGCGAGGTCGGGCTGGTCACGGCGGGCGCCGCGGCCAGCTTCGATAACCTGCGGGTCGAGGCGAGGTAGGCGGGCGACGGCGAGTTACTTGCGCAGGACGATGGCCATGCTGGCGCGGGTGCGCTCGAGCTCGTGTTGCAGACGATGGGCGTCGTCGTCGAGCAGCGCGGTCGAGCGCAGCTTCTCCTCCAGTTTTGCCTGGTCGGCCTGCTCGGCGGCGAGATCGACCTCGTCGGCGCGGCAGGCGTACTCGGCCAGCACGGTGATGCGGTCGTCGAGCACCTCGGCCAGGCCGCCGCTGACCACCAGTTGGGTCGCGCCGCCGCCCCGCTCGCGAAAGCTGAGCACGCCGGTACCGAGCTGGGCGAGCAGCGGCTTGTGGCCGGGCAGCACCCCGAACTCGCCGGCCTCCCCCGGCACGACGAGGTCGGAGACCTCGGCGGTCAGCAGCGGGCGAATGGGTGTGACGATCTCGAGTTGCATCGGCGCGCCCTACTTTTTCCAGGGTCTGTCGGCCAGACCCTCTGCCATCGGGCACCGGTCCCGATGGCATTTGCCCAGGCAGCATCACATCTTCTTCGCCTGCTCGATCGCGTCCTCGATGCCGCCGACCATATAGAACGCGCCCTCGGGCAGGTCGTCGTGCTTGCCCTGCACGATCTCCTCGAAGCCGCGGATGGTGTCCTCGAGCTTGACGTAGGCGCCCTTGCGGCCGGTGAAGGTCTCGGCCACGTGAAACGGCTGCGACAGAAAGCGCTGCAGCTTGCGCGCCCGCGCCACCACCAGCTTGTCCTCGGGGCTCAGCTCGTCCATGCCGAGGATGGCGATGATGTCCTGCAGCTCCTTGTAGCGCTGCAGGGTGAGCTGGACCGAGCGCGCCACCTGGTAGTGGTGCTCGCCCACCACCTCGGGCGACAGGATGCGGCTGGTCGAGTCGAGCGGGTCCACCGCCGGGTAGATGCCGAGCTCGACGATCTGGCGCGACAGCACCGTGGTCGCGTCGAGGTGGGCAAAGGTGGTGGCTGGCGCCGGGTCGGTCAGGTCGTCGGCCGGCACGTAGATCGCCTGCACCGAGGTGATCGAACCCTTCTTGGTGGAGGTGATGCGCTCCTGCAGCTCGCCCAGGTCGGTGGCCAGCGTCGGCTGGTAGCCCACCGCCGAGGGCATGCGGCCGAGCAGCGCGCTCACCTCGCTGCCGGCCTGGGTGAAGCGGAAGATGTTGTCGATGAAGAGCAGCACATCGCGGCCTTCCTCGTCCCGGAAGAACTCGGCCACGGTCAACGCCGACAGGCCGACCCGGGCGCGCGCGCCCGGCGGCTCGTTCATCTGGCCGTAGATCAAGGCGCACAGGCTCTTCTCAAAATTCTTGAGGTCGATGACCCCCGACTCCTGCATGTCGTGGTACAGGTCGTTGCCCTCGCGCGTGCGCTCGCCGACGCCGGCAAAGACCGAGAAGCCGCCGCGCTCGACCGCGACGTTGCGGATCAGCTCCATCAGCAACACGGTCTTGCCCACGCCGGCGCCGCCGAAAAGCCCGATCTTGCCGCCGCGCATGTAGGGCGCCAGCAGGTCGACCACCTTGATGCCGGTCTCGAACGCCTCGACCGCGGTCGACAGCTCGCCGAAGTGCGGCGGCGGACGGTGGATCGGCCGCCGCTCCTTGGCGGTGACCGGCCCCAGCTCGTCGACCGGTTCGCCCACCACATTGAGGATGCGGCCCAGCACGCCCTGGCCGACCGGCACGGTGATGGGGGCTCCGGTGTTCTTGACCGGCTGGCCGCGGCGCAGGCCCTCGGACGAGTCCATGGCCACGCAGCGCACCGTGTTCTCACCGAGATGCTGCGCCACCTCGAGCACCAGGTTGTCGTCGCGGTCGCTGATGTTGGGGTTCTTGGTGGTCAGCGCGGTGTAGATGTCGGGCAGCGCACCGCCCTCGAACACCACGTCCACGGCCGGCCCGATCACCTGCGAGACCCGCCCGACCTGCGTTGCCGTCGTTTCTGCCATGGTTGCGCTCCCGGAGGTGGCGCTAGCGCAGCGCCTCTGCCCCCGCGATGATCTCCATCAGCTCGCCCGTGATCTGGGCCTGGCGCGCGCGATTGAGCTGCAGCGTCAGCTTCTGCGTCATGTCCTTGGCGTTGCGGGTCGCGTTTTCCATCGCGGTCATGCGCGCGCCGTGCTCGCTCGCCGTCGACTCGAGCAGGGCCTGATACAGCTCGGTCGCCAGGTAGCGCGGCAGCAGGGCATCGAGGATGCCTCTCTCCGACGGCTCGTACTGGAAGTCGACGGCGCTGGTGGCGGTATCGTCCGCCGCGGCTGCCTGGATCGGCAGCAACTGCACCACCGTCACCTGCTGGCTGATGGCGCTCTTGAACTCGTTGAACAGCAGGTAGACCGCGTCCACCTCGTCGGCGATGAAGTACCGCGACAGCTCGTCGGCGATGGTCTTGGCCTTGGTGTAGTTGAGCGCATCGAAGATACCGGTGTAGGCCTGGCGCAGCGGCTGCTTCTTGCGCCTGAAGTGCTCGGTCCCCTTGCGCCCGATGGTCGACACCCGGATCTCTCGGTGCTGCTCGGCCTGCTCCCACAGAAAGCGCTCGGCCCGGCGCAGGATGTTGCTGTTGAAGCCGCCGCACAGGCCGCGGTCCGAGGTCATCACCAGCAGCTCGACCTGATCGGTGGCGCGCCGCTCCAGCAGCGGATGCGGCGGCTCGCCCGCGGTCTCGGCGTGCAGGGCGATCTCGGACAGCAGCCGGTGCAGCTTGCGCGCGTAGGGGCGCGCGCTCTCGACCGCCTCCTGCGCCTTGCGCAGCTTGGCCGCCGCCACCATCTTCATGGCGTTGGTGATCTTGGCGGTGTTCTGCACCGTCCGGATGCGCTTGCGGATGTCGCGCAGCGTGGCCACGAGATCAGGCCTCCGCGCTCGGCTTGAAGATCTGGGCGAACTGGCGCAGCGCGGCGTCGAGCTTCTTCTTGATCTCGTCGTCCAGCTTCTTCTTCGGGTTGTCCCGGATCTGCTTGAGCAGCTCCGGGTGCGACGACACCATGTGCTCGGCCAGCTCCTTCATGTAGCGCTGGATGTCTTCGACCGGATACTTGCGGATCCAGGTCTCGCGCGAATCGGCAGCCACGGTCGCAGTGCCGGCGTAGATCTGTACCACCTGCACCTCGACCGGCATCGGCTGGTACTGGTCCTGCTTGAGCACCTCGTACAGCCGCTTGCCGCGCTCGAGCTGCTCGCGCGTCGCCTTGTCGAGGTCGCTGCCGAACTGGGCAAACGCCGCCAGGTCGCGGTACTGCGCCAGCTCCATGCGCAGCATGCCGGCGATCT
>JAFGSX010000287.1 GCA_016934455.1 Deltaproteobacteria bacterium
GAGCGCTCGGTGCGCGGCGGGAGCTGGACCGGCAATCATTACGAGGCGCGCGCCGCGGCGCGCTCGGCCATGGACCCCAACTACAGCAAGAACAATGTCGGCTTTCGCTGCGCCGCCAGCAAGTGAGCTATTTAATTCTCTTAAAATTCGATGTTAGGTGGGTCAATATTTTTAGATATTAAAAGAAAAAATGGTAAAAACGAGTCCAGCGAGGATATTTTATCCTGATAATCTCCTAAAAAATGAAAAAAATAAGAAATTTATCGATATTTTCGGAAATTTCAGGATATTTCGGCGGCCGACCCCGTCTGCTTCTGGCAGGCTCATAACTGCTGATGAGAGCACGTGAAATGAAGGTGGCGACCAAGATCTTGGCAACGAATTTGACGGGTGGAATGAGGCATGGCTTGGTGAATGGGTGAGCGGCGGGGAGCGCGGTCGCGGGGCCGCGCAGCATCACTGGAAGGCGGAGATCGCCATGACGAGAACAGCGAAGAAGACCGGCACCACCACCGACAAGCGCGCGCTGCCGCGCGCGGCGGCGGCAACGCTCACCAGCCTGGAAGAAAATGTGCTGCGCATGCGCGCCGGGATCACCGTGCCCGACGGGTTGGCGCTGGCCAGCAACGCTTTCAACGACGAGCTGGCCGAAAAACTGCACGCCATCGAGGCGCGAGCCTTCGAGATGACCGGAAGGGCCCAGGCGAGCCGCGCCAAGCGGCCGTCGCCCAAAGACAAGATCGTGGCCTCGCTCAAGGCCAAAGCCTGACGCTCGCGCTTTGCCCCCGATCGTGAAACTCGTCGATGACATTGTCGTGGCCGAGGATTCGAAGCTGCTGCTGCAGCTCATCCAGGATGCGCTGCTCGCTCATAATCTAGGCCACGCCGTCGTCGTCTGTCCCGACGGCGCCAAGCTGGTCGACCTGGTCGAGGACCGCCTGTGTATGGGCAAGCGCACGGCGCTCTACCTGCTGGACATCGTGATGCCCGGCCTCGACGGCATCGCGGCGGCACGCCGGCTGCGCGAGCTCGAGGCGCAGCGCGGGGTCAAGCCGGCGCCGATTCTGTTCTACTCGCAGCGCGAGAGCGACGCCGAGATCGAGCAGGCGGTCGAGGCCTGCTGGCCGGCGCGGTTTGTGCACAAGCAGAGCGGTGCGCGGGCAGACCAGCTTGCGATGGCGGTCATCAAGCTGCTCGAAGACCTCGGCACCGACGCCGGCTGACCGAGGTGCGGCGGCGCGCGGTGGCTCGCGAGGACGCCATGGTCGAGGATAGCGGCAATCGATTCCAGGACGAACCGGCCGCCGAAGGCGCGGCGGTTGCGCCGGAGACCCCGGGCGAGGTCGCCGCGGCGCCCGCCGCGGCGTCGGGATTCGACAGCCCGCCGGTGACGGCCGAGATGCCACCGCTGGACGAGACGCGCGCCACCGAGGTGCAGTCGAAGCAGCGGCGCGGCAAGCGGCGGCGGCAGCGCATCCGCCGCTCCGCGCACGTCGTCGTGCGGCGCGCGGACGGGCCGCCGGTCAAGATCGCAATGGAGCGGCCGCAGTTGAGCTTTGGCCGCGACCCGGCCGAGTGCGACATCGTTCTCGAGGGGACAAACGTCTCGCGGCGCCACGCCGTCATCGACCGCGACGACGAAGGTTATTTTACGCTGCGCGACTGCAAGTCGCGCAACGGGACATTCGTCGACGGCATCGCCGTCGAGACCATGAATCTCGTCGACGGCGACGTGTTCGAGATCGGCGAACACCGCATCGAATTTCACGCCGAATGAGCGCGGACCAGATCACGGGATCTCGGAATCGGACGGCGCCAGGCGCTGGCGAACGGTCTCGAGCACGTGCAGGATCTTGGGGCTGGTCTGCGCCGGATCGAGCTCGAGCTCCGGGCTGAGCCTGAGCGCTGCCCGCATCGCCTCCTCCGCGCGCTCGGGCTCGTCGACGGCGACGTAGCACGAGGCGAGCCAGACGTCGGCCGCCACGCGCAGGGTTGGATCGAGACCGGGCTCCAGCAAGGTGCGCCTGAAATAGGCCACCGCCGCCAGGTAGTCGCCGCGGCGGAAGAGCTCGACGCCATCGCCTATCACCGGCGCCTGCAGCGCCCGCTCGACCCCGGCCGAGCTGATGGTGGGCTTGGCGCCGCCGCTGGCGCCGTCCGGTTGCGAGGCCACGGCGTCGTCGCCGGCCGCGGCCTCCGGCGCGTGCTCGCCGGGATCGGCGTCGTCATCGCCGCTGTCGTCGCGGCTCGCGGCGACGGCGGGCAAAGCCGCCTGCAGCCGGTTGGCGACCTTCTCGCTGTCGCTCCACGACGCGAAGATCGGCACCAGGATGCGTTCGCCGGGCTCGACCTTGTCGCTGGTGCGGTTTCCGTTGATCCGGCGCAGCAGCCAGCGGCCCTCGGCGTTGCGGTAGTAGAGGCGCGAGATCCCGCGCATGCCGTCGCCGGGTCGGGCGACGTGCCAGATCAACGCCGGCACGACCAGGGCGGTGCGCGGCTTCACCTGGTCGTCGGGCTTGAGGTTGTTGACCGCCGCCAGCAGCGCGCTGCGATCGCGACCGGGCAGATACTTGCGGGCGAGGACCGAGATCGGCGTCGGGCGCGCGACCGGAACGGTGTAGCTGACCGGGATGTGCACCGTCTGTCCGGCCGCGATCGCGGCCTTGGGCGCCAGGTCGTTGGCTGTCGCCAGGATGATGTCGGCGGAGGCGCGGCCGTAAACGATCTCGGCCAGCGCGACGACCGTGGTCGGCTCGGTGGCGGTAAAGGTCAGCGTGCGCGACCAGGCCGCCAGCGGCGGAGTCAGCGCCGCCAGCGCCACGGCCAGGGGCAGGGGCCAGCGGTTGGCCGGTAGGGCGATCATGGCGCGCTCCCCCTGCGTCGGGTCAGCTCGATGGTGACGCTGGCGGTGCGCTCGGGCTCGATCTCGACCACGCGCCGTTCGTCCTCGAAGTGCTCGTTGCGCAGCTCGATCGTGTGGCGGCCCGGCGCCAGCGGCAGCGCGCGCATGAAGGGCGTGGTATCGATGTACGATCCGTCGACGAAGACACGCGCCCACGGCCAGACGTTGACGCGCAGGTAGCCGCGCGCCTTGGCCAGCGCGATCCCGCCGCGGTCCGTGTGCGCGGGCAACAGCTCGGCCGCGGCGACACCCGCCAGATTGACTCCGAACGCGATCGCGGCCGCAGCGGCGACGGGCAGCACGCGGCTGTACCAGGGTGTGGGACCGGAGACGTCGGTCCGCGCCAGCCGCGGTTGCGACAGGATCTCGCGCGTCAGCACGGTCAGCGCCTCGGCCTCGGTCAACACACCGCGGTGGTGCAAGAAGGCGACCAGCCGGCTGCGCATGTTGATCCGCACCTGCCGGGCCACGAACTGCTCGAGCAGCATGCGCAGCGTCTCGGTCGACGAAAAGCGCTGCTCGGGTGCCTTGCGCAGACAGCGCGCGACCAGCCTGGCAAGCCGGCGCGGTATGTCCGGGAACAGCGCGCGCGGCGGCAGGTAGGGATCCTTGAGGATCGCCTGCATCACCGTTCGCTGCTCGCTCTCGTTGAACGGCTTGCGGCCGACCAGCATCTGGTACAGGACGATGCCGAAGCTGAAGATGTCCGAACGCCAGTCGACGCGCTCGCCCATGATCTGCTCGGGCGACATGTACGACGGCGTCCCCAGCGCGACCCCGGGCCGGGTCAGGTCGCCCAGCGCCTCGGCGCGGGCGATGCCAAAATCCATCAGCTTGACCTCGCCCAGCTTGCTGACGATGACGTTGCTGGGCTTGATGTCGCGGTGGACGACGCCGCGAAAATGGGCGTACTCGAGCGCGCGCGCGAGCTGCAGCGCGACCACCGCCGCCACCTCCGGCGGCAGCCGCTCGACCCGCGACAGCAGCTCGAACAGGCTGATGCCGTCGACGTACTCCATCACGATGAACTGGGCAGAGCCGCGCGCCACGTAGTCGTAGACGTGAACGATGTTCTCGTGCTGAAAGGCGGCGATCGTCAGCGCCTCGCGCTGGAACCGCTCGGTGATCTGCTCGTCCTTGGTGAACTCGGGCTTGAGCTCCTTGATCGCCACCGGCCGATCGAGCGACTCCTGGACCGCCCGGTAGATGATGGCCATCCCGCCCTTGCCGATCTCGTCCACCACGCGGCAATTGCCGATTCTTCTGGCGACCATGGCGCGGCCATTCTAGACCGGCCCGCGCGCCAGCAAAAGCCCGCAGCGTCCGGCTGGCTCGATGGTCGGGAGGCGAGGGGCGCTACTTGGCGCTCTTGGCTCGATTGAGGGCGCGCGCCAGGCGCGACACCCGGCGGGAGGCGGTGCGTTTGTGCAAGACGCCGCGGCTGGCCGCGCGGTCGATCGACCGCTTGGCGATCTCGACCGCGGTCGCCTCGGGCTTGCCGCTCTCGAGACCGGTGCGCGCCTTCTTGACGATGGTGCGCAGCGCGGATTTGACGGCGCGATTGCGCGCCTCGCGCTTGACGCTCTGGCGATGTCGCTTGAGTGCTTGCTTGTGCTTGGCCACGGCGATTGCTCCTCTGCTCTACCGCACCGGCGGTCCGGGACGGCCCGCTTCGACGCGCGCGGCCTTCGTAGCAACGCGGTCGCAGGCTGTCAATCGGCTTCTCCTGGTGCGTCGAGGCAGTCGAGAAGCTGCGCGCGGCAGCTATCGGGGTCCCGGGTCTCGACCGCGAGCAGGCACTGCGCGCTCCGGTCGTCGACGGCCAGGCTCTCGCGACATCCCTGCTCGCACGAGTCCAGGGCGGTGCGCTCGCCGGACTGGACCTTGCGCAGCAGCGGATCGTCGGCTGGCGCGAAGGTGACGCTGCAGGGCAGCGTGCGCTCGCACACGGCTCGGCAATCGGGCTGTTCGCAGCCGATCGCGCCGATGAGGCCCAGCACCATGAATATGAAGCGCCCCATGGCGTCAGCCTAAGATGGTTGGGGCCGGCAGGTCAAATACGGGTCCGGTTCGCGCCGCGGTGGTGGTTTCGGAGTCCGTCCATTTGCCTGAACCGGTGCCGCCTGTGATATGGTGCGGTCATGCGAGCGCACGAGAGAGCGGGCGCCTGGCGCTGGCGATTGCTCTTGGTCGCGGTGGTGTTGACCAGCGTGACCGGTTGCGATCTCTTGGCGTTGCTGTGGGGCGGTTCCACCGAGGGATGCGAGGAATACTGCGCCAAGATGGCCGCGTGCCAGTTCGACGATCAGGAGAGCTGCGAGCAGACCTGCGCCGAAAACGGCGGTCCCGAATTCGAGGACTGCGTCATGACGTTGGACTGCGCGGCCGCCTCGCGCTGCATCTTGTGCCGGCAGTATTGCGACAAGTTGAGCACGTGCGGCGTCTCGACCGACGCCGCCTGTGAGAGTAGCTGCGACACCAACCTGGCGAGCGGTGCCGATTCGGGAAAATACCAATGCGTCGTCGACAGCCCATGCACCGACATCTCGAACTGCGGCATCTAGCGTTTGCCGCGGGCGCACTGCTGGGCCTGCTGCCGGCCACCCTGGCGGCGCAGCCGCAGACGGCGCCGGCCTCTCAATCGACCTCTCAGCCGGCGGCCCGCCTGCGGCTGTACGTGGCCCAGTACGACGTCGGCGAGCAGTGCCCCATCGAGGCGACGACCGCCAATGACATCGTGGCCGCGCGCATGGGTCGGTTGGGCGAGGTCTTTTCGCTGGTCACTCACGAGGAGGTGCAGAAGGTCCTCAGCCACGAGGCGCTGCAGCAGATGCTGGGCAACGAGAGCTCGGCCGAGACGCTGATCAATATCGGCGAGACCATCGCCGCCGATCGGCTGGTCGCTGGGCGCATGCACCGCGTCGGAGAGACCTTTGTCGCGACCCTGACCCTGTTCGACCTGCGCACCGGCGTGGTCGAGAAACGGGTGGCCGGCACGTTCAAGGGCCAGGCCGACCTTGCCATCGCGCGCCTCAACGAGCAGTCCGACCAGATGCTTGCCTTCTTGTTGCTCAGCTACGCGCCCGACAAGATCCAGCGGGATCGCGCGGTGGCGGTGAAGATCGGCAAACCGAAGCCGACCAAGCGCGCGGGCGGCGACTGGCCGGCGCTCAAGATGGGTGGCGCCGCCCTGGTCGGGCTGGGCGTCGGCGTGGCGGCTGGCGGCGGGGTGTCGCAGGCGCTCGGCGTCGACGACGCCTACCTCTGGGTCCCGCTGTCGATGTACGCGACTGGTGGATTGCTGGCGGCGACCGGGGTGGCCCTGGCCTTGCTGCCCAGCGCCGAGTAGAGACGCCGGGGCAAGGCTGAGTAGATGGAGCAGGCGCCCGAAAAAGCGACACTGCTCGTCGTGGACGACGAGGAGAACGTGCGGCGCCTGCTCGAGGAGTCGCTGTCCGACGCCTACCGCGTGACCACCGCCGAATCCGGCGCGGCGGCGCTCGAGGCGCTGGCCGCCGGTCCCGTCGACGTCCTGCTGACGGATCAGCGGATGCCCAACATGAGCGGCATCCAACTGGTTCAGCGCGCGCGAGAGATCGACCCCGATCTGATCGCGATCCTGCTCACCGCCTACACCGATCCGCGCGATCTCATCGATGCCATCAACCTCGGCGGTATCTATCGGTTCATCTCCAAGCCGTGGGATCTGGACGATCTGCGATTGACGCTGCTCAATGCAGTCGAGCACCGGCGCCTGCGGGCGCAGCAGACGCACCTGAGGGGCGAGCTCGAAAGGCGCTACGCCGCGCTCGAGCTCTTCTACGACGTGGCGCAGCAGGCGACGCTCGCGCGCAGCGGGCTCGCCGTCATCGATCTGGTGCTCGAGCGCCTCGACCGCGCCGCTCAGTTCGACGTCGCGGTGAGCGTGCTGCTCGACCGCGCCAGCGCCGACGCCCAAGGCCGACACTCGGGTCGCATCATCGTGCGCGCGTCGTCCGCCGTCGCCCAGCAGGATGTGGTGAGGCTGCGAGACCAGGCGATCGAGAGGCTGGAAAAGATGATCGGGCAGCCGCTCGCCGAGTCGCGCCTGAGCACGCGCACGCTCGGCCATCCGGCGGCTGCCGAGACCGGCCAGGAGCTGCGCTCGCATCTGTTCGTGCCGCTGCGCGACGAGGCGGGACCGATCGGTATCCTGGCGCTGGCTGCCGTCGCCGATCGCACATACGGCGCCGAGCACGCCGACCTGCTCGACATTCTGGCCAACCGAACGGTCGAGGCGGTGCGCGGCATCGCGCGCGCCGCCGTCTCCGAGCGCCGGCGCCTCGAGAATGCGGTCGCGGCGATGGCCGACGGCGTGTTGATGACCGACGCCGAAGGAGAGGTGATCGTCGCCAACCCGGCGGCGAGCGAATTGCTCGGCCTGCCCGCCGGCATCGACGTCAGCGCCGATCTGCTGAAGCAGAGGCTCGGTTTTTACCCCTTCGATCTGGTGCGCGGCTGGGCCGAGCGCGAGCAGCGGCTGCAGGAGGAGGTGTGCGTCGCCGCGCGCACCCTGCACTCGATCATCAGCCCGGTCCGCGGTGTCGGTGGGCAATTCGACGGCGTCGTCGTCGTGCTGCGCGACGTCACCGAGCAGCGGCAGCTCGAGGCGCGCAAGGAGGAGTTCATCTCGGTCGTCACGCGCGAGCTGCACACGCCGATCACCGGCATCGGCGGCGCCCTCGACCTGCTGCTCGGAGGATACGCCGGGGAGTTGAACGAGAAACAGCAGCACTTTTTGCGTATGGCCAAGGACTCGACCTCCCACCTCGATCGCATCGTCGACGACCTGCTCGATCTGTCGCGGTCGGCGCCGGGTAAATTGACGCTGGAACGGCAGCCGATCTCGCTCGATCAGGTTTGCCACGACGCGGTCGAGAAGTTCCTGCCGAGCGCGCTCGATCGCCGCATCGCGCTCTCCATGACCGGAGCGTCCGATCGGGTGGCGATCGAGGCCGATCCGTTCCGGCTCGGGCAGGTGCTCGCCAACCTGCTCTCCAACGGGCTCAAGTTCGCGCGCGAGGACGGCCACATCGAGGTGGCCGTGGGGCGCGCCGGGGCGGTGTCGGATCTGGTCGTGATCTCCATTTTCAACGACGGTCCCGAGATCGAGGTGAGCGATCTGGATCTCATCTTCGAGAAGTTCGCTCACGACCGGGCGCTGCCGCGTTCGAAGGTGCACGGCACCGGGCTCGGGCTGGCGATCTGCCGCCGGATCGTCGAGGCGCACGGAGGGGCCATCTGGGCCGAGAGCGGGCGCGGCGAGGGCACTCGATTCTACGTCGTGCTGCCGGAGCGGCCGCTGCCACCGGGCGAGACGGTCGCGCCGGCGTTGCCGACCCGGCCGCGCGTGGTCGTGCTGATGGACGACCGCCAGGATGCGGCGGCGGTCAAGGCGGTGTTGCTGGCGGTCGGTGCCGAGGTGCTGCTGGCGTCGACGCTCGACCAGGCGATAGCGATCTGCGGTGAGCGCGCGGTCGAGCTGCTGCTGATCGACCCGACCGCAGTCCGGCGCGGCGCCGGGGAGCTGGCCGACGCGCTCGCCCAAGATATCGCGACGCGCCATGTGGCACTGGCGCTCTTGGGGTCGGGCCAGCAGCCGAGCGCGCGCAGCATCGGCTTGCCGGCGGCCAGCGCCGACCTGCGCCGTGAATTCGACGCCTTGCTGCGCCAGCAGTTGCAGCGTCCGCGAGCCCGGGTGCTGCTGTGCGATCCCGACGCAACCAGCCGGCAGGTCTGCCGCGACCTTCTGACGCAGAGCGGTTACCGCGTCGTCGAGGCGACCGACCTGGCGGGGGCGGCGACCGCGATCGCGACCGCCAGCGCGCCACTCGATGTGGTGCTGGCCGAGGCCCTGTTGCCGGACGGAAACGCGCTCAGGCTGCTGCCGCAGCTCGCGCGCGAGCAGGCGAGCGACGAGCCGCCGCTGATCTTGTTCAGCGCGCGCGCATCGGTCGCCGATCGCGTGCGCGCGCTGCGCGAAGGAGTCGCCGATTTTCTCGCCAAGCCGTTCGATTCAGCAGAGTTTCTCGCACGAGTCGACGCCTCTCTGCGCCGGCGCCAGCGCTCGGCCGCCGGCAGCCAGGGCTCTCGGCTGCCGGGTGCGGATCTGGTCGAGGAGGAGACCAGGCGGCGCCTGCGCGCCGGCGAGGGGCTCGGGCTGTGTCACCTCGACATCGACGATCTCGAGGCATTCGCCGACTGCTATGGCTTTGCCCGGGCCGACGGAGTGATCGCCCAGACCGGTGATCTGATCCGGCAGTTGGTGGGCGAGCAGGGTCATAACGACGATTTCGTCGGCCATGTCGGGGGCGACAGATTCGTGTTGATCTCGACCCCCGATCGGGTCGAAGCGCTGGCGCGAGCCATCGTGGCGGCCTTCGATCGTGTGATACCGCTCCACTATACGCGCGAGGATCGGCAGCGCGGTTTCATCGAGGCCACCGACCGCTCCGGACAGCGGAGGCGGGTTCCGATCATGGGGCTCTCGGCGGCGGTGCTGCTCGTTCCAGGTGGCGGCGCGACCTCGTATGGCGACCTGATGCAGCGGGTGGCCGAGGCGATGCGGCGGACCCAGGACGTCGCGGGCAGCGCGGTCCTGCTCGAGCGCGTCGAGGCCCGGCCCGCGGCAACGGCTCCGTGAGCCCGAGGGCCGATCGATTTTTCGAGCGCGTGGTGCGCCGCACCGCGCAGTTCCTCGACCGACATGCCATCGACCCGAGCGGCGGTTGGCTGGTCGCGGTGTCGGGCGGTGCTGACTCGATGGCGCTGTGGCGGATTGCCGCGGCGCTCGCCGCGCAGCGCGGCTTCGTCGTCCAGGCAGCCCACGTCAATCACCGGCTGCGGCCGAGCGCGGAGGCCGAGGCGCGCCAGGTCGGCGCCGCGATCGCCGGCGGTGGCGGTGTCTGCCATCGCGCCGACGTTTCGGTCGAGGCCCGCGGTCAAGGCCTGGAGGCGGCGGCGCGCGCCGCGCGCTACCGGGCGCTGGATGAGATCCGGCGGCGCCAGGGGCTGGCGGCGGTGGTCACCGGCCACACCGCGGATGACCAGGCCGAGACGGTGCTGATGCGCCTGCTCGCCGGCTCCGGTCTCAACGGCCTGGCCGCCATGCGCCCGCAGTCGGCTACCTTGGTCCGGCCGCTGCTCTGGTTGCGCCGCGGCGAGGCGCTGCGCGTCGCGCAGGGGCTCGGCGTCCCGCTGGTAGACGACGCGAGTAACCGCGACACCAGGTGGCTGCGGGCGCGCCTGCGGGCGGAGCTGCTGCCCGCGATCGCGGCGGTGTTCGGCGACGTGGTCCCGCGCCTGTGCGCGCTGGCAGACGAGATCGCGGCGACCGACTCTGTAGTCGAGAACCTGCTGCGCCAAGTCCCCGGCGCGCTCGACCGGAGGGGCCAGGTCTCGGCGCCCCGGTCGGCGCTGCGGGATCTGCCGCCGGCGCTGCGCGCGCGCTGGCTGCTCGCCGCGCTGGCCGCGATCGGCTGCCCGCCGCGGCGGGCGCGGGCCACCGTCGACCGTTTTGCGCGGCTGGTCGAGGCCGATCGTCGCTTCTCGCTCGACGTCAGCGGGGCCAGCGTGCGGGGGGGGAATCTCGAGGTGCAGGTGGTGCGCCGGGCGCCGTGTGTTATAGTACAAAAGACTTGATGGCGAGCGCGGTGCCTCGTCGCGAGATGGGTTTTCCAGTGCGTCAGTCCTATAAAACAGTTTTGGTCTGGGGCGTCCTCATCATCGTTCTCTATGCCGTCTACGTTGCGGTCATGAGCGCGCAGCGCGAGCAACGGCAGCCGATCGACTTCAGCCAGTTCCTGGCGCGTCTCGACAAGGGGGAGGTCGAGTTCGTCCGTATCAAGGACCAGCAGGAGTTTACCGGCAACTTCACCGACGGTCAGAAATTCCAGTCGATCGGAGTCATGTCGGACCAGGTTCTGCTCAAGCTGAGCCAGAGCAAGGCGCGCTTCGAGATCGAGAAGGACGAGCAGAACTCGCTGCTGTTCCTCGTGCTCAACTGGCTGCCGATGGTGTTTTTGATCGTGCTGTTTTTCATCTTCATGAGGCAGCTCCAGGCGGGCGGCGGCAAGGCGATGAGCTTCGGCAAGGCGCGGGCGCGGCTGCTCTCCGAGCACCAGAAGAAGGTGACCTTTGCCGACGTGGCCGGCGTCGACGAGGCCAAGGCCGAGCTCGAGGAGATCATCCAGTTTCTCAAGGATCCGAAGAAGTTCACCCGGCTGGGCGGGCGCATCCCCAAGGGCGTGCTGCTGATGGGACCGCCGGGCACCGGCAAGACGCTGCTGGCGCGCGCCATCGCCGGCGAGGCGGGCGTGCCGTTCTTCAGCATCTCGGGCTCGGATTTTGTCGAGATGTTCGTCGGTGTCGGCGCCTCGCGCGTGCGCGATCTCTTCGAGCAGGGCAAGAAGAATGCCCCCTGCATCATTTTCGTGGACGAGATCGACGCCGTCGGCCGGCATCGCGGAGCTGGTCTGGGCGGCGGCCACGATGAGCGCGAGCAGACGCTGAACCAGTTGCTGGTCGAGATGGACGGCTTCGAGTCCAACGACGGGGTGGTTCTGATCGCGGGCACCAACCGCCCCGATGTGCTCGATCCGGCGTTGCTGCGGCCGGGCCGCTTCGATCGCCGCATCGTCGTGCCGCGACCCGATCTCACCGGTCGCGAGCAGATATTCCGCGTCCACACCCGCAAGGTGCCGTTGAGCAGCGACGTGGATCTGGCGGTGCTGGCGCGCGGCACGCCGGGCTTCTGCGGCGCCGACATCGAGAATCTCGTCAACGAAGCCGCTCTGGTCGCGGCCCGCGGCGACAAGACCAAGGTCGAGATGGAGGATTTCGAGTCGGCCAAGGACCGGGTGCTGATGGGCTCCGAGCGGCGTTCGATGATCATCACCGAGAAGGAGAAGCAGGTCACCGCCTACCACGAGGCGGGGCACGCGCTGGTGGCCAAGAACCTGCCCTCCGAGTCTGACCCGGTGCACAAGGTCACCATCATTCCGCACGGCATGGCGCTCGGTGCCACGATGCAGTTGCCGACCGACGACCGGCACAACTTGACCAAGCAGTTTGCCGAGAACCGCATCGCCATCACGATGGGCGGCCGCATCGCCGAGGAGATCGTCTTCGGCGAGATCACCACCGGCGCCGGAAACGACATCGATCAGGCGACCGAGCTGGCGCGCAAGATGGTCTGCGAGTGGGGCATGAGCGAACGGCTCGGGCCGCTGTCGTTCGGCAAGCACGAGGAGGCGATATTTCTCGGTCGCGATTTCGCGCAGCGCCAGGACTACAGCGAGTCGACCGCGGTGCAGATCGACGAGGAAGTGCGGCGCATCGTCACCGCCAACTACCAGCGCGCCAAGGATCTGCTGCTGGCGCACCGCGAGGCCCTCGAGCGGATCGCCCAGGCGCTGCTCGAGTACGAGACGCTCAACGGCGACGACGTGGATCGCCTGATGCGCGGCGAGTCGCTCGACCGCGCGCGGCCGACCAAGAAGCTGCGCACGCGCGAGGACGTGGAGCGCGAAGAGGCCGAGAAGAAGAAGCTGCAGGCAGACTCGGGCTCGGGCCAGAGCGGCATCCTGGGGCCGCTGCCCGAGCCCGGCAAGGCCTGACGGTTTACGCGTGGCCGATCCCACTGAC
This sequence comes from Deltaproteobacteria bacterium, assembly GCA_016934455.1. GTDB lineage: Bacteria > Myxococcota > JACRCW01 > JAFGSX01 > JAFGSX01 > JAFGSX01. Next base: position 12,587 of record JAFGSX010000287.1, read on the forward strand.
CTGGTCGTCGGCGACCGGCGGCTGCGCTTCGGCGTCCGCACCTACGTCATGGGCGTGCTCAACGTCACGCCCGACTCGTTCAGCGACGGCGGCCGCTTCGATGGTCCGCAGGCGGCGATCGCGGCGGGCCTCGAGATGCTGGAACAGGGCGCCGACATCGTCGACGTCGGCGGTGAGTCGACGCGGCCGGGCGCGCCGGCGGTGGCGGTCGAGCAGGAGATCGCGCGCGTACGGCCGGTGATCGAGGGCCTGCGCGCGGCCGGGGCGACCGCGATCTCGATCGATACCCGCAAGGCGCCGGTGGCGCGAGCCGCCCTCGACGCCGGCGCCGGCATGGTCAACGATGTGTCCGGCGGCGGTTACGATCCGGGGCTGCTCGAGGTGGTGGCGGCGGCGCGCGTGCCATACGTCGTCATGCACACGCGCGACATCCCGGAGCGCATGCAGCAGGGCGACATCGTCTACCGCGAGGTGGTGGCCGACGTTCGCGACTGGCTGGCGCACGCGATCGAGCGGGCGACCGGCGCGGGGATCGCGCGCGGCCGCATCGTAGTCGACCCCGGCATCGGCTTCGGCAAGACCGTCGACCACAACCTGGCCCTGACCCGCGGTCTGGGCGAGCTGCGCAGTCTGGGCCAGGCGGTCATGTACGGGCCTTCGCGCAAGAGCTTTATCGGCCATCTGCTCGGCGGCGCGCCACCCGGCGATCGCCTCGAGGGCAGCCTGGCGGCGGTCGTCCTCGGCGTCGTCTACGGCGCCGACCTGGTGCGGGTGCACGATGTGGCGGCGGTGCGGCGGGCGCTGGCGGTGGCCGACGCCGCCTGTCGCGGTTGAATGGATGCGTCGCGATGGCGGCCTTGTTTTTTTGATGTCGCAAGGCGCTTAGGTCTGGTTCCGATCTGTGGCATGCTGCGGTCGGCACCGGGAGCCGGATGAGCCACTTTTTCAACGACCTCCTCGGCGGCATGCGCTGGGGCTACCTGCTGCTGGCGATCGTCGACATCGCGATCGTCTACTACGTCATATACCGCGTGTTGCTGATGATCCGCGGCACCCGCGCGGTGCAGATGTTGATCGGGTTGCTGCTCGTCATCGGCATTTTCTTCGCCAGCCGCTACTTCCAGTTGACGACGCTGAACTGGCTGCTCGAGAACTTTCTCTCGTCGTTCGTCATCCTGCTGATCATCGTCTTTCAGTCCGATGTCAGGCGCGCGCTGGTCCACTTCGGCCGCCGGCCTTTCTTCGACCGGGTCACGCGCCAGGAACAGGCGCAGTTCATCGAGGAGGTGACCCGCGCCACCAGCCGTATGGCGCAGAACCGCATCGGCGGCATCATCGTCCTCGAGCGCATGGCCGACCTCAACGAC
>JAFGSX010000288.1 GCA_016934455.1 Deltaproteobacteria bacterium
GGCACGATCTGGCGGTGACGCTGTCGGGCACGCAGGTGCACGCCTTTCTCGACGCCGGCGAGCTGATCTCGGCCAGCGACGATCGCCATCCCGCGGGGTTCATCGGCGTCAACGCCGGCGACGAAGCGTGGTTCGATGATGTGGTCGTCTCGCGGCTCAGCGAGCTGCCCAACCAGCCGCCGCGCGCCACGGCCACGGCGACGCCGACCGCGGGCGATGCGCCGCTGACGGTGGAGCTCGCCGGCTCCGGCAGCGACGACGACGGCACCGTTGTCGCCTACGCCTGGACCTTGACCGACGGCAGCACCTCCGACCAGCGGGATCTCACGCACACCTTTGACACGGCGGGCTCGTTTGTCGCCACCCTGACCGTCACCGACGACGACGGTGCCAGCGCGAGCGCCAGCGTGACCATCCTGGTCTACGAGCCGGCGCCGGCGGCCGACGGGTCGGCCGGGCCATCGGCTGTCGGCCGGGGCTGCACCTGCGCGGGCAGTCGCGCAGGACCCGAAGGCGTGCCGCTGGTGGCGCTGGTCGCCCTCTACCTGGTGTGCCGGCGCGGCCAGCGGAGCGCTGGTCGCAGCGTCGCCCGCGCGCCGGTCGCTACCCCTTGACCACGGCCAGCGGCCGCAACCGCGCCACCGGACGTACCGCGCCTGTATCGCGCATCACCGCGACCACCTGCGCCACGTCCTTGTAGGCGTCGGGCATCTCCTCGGCCACGGTCTGCCGGCCCTCGGCCATCACCTCGACCCCGCGCTGTCGGAGCTCGCCGAACAGGTCGCGGCCGCGGGCCTGCCGCCTGGCCTCGCTGCGGCTCAACTGGCGACCCGCGCCATGGCAACTGCTGCCAAAGGTGAGATCGAGCGAGGCGCGGCTGCCCGCGCAGACAAACGAATAGCGGCCCATGTCGCCCGGGATCAGCACCGGCTGGCCGTGGTCGCGAAAGCGCTGGGCCAGGCCACTGTCGTCGAGCAGCGCGGCCCGGGTGGCGCCCTTGCGGTGCACCAGCAGCAGCCGCTTCTGGCCGTCGAGGAGGTGCTGCTCGAACTTGGCGATGTTGTGCGCCACGTCGTAGACCAGCTCGAAGCCGATGTCCTGGCGCGAGCTGCCGAGTGCCCCGGCCAGCGCGTCGGCTGCCAACTGCATCAGCACCTGGCGGTTGCACCAGGCGAAGTTGGCGGCGGCGAACATGGCGCCGAGGTAGCGCTGGCCCTCGGGCGAGTTGATCGGCGCGGCGGCGAGCTGGCGGTCGGGCAGATGCAACTTGTATCTGGCGGCGGCCCGCCCCATCTCTTGGAGCGCATCGGTGCAGACCTGGTGGCCGAGCCCGCGCGAGCCCGAGTGGATCATCACCGTGAGATTGCCGGGCACGAGGCCCAGGCTCGCGGCGGCGTCGGGCAGCAGGATCTGGTCGACCACCTGCAGCTCTAAAAAGTGGTTGCCGCTGCCGAGCGAGCCGAGCTGCTCGTGGCCACGCTCGATCGCGCGCTCGCTGACCGCGCTCGGATCAGCCCCGGCCGCGGCACCACCGTCCTCGGTCGCCTCGATGTCGTCCGCAGTTCCCAGCCCGTGCCGGACGGCCCAGATCGCGCCGTCGCGCAGCACGCGGCGCAGCTCCGGTTTGGCCACCCGGCCGATGCCGCCGGCCACGCCGAGGCCGCAGGGGACCGCCGCGTAGAGTGCCCGGATCAGCTCGCCGATGCGCTCCTTGACGTCGTCGTGGCGGATGTTGGTACGCGCCAGCCGGACGCCGCAGTTGATGTCGTAGCCGACGCCGCCCGGGCTGACCACTCCATCGGAGGACGGATCCATGGCCGCGACGCCGCCGATCGGAAAGCCGTAGCCGGCGTGAATATCGGGCATGGCAAACGAATACCCGACGATGCCCGGCATGTGCGCGACGTTGACCATCTGCTGCAGCGCAGCGTCCTGGGCGATCTGGGCCAGCAATCGCTCGTCGGCGAAGATGCGGCCGGGCACGCGCATGCCGCCGTGGGCCGGCACCTCCCAGCAATTCCGGTCCAGGCGTCGCAGCGGGATCTGCAGTTGCCTTGCGCCCATGGTTCTCCAGCGCGGTGCGCTCTACAGATCGAATAGTACCTCGGCCAGCCAGCCGTCGGCGCGCTGTTCGAGGCGCAACCCGTGGTAGGTGGCGGCCTTGACCGGATTGCGCAGCCGATGTCCGGCGCGATCGACGGTGGCAAATCCCGCGCGCCCGGTCAGGCGCCCGTGGCCGACGTGCTCGAGCCGCGGCCAGGCGTGCAACTCGCGGCGAGCGTCGAGCAGGAACAGCAGCTCGTTGAGCCAGTCGACCAGCAGCTCGGCGTCGGTGCCGGCGGTCAGCTCGATCGCGCGCTCGGCACCGGCCGCCAGTCGGTCGAGATCTTCGATCGCGTACTCGAACATTCCGCGCGCGGCGCGCTCGAACAACTGCTCGAGGGAGGCGCCGCGAAAGCGCAGCGCGAGATCGGCGGTGTGGTCGATCAGCTCGAAGCTGAGCTCGCTCTTCATGGCGATGACGATCCTGTCACGCGGCGATCGCGGTGTCAGCCGATCTGCTCACGGCGCCGACGGCCGCGGCGTCGCCCCGCTAGCGGGGCCAGTACGGCCAGCGCAGCCAGCACCGGGCCGGCATCCGTCGCGGAGCAGCTATTGCCGATGCCGATCCGCGCCCGGACGGTGTCATCCGGCAGCGGCGGCAGCCCGCCCTCGGGCAGGCCGGCGAGATCGTAGCCGTAGGCATCCCAGCGCCGCGCGTCGGGTCGGGCGGCATCGGGCGTGCCGGCGTCCGGCTGGGGCGGAAGTTGCGGGTCGGGCAACCCGCCGCCGCTCCCGCAGTACTCGGCCGCGCGGTAACCCTGGCTACACGCCTGAACCATGGTGGTGTGGATCCAGGCGCGGTAGGGATCGACGCGCGTGTCGACACCGCCGCGGTGACAATCGGTGGAGTCATAAGCATGGCTGGTGACGCCGACCACCCGCTGCATGGGGATCTTGTCGTCATCGACTTCCATGAAGGTCGGACCGCCCGAGTCGCCGTGGCACTTCTGAGGCGTGGGCGCCACGTCGCCGATCTGCATCTCGCTGCTGCCGACCTCGTTGATGACCGAGGGCGCCTCGTTCTTGACGCCAAAGGTCATTTGGTCGTCGGCGTCGGTCTGGCCATAGCCCACGATCTCCACGCTGGCGCCGACCGCGATCGCTGACGCGTCGTCCACCTCCATCAGCACCGACGGCTCCACGCCGGTGATCGCCTGTTCCAGGATCATGAGAGCGATGTCCTTGAAATCGCCCAACCCGCCGGTGAAGTTGTTGAAGGCTGACATCGTGAACTCGGGATGGGGGGCGACTGCCGAGACCTGCTTGGTGTTGTCGGGCAGATCCAGGGTCGACTGGCCAAACGACGCGACGTTTCGGGTGAGGCTGAAATAGAGCCGGTACTGACTGGTGACGCCGGTAAATGGATTCTCGGTGCAGTGCCCGGCCGTCAGCAGGACGTCTGGCGCGATCAGGGTGGCGGTGCAGGTCATCTGGCCAAATGTATAGCTGCCCGAAGTGCCGACCGCGAGAATGACGCCGACCGTCGGGTACGACCCGGCGGGGCTCGGGGTGCCATTGATGATCGACTGGCCGACGCTTCCGCCGCCGGTCATCTCGAGGCTCTCCAGCGGCCCGCAGCCGACGGCGGCGCAGAGCGCGACGCCGACGAGTGGCAGCGGTCGTCTCATGGAGCAACCTCTTTTTTCGAGCATCCCATGAATATTCTATTATCGGCGCAAGAGGTCCGTCGGTCGCGTCCGGCGGCTTCTCCACCACGCCCGCCGGCGCCGGCCGAGCATCACCAGCGCGCCGAGCCCGGCCAGCCATCCCGCGCGGGTTCCCTGCCTCGAGGCACGGCACTGGCATCCCTGGTCGCTGCTGTCCCTCGATTGCGGAACCACCCGTCCGTCGCCGATGGCGTCGTACCGCGGCACCGGCCACGTGCTGTCGCGGCTGGCGTCCCGCGCGCTGGCGTCCCCGGTGTCGCCGGCGTCGCTCGGCGTTCCGGCATCTCCGGGCGGCTGATCGCTGGGCAACGGCAGGCCGCCGCCGTCGGCGCACGCCGTGCGGACCTGGCTGGTGCACGCGGCGGAGAGGGCCTGGTCGAGCCAGGCGCGATAGGGGTAGACCATGGTGTCGACGCCGCCCTTGGCGCAGTCGGTGTCGTCGTAGGCATGGCTGGTGACTCCGATGACGCGCAGCGTCGGCCACCTGTCGTCCGCCACGCGCAGGAAGGTCGGGCCGCCGGAGTCGCCGTGGCATTTCTGGGGCAGCGCGGACGGCACGCTGCCGATCTGCATCTCGCTGCTGCCGACCTGATGGATCTCGCTGGTGGCGTGGTACTTGATGCTGGTCGTCGACGAATCGCTCACCTGGCGCTGGCCATAGCCCACGATCTCGACGCTGGCGCCGACGCCGACCCCGCTTTGGTCGTCGTTCTCGAGCACCATGGCCGGCTCCACGCCGGAGACCGGGCTGGCCAGGACGGCGATGGCAATGTCCTTGAGGTCGGCCAGGCCGCTGGTGAAGGTATCGAGCACCGAGATATCCCAGTCCGGGTGCGCGATCATCTCCACGACCTCGATCGCATCCTCCGGCATGGTCATGGACTGTTCGACGCTGCGCACGTCGAGCGCCAGGCTGAAGTAGTTGACCACGTCCAGAGCCCCGCCGATGTAGACCAGGCTCTCGACCTCGGTGCAGTGCGCGGCGGTCAGCACCACGTCGGGCGCGATCAGCGTGGCGGTGCAGAACATGGTGGCGACAGGACCAAAAAAGGCATCGACGCCGCTGGTCAGCAGCACGCCCACCGCCGGGTAGTCGGTCGCGCTGCTTCGAGTGCCGCCGATGATCGGCTCGGTGGCGGAGTGCTGGGCGAGATCGAGGGCATCCACAGGCCCACAGGCAGTGGATGTCGTCGTCAATGCCAACGCCAGCGTGATCGCGCGCCATCTCATCTCGGCAATCCGTGCTCCCCCGCTTGCCCCCTGGCGACCAACGCCTCTATCGTAGCGCAATGAGGTGCGTGCTGTCGTGTCGCGCTCGCGGTGCCGCCCTGGCGGTCGGTCTGGCCGCTCTGTTGGGGGCGCAGGAGGCCGACGCCGAGGTTCCGGCCGCGCTCAAGGCCGAGCGCCGGGCCAGTCGCGGCAAGCCAGCTCCGCGTCCGAGACAGGTGACCGTGCCGATCGACGTCGGCGTCGGTCCGGTCGCCCTGGTGCCAAGCTGGCCCATGCTGCTCGACCAGCCGGTATACGGCGGCATGATGCTGTCGCTGGCCGCGGTGATCGACCAGGCCACCATTCGCCGCTACAAAAACCAGATCCCGGCCAACCTGCGGCAGCAGGCGATGCAGATGGACGAGGTGCGCATCCGTCCCTGGTTCGTCGCCCTGATACCGGACCTGCTGGTGATCTCGCCTGCCATCTTCAACAGCGGCATGTACGGCGCGGTCTGGCACCCCCTGGGGATCGGCGTCCCGCTGGTCAAGAAGCCGGTCGAGCTGGCGATCGGCGCAGACCTGGCGCTCTGCTATCTGTTCATGCACTCGAGCACGCTGCCGCAGCCGACCCATTTTCTACGGCCGGGTATTCGTCTCGACGCCACGCTGAGCGTCCCGATCACCGAGATGCTCCTGGTCAGCTCGGGCTGGGCTTCTGACTTTTTTGTTCCGCAGCCGCTCGGCCAGCCGCCGTGGGCGTTCTGGCCGCTGGACAACGCGATGTGGCATCTGGGCGGGCCGTTCATCAAGCTCCACGTTCGCATCCCGTTCACGACGGCGCTGTGAGCGCGCAGGTGGCGGCGGGCGGGACTCAGTCGTGGATGTCGCTGGTATCGAGGTGCTCTCCGGTGCGGCCGTCGAAGACCATGTAGGTGCCGAGGCCGATGCCGGCGTACTCGGGGAAGAAGTCGACCGCGACCTCGACCACCTCGGAGTTGGGGATGGCCACGCCGAAGCGGTCGCGGAACTCGGTCCCGTTGGGATCGTCGCGCACATCCTCCCAGGCGCCCAAGTCGCCGTCGCCCAGCACCGACCATTCGGCGCCGCTGTCTAGATCCGTTCGCATGTCGGCCTCGACGCGGGCGCGTTCGTCCGGCGCGGTGGCCTCGGCGAGCTCTTCGGCGTAGTGCTCGCGAATGTGCTCCTCGTACCAGCTCTCGACAGCGGAGCCGATCTTGGCCATCAACTGGTCGTGGCTGAGGCGCGCCGGCGCGGATCCGGTCACGCCCGCGGCGACCGCCCGGTCGGCGAACGAGTTGTAGTCGCAGACCTTGATGTCGGCCGCGCCCAGGGCGTTGAGCGCATGGGCGCGCTCGTCCTTGCCCGTGCTCGCCGCGTTGCCCACGATCAGATAGTCGACATCCGCCGCCACCTCGGCAACCACCTTGGCGCCCATGGCGCGCGCCCACTCCGCAGCCTTCTGCTTGTCGGGCACCGCGGTGAGCACCACCTTGGCGCCGTGGAAATTGGCGGGAATGACGTTGTCGCCGTGCTCGATCTTGGCGCCCATCAGCGCCGCGAAATAGATAAACGAGCGCCACTGCTGGTCCGAGAAGCCCATCTTGTCCCGGTCTTTCACGTCGACCTGGTTGTCGTTGTTGAAGTCCAGGCGGCGCAGCGCCGCGCGCACCGCGCTGTCCTCCACGCTCGAGATCCGGATCGGGCGGTCGGCGGCAGGCAAGGTGCGGCCCAGTCGAACGTCGAGCACGGTGTTGCCGGAGCCCGGCGTCCCGGTGGGTGCGGGCCCGCTGGCGGCCGCCTGGCGGAGCGCCCGGTCGAACTCGCGCAGCCCCGCGCTGCTGAAGAGGTCCTTGAACTCGGAGCGGATCTTCTCGAGGTTCTTTTTCTCGGTGGCGGTCAGCCCGTCCTTGGCGAGCAGGCCCACCAGCTCCTTGGCCTCGGAGCCCGAGATGATGTTGTTCTTGAGATAATTGTCCTGGATGTGCTTGCGCATCTCCGAGAGTCGCATGGTACCTCCCTCTTTTCCGCTCTTCCGCGGCGGCCCGTGGCTGCCCCGAAAGCTGGTTGACGATCGGGCTTGACCTGGCCAGTAAATCACGGACAGCTCGGTCGGTTCAATGTTCAGAGGTCAGAAATCCAGTGCGCTGCGGTTCCGGGTCGCTGCCGGCGATGCCGCTCGCCGGAGCTCTGCTGCGCGTGTACACTGGGCGGCCAGGGGCGACAGTAAGGGGGCAAGCGGCGATGCAGACCGATGCGGCGACGATCCTCTATTTTTCGGAGCCAGGCCCCCAGAACACCGGGGCGACTCTCGAAGCTGCCCTGAAGCGCGCGCGCCAGCTCGGCATCGACGACGTCGTCGTGGCCACCGACAGCGGCAAGACCGCGCGCCAGGTGCTCGAGCATTTCGGGCCCGACTTTCACGTCGTCGCGGTCACCAATCCCAGGGGCGTGCGGCTGCCGGTCGCCAGGCTGCACGACTACCTGCCGCGATTCAGGGAACACAAGCAGCAGTTGCTCGCGCAGGGCGTGACACAGGTACCGGCCAGCCTGTCCGATGATGTCGTCGCCGAGCTCAAGCAGGCGGGAGCCGTGGTGGAGCGTCTCGACTGGCAGCGGCTGGCGCAGTTCACCCGCAGCGGTCTCAACGATCTGGACCGCGTCGGCGTGGCCTCGCGCGTCGCGCTGGCGGTCGCCGTCTGGGCCTATCTGGCGGGAGCGCTGGCGGCCGATCGCGAGGCGGTGGCGCTGGCCGGGACCGGCTTTGGCGGCGGCGGGGCCGACACCGCGCTGGTGGTGCGCACCGCCGCGGCGTGGCGCGACTGGCGCGTGCTCGAGACCGTGGCCCGGCCGCGGGTGAGCCCGCCGAGCGAGTGATACGAAATCGGCTGAATCGACCATGCCGTGGGGCCCCGCCTTCACCGGCGACCCTTTTTCTCCTCGCCAGCTCGGAAAAAAGTGTCGCCTTGGCCCCCCACACCGAAATGATTCAAGCAGATTTCGTAGCGAGCCGGCCCGTGGATCACGGGTTGCGATCTCGTCCCGGGCAATCGGCGAGGCTCGCCACCTGCGCGTCGCGGTAGCCGTAGCCGACGAATACCAGCGCGCCGTCGGCCGCGCCCTTGACGCGCGAGATGCCGGGCGCCCAGAAGCCGAGCACCAGCGTAATCGCGGCGAACACCAGCACCGCCAGCAACTGCCCGCCCGGCACCCGGATCGGCAGCGGGTCGACCGCCTTGGTCAGGTACATAGCTTTGAGGATCTTGGCGTAGAAGAACAGCGACACTGCGGTATTGACCGCGGCGACGACGACCAGCGCGTCGTACCAGGCGCCGGCGCGCTCGAGCACGGCGGCAAACAAGAAGTACTTGCCGACAAAACCGGCAAACGGCGGCAGGCCGACCAGGGACAGCAAGAAGACCGTGAAGGCGGCGGCGGTCAGCGGGTCGCGCGTGCCCAGCCCGCGCACGCCGTCTAGATCCTCGCTGCCGGTGGCGTTGCGCACGGCGACGACGCAGAAAAATGCGCCCAGGTTCATCACCGCGTAGATCGCGAGATAGTAGAGCAGCGCCGACAGGCCGCTCTCGCCGAGCACGACAAAACCCATCAGCGCGTAGCCGACGTGCGCGATCGACGAGTAGGCGAGCAGCCGCTTGAGGTTGGTCTGCCAGCAGGCGGCGAAGTTGCCGACGGTCATGGTGGCCGCGGCGACGATGCCGAACAGAGCGACCCAGGGCAGCGACTGGATGGCGATGAACTCGCCGCCGCTGGTTCCGTATGACAGCCCGACGTAGAAGAAGCGGATCAGCACTGCCAAACCGGCCGCCTTGGGCACCACCGAGAAGAGAGCCGCGATCGGGGTGGGTGCGCCCTCGTACACGTCCGGGCACCACATGTGAAACGGCACGGCGGCGACCTTGTAGCCGATGCCGACGATGACGAAGGCGGCGGCCACCAGCAGCACGCCGTTGAAAGCGGTGGCGGGACCGGTCGACGCGCTGGCGAGCGAGGAGAGCCGTTCGCGCATCAGCGTCAGGTCGAGGGTGCCGGTCACGCCGTACAGGTACGACAGGCCGAACAGCATGACGCCCGACGCCACGCCGCCGTAGATGACGTACTTGAGCGCGGCCTCGCTGGCGCGCGGATTGCGCCGCGAATAGCCGGCCAGCACATAGCTGGCGATCGAGACCCCCTCGAGCGCCAGATAGACCATCAGCAGGTTGTTGGCGCTGGCCAGCAGCATGCCGCACAGCGCCATCACCAGCACCAGGGCGTAGGCCTCGCCGCTGGCGTCGCCGATCATCTCGTTCGAGCGAAACAAGAAGATCAGGGCTGACAGCGTGGCCGCCGCGATCAGCAGCTTGAAGAAGACAGCGAACGGGTCCACCGCCGCCATGCCCTGGAAGATCGACTGGGTGCCGGCGCTCCACTGCTGCCACGACAACACCGCAACCAGGGCCAGGCCGAGAGCGCTCACGACCGCGGCCGGGATCTCGCGCCAGGCGCGGCCGGCCACCACCAGGTCGACGAGAAAGACGGCGACGATGGTCGCCACCAGCGCCAGCTCGGGCTGGAACCAGATCAGGCTCTGCGAGGCGGTCAGCGTATCCATCGCCGCCAGCTCCTAGCGCTGCGCCACCTGCAGCGCGATCTGGTTGAGCCGATCGACCATGGCGAAGAGCGTCGGGTTGATCAGGTCGAACAGCAAGCCGGGCGCCACGCCGAACAGGACGGTCAGACCCGCCAGCGGGTACAGACACAGCCGCTCGCGCCAGTTGAGGTCCGGCAACCACTGCCACTTGGCGTTGAGCGGGCCCAGGAACATGCGCTGCATCGCCCACAGGTAGTAGGACGCGGTGAAAACCACGGCCGTGACGCTGATCGCGGTGATGACCTGGAACCACAGCGCCAGGTCGCCCTGCTTGCCGAAGCCGCCGATGAAGACCAGCGCCTCGCCGACGAATCCGGCCAGGCCGGGCAACCCGAGCGAGGCGAAGAAGGCCAGCCCGACCAGGCCCGAGTACTCGGGCATCTTGCGCGCCAGCCCGCCGAAGCCGTCGATCTCGCGCGTGTGCGCGCGGTCGTAGACGACGCCGGCGATGAGGAACAGCAGCGGGCTGATGATGCCGTGCGCCCACATCTGGTAGACCGCACCCACCATTCCCTGTTGGGTGAAGGCGGCCATGCCGAGCAGCACAAAGCCCATGTGGCTGACCGAGGAATAGGCGATCAGCTTCTTGAGGTCCTTTTGCGCCATGCAGACCAGGGCGGTGTAGACGATGCCGACGGCACCGCAGATGCCGATGCCGAGCGCCGCCCAGTCGGTGGTCCGGGGCAGGATCTCGAAGTTGAAGCGCAGCATGCCGTAGGTGCCCAGCTTGAGCAGGATGCCGGCCAGGATGACCGAGATGGCGGTCGGCGCCTCGACGTGAGCGTCCGGCAACCAGGTGTGAAACGGCACCATCGGCACCTTGATCGCGAACGCCACGAACAGGAACAGCCAGACCACCTTGGCGAACGGCAGGCCGAGCAGGGTGCCGGCGCCCAGCCAGTGTCCCGATTGCCCCAGCTCCTTGAGCAGCAGGATATTGAAGGTATGCGGCACCGCCGTGCCGTCGACCAGCGTGAGCTCGATGCCCGGCAGCGGGACGCTGGTGTAGTAGAGCGCGATCATCGCGATCAGCATGAAGACCGAGCCCGCCAGGGTGTAGAGAAAGAACTTGATCGCGGCGTATTCCTTGTTGGGGCCGCCCCAGATGCCGATCAGGAAGTACATCGGCAGCAGCATCAGCTCCCAGAAGATGTAGAACAGGAAGAAGTCGAGCGCCAGGAACGAGCCGTAGACACCGGTCTGCAGCAGCAGCAGCATCACGTGGTAGCCGGGCGCCGGCTTGACCTCGGGCGCGTGGTAGCGCGGGTTGGCGCGATCCGGGAGCCGGTCCTCCTGGCCGATGGTCCAGCTCGCGATGTTGGCGATGAAGAAGACGATGCCCGACAGGATCACCATCGCCACGCTGATGCCGTCGACGCCGAGGAAGTACTCGATGTTGAAGGGCCGGATCCAGACAAAGTGGTGCGCGAGCTGCACGCCGCCCTGCTGGCCGTCGTAGAGGAACCAGAGCGCGATCGCCAGCGCGCTGCTGGCCGAGGTGGCCAGCAGCGACAGCACCCGGATCACCTGGTTGCGCAGAAGACGCTGATCGGCGCCGCGCATCAGCGCCGTCAC
>JAFGSX010000289.1 GCA_016934455.1 Deltaproteobacteria bacterium
AGGCACCTCTCGACCAGGCCGGACCGGACATCGCCGAACCCGACGGGTGGACGCCCGTCGATCCGTGCACGATGGCAAGCGCGGTGGCGGTGCACGCGTCCGGGCCCATCACCTTGGACGGGTACGGCGACGAGTGGAGCGGAGCCTGTTTTCTCGAGGTGAAAACGCCCCAGGACTGGGGTGACCTCGGAGCGAACCACCCGAGCGACTTCTCCAGCTTTGCGGCGCGCTTTGCCATTCAATGGCAGCCCGATGCGCTGGTGTTCTGGGTCGAGGTCACCGACGACATGAACTGGAACGACAAGAGCGGCTCGTCGATCTACGACGGCGACTGCCTCCAGGTGGCCCTCGATTACGGTTGCAGCGGCGGCTCCGAATACACCGACGGCGACTTCGAGTTCGGCTGGGCGCTGACCACCGGCGGTCAGCGCACCTACCGCTGGTATCCGGGCTCCGAGTCGCCGCCGCTGGGCTACCTGGTCCGGCGCGACGACGGTGCCCAGAAGACCTACTACGAGGTGAAATTGACGTCGAGCGACCTGAACGGCCGCGCCTTCAGCGAGACCACCGATCTCTGCATCTCGGTGCTGGTCAACGAGGCTGACGGCGGCGATCGCCTCGGCTGGCTCCACTGGGCGTCCGGCGTGGCCGAGTCCGGAAAGCAGCCGGGGTTGTTTCTGCCGGTGCTGCTGGCACCCTGACCGGTGCGGGCGAGTTGAGCACCTGGCGAGGCCATGGTCCTCCGCGGCGGATGTCGCAGCGATGACGATGCTGGATCCGAGAATGTTGCGCCAGGTCGCTCGCCATTGCGCATGGCTCGGTGGCGCTGTCTTCGCCGTGGCGCTCGTCAGCAGTTGCGAGCTGTTCGTCGCCCTCGCCGGAGGTGCCGGCCTGCGCTGCGACCGCGACGAGAGCTGCCCGGTCGGCATGCTGTGCACCGCCGGGCAGTGCCAAGCCGCCGAGGGCTGCGCCAGCATCCTCGATTGCGCTGCCGGCTACCGGTGCCATCCGATCCAGAAGGTGTGCGTGCTCATCGAGGGGGACGCCGGCCTGGCCGATGGGTACGAAGCGGATGGGCAGCGAACTGACCGCGCCCCTGTCGATCGAGCTGCTGCCGACGCGCGCCGGGATGCCCGAGCCCCCGACCAGGCGTTCGCCGACATCTCCGCGCTCGACGGCGAAACGCCCGATCGAATGACTGAAGACCGCCTCACCGATCGCGGCCCGGCGCCGGAAGCCGCGATCGACGGCGCGACCGCGGACGCAGGGGCGGGCGACGGGCCCGGCCCCGTCGACGGTAGCTCCGATCACGGCGCGGCCGATGTGGCGACCGGCGACCACGCCACGCCTCCCAATCCCTGCCAGGTCGACGCCGGGTCCTGGCCGGGCGTCGCCATCGCGCGCCCGGCAACCCGCGATATCGCCCTCGACGGGAGACTCGATGATTGGAGCGGTGCCTGCTTTCTGGAGATCGGCCGCCCCGAGGACTGGGTCGCCGATTCCCACTACACCGGCACTCCGCCGCTCGACACCGCTTCTTTTACCGCCAGGTTTGCGTGGCTGTGGACCACCGACGCCCTGTGGCTGGCCGTCTTCGTCAGCGACGACATCCATTTCAACGATTGGACCGGCAGCGACATATGGCGCGGCGACTCTATTCAGGCTGCCTTCGACATGGCGCGAAACGGCGGCACCGGCTACGACGCCACCGACGACTACGAGTTCGGCTGGGCCATGATTCAAGATGGACAGGAGCAATACCGCTGGCACGCCCCGAGCGCGGCTCCGACCATCGGGACTCAGTTTGCCATCGACCGGACCGCCACGACGACCGGCTACGAGATCCGGTTCCGGCCGCTGGACCTCGGCCAGACCTCCTTTGCCACCGGCAGCCTGGCGCACACCTCGCTGCTGGTCGCCGACAACGACGGCGAAGGCCGCGCCGGTTGGCTCGAGTGGGCGAGCGGGATCGGCCTCGACAAGGATCCAAGCCTGTTCCTTCCACTGCAACTGGTACCGTGACGCGCTCGGCGCTGTCCGGAGCGAATGGAACCTCGCGCCGCCGCCGTTGTCTGGATCTCACGTGCGGCGCGCGGACTTCACCATCCGATCGCAGATCCAGCGGCTGGCGCTGCTGCTGACGCTGTTCGGCAGCGCGAGCGCTCGCGCCGATACGATCGCCACCGCGCGCGGCGAGCCGATCGTCGAGGTGGCGCACGAGGTCGCGGTCGAGATCGAACGCGGCCTGGCCAGGCTGCGCGTCCGCCGCACCTTCGAGAACCGGGGCCAGCAGCCGGACCAGGTAGAGACCGAGTTCTCGCTGCCAGAGGGTGCGGTGGCGACGGGGATGCGCATCAAGGGCAAGCGCCAGTGGTACCAGGGGCAACTGCTGGAAGCCGAGATGGCGCGCGTCGCCTACGAGTCGCTGACCGGTTACGGGCCGTGGGATCTCAAGGATCCGGCCATCCTGTTCTGGAACGACCAGGGCCGGCTCGGCCTGTTCGTGTTCCCGGTGTCGCCCGGCACCCGCAGCTTGGTCGAGTACACGCTGCTGGTACCGCTGGCCTACCGCAACGGCAGCTATTTTTTCTCGTACCCGACCCAGATCGACCAGGTCGAGATGGCCATGCCCGACGCCGTGCTGCGCAATGGCCACCGCTCAACGCGCTTCTGGATCAACGGGGTCAGCGTGGCGAACGGCGAGAAGACCGCGCTCGGCCGGCGCCTGCTCGCAGGTGAGAGCGAACAAGACTCCGCCATCGACGACGCCGACGTTGCGTCGCTCGGCGACGTGGACGAGCTGTTCGAGGACGCAGACGAGAGTTTGTTGCCCGACCAACGGCGGCCGGGCAGCGCGCTGATCGCGGTCAGCGCCCCGCCGATCGACGTCCTCGACGTGCGGCTCGGCCGCTTCGACCTGAGCGCGGACAAGCACCTGACCTGGCTGGACGTCGACGCCGCCTATCCGCTGCGGCCAGCGCCGCGGCGAGCGCAGGTGGTGTTTGCGATCGACGCCTCGCGCTCGTTGGGCAGCGAGGGCATCGAGGCCGCGCTCGAGTTCGCCAGCGCGTTCGTCGCCCAGTTGCCGGACGGCTCGTTCGAGGTGGTGGCGTTCAACCGCCGGGCGCAGCGGTTGTTCGGCCGCTTCGTCGGCGCCTCCGAGTGGCCCCGGGAGCTGGCCGCAGCGCGGACGCGGGCCGCGCTGACCCCCCAGAACGGCAGCTTTCTCGAGCGCGGTCTGCAGGCTTCGGCGGCCGCGCTGTCGCCGCGCACAGGACCGCGGCGGATCGTCGCGATCACCGACGCGCTGCTGCGCAGCGCCTATCGCAACGCCGCTTCGGGGCGGGCGCTGGCGGCCCTGTCCGGCGATCGCGTGGTCCACGTCGTCGATCTGGAACCCGGCAGCGCCGGCGACGAGGTCAGCGCCGGACGCGACGACGAGCACGCGCTGGCGCCGGTCCCGCTAAACCACGGCGGCATCCTGTACGCGGTGGCGGGCGGCGCGTGCGCCCGCGACTACCAGCGCAGCGCGCTCGAGCTGGTGCGGCCGACCCGGATCGACGGTTTTCGCGTCGTCACCGAGGACGGCGTCGAGCGAGCCATCGGCGCTCCGGCCGCCCTGCGCGAGGGCGTCGGGCTCCGGCATGCGTCGCTCCAGGCGGCCCGTGTCTCCCACGTCACGCTGCAGGGGCGCATCTGGGCCGAGCCGTTCGTGCGCGTGGTGCCGATCGACGCCAGCTTCAGCGGCGAAGTGTTGCCCGCCCTGCTCTTCGGCACCGATCTCCACTCCGGGCTGGAGCGGGTCGAGCTGCTGCGCGCCGCCATCGCCGGCCGGGCGGTCTCGCCGGTCACCTCGTACCTCTCGGTCGAACCCGGCACGCGGCCGTCGCGCGAGGGCTTCGAGCCGGAGAGCGGGGGAATGAGCGGTTTCGGCAGCGGCGGCGGCGGGTTCGGCGGCAAGGCCGGTCTCGGGGTCAACATCGTGCAGGGCGCGGTCGATCGGCAGGCGCTGCTGACCGAGCTGGCGCAGCGGGCAGCCGCGCCCTGTCTGGCGCGCTGGCCGCTCGCCGAGCCGCTGGCGATCGAGGTCGAGTGCACCTACGCCGAGATCGTCGACCTGCTCGTAGACGACTGGCCGGCGCGCGAGCTGCTGGCCTGCGTGGAGGAGGCGCTGTGGGCGATCGCGCTGCCCCCCGCCTTCAGCGAAGAGCGCGATCAGTTCTCGATCGCGATCGAGTGAGCGCAGCGCCGGATGCGCTTTGCGAGAGAAGAACGCGCACTGCTGGTTGGGTGAAGCCCGTCGAGATTCACTCTCGACGGGCGAGGGGCTGCCCGACAGCCCCTAAGGTATTTTTTCGTAGTCGCCGCCGATGAGCAGATCGTCGAGCGCGAGCCGGCCCTCGGCTACCAGTTGCTCGACGACGGGTGCCGCCTCTGCCAGCTCGGTCAGCAGGTGACGGATGCTCTGGCACACCAGCGCAAAGCCGACCGGCCCCCAGGCGTTGTGCCAGTGCGAGTACAGACAGCGGCCGCCGCACATGCCAAACAGGTCGCAGCTCGGGCACGGCTCGCGCAGCAAACGCCGCGGCGCCAGCGCGGCGGGATCGGTCTCGCCGATGCTGCCGCAGCGGTGCTGCTCCATGCCGCGCATCACCGGGCATGGATAGATGTCGCCGCTGCTGTCGATGCTCC
>JAFGSX010000290.1 GCA_016934455.1 Deltaproteobacteria bacterium
CGCGCTCGAGCCGGAGGCGCTGCAGCCGGTGCCGGCCGAGGAACCGCCGTTCGCGCTCGAGCCGGAGGCGCTGCAGCCGGTGCCGGCTGCCGCCCCGTCCGAAGCGAGCCCCGACGCGGTCACCTACTGCATGTCCTGCGGCACCGCGCTGCCGCCCACGGCCAAGTTCTGTCGCAAGTGCGGCACGCCGGTCCTCGCCGGCGACGCGCCGCCGCCAGCGACGGAGACAGCGCGCCCGACCCCGCCGCCGACCCGCAAAAAGACCATCGTCTGCCATGCCTGCGGCGGCGAGCAGCCGCGGGGCGAAAAGTACTGCGCGCTGTGCGGGGCCCCGCTGCTGGACGACGGTCCAGCCGCCACCCACACCGTGCAGTACGACGGCGCCGAGCTGTCGAGCCGCGGCCGCGCGGCGGTCACCGGCCCCAGCACGGGCGACGCCAGGATGCTCGACGCCGACAAGCTGGCGCGCGGCGAGCCCGGGGCGCGCCCTGAGGCAAGAGACGAGGCCCGGCCGCGAGCCCGGCTCGAGGGCGGCCAGCGCATGATCGATTTCGAGGACAGCGGGGACGGCGCGGACAACCCGGTCGAGCTGGAGCGCACGCTGGCGGCGCTGGACAGCCATTACCAGGAGGCGCCCTTGGCCGGGCGCTCGCGCGAAATGAAGGTCCTGCAGGCGGCGCTCTACGGCGCGCTCGAAGGCCAGGCGCGGCGCATGCTGATCGTGGCCGCGAACGGCTTTGGCAAGTCTCGCCTGCTCACGGAAGTGGCGGCGGCGGCACGCGAGATGGACTTCCTGGCAGTGCACGCCTGGGCCACGCGCTTCGGGGTGCCGATCGGGCTCGATCTGTTCAGGCAGTGGGTGATCGGGATCTGCGGTCGCCTGTCCGAGGAGCCGCGCGGCGCGGAGGAGATCCATCGCGCGAGCGTCGCCACCGCCACCGGCTGGGTCACCCGGCTGACGCTGTCGACGCCGCTGCAGCGCCGCCTGTCGCAGCTCCTCGACGGCACAGCGTACGAGCTGTCGAGCGACCCGGCGGTTCACCGCCGGCGCATGGAGACCGCGTTGCGCTACTTCCTGTGGCTGGTAGCGCAGCATGTCCCGCTCTGCCTGACCGCCGACGACCTGCAGGCGGCGGATGCCGGCACCATCAAGCTCCTGCGCACGCTGGTCGAGCATCTGGGCGAAAGCCGGCTGGCCGTGATCGGAGCGGCCACTCCCGGATCCTGCGAGACCTGGTTTCCACCGGGCGAGATCCTCAGCCTGGGTGCGCTCGACGGCTCAGATGTGGTGCACCTCGGCAGTTGCTTCCTCTCCTCGGGATTTTTGCCCCCTCCCCTGGAGCGAGGGCTGCGCGGGGACGCGCACGGCAATCCCTTGCTGGTGACCGACACCATGCGCTCTCTGCTGGATGCCAAGCTGCTGCGCTTTGACGGCATCGAGTGGAGGCTGCTCGGCGGCGAGCAGGACTACCGTTCGCCCTCGGCCCGCAGATTTGTCGAGACGCGCCTCAACATGCTCTCCAACGCTGCGCGAGAGACGGTCAAGATCGGCGCCCTGTCCGGGATGGTGTTCTCGCAGGGGCTGATCACCGCGGCCGGCGCCGAGAAGGAATTCGACGGCAGGATCGCGATCGACAGCGCCCTCGGCTGCGGGCTGCTGGCGAACCTGGCCGGGTCGTCCGAGATCCAGTTCTTCCGGCAGTCCTATAGCCGGTTGTCCATCGTCGAGAGCGTCGACCCGGCGCGGGCCAAGCATATCCATTTGGCCCTCGCCAAGGCCTACCGCCAGGCCGGCGAGTTCACACCTGCGCTCTCGACCGAGCTGGCTACCCGCCACCTGCTGGCCGCCGGCGCCACCGACCAGGCCTTCGAGTTGGTCGCGGAAGCAGCCCGCACCCTCATGCAACAGGGAGCGCTCGAGATCGCCAACGAGCTGTTCGAGGTGGCGCTCGGGCTCGGGCTGGCCCGGTTGCAGCCTAACGCCGACGTCGCCGCCGAGCAGGCCGCCCAGCTCTACCAGCTATGCGCGGTGGCCACGGATAGCATGCTGCCTGACTCGCCGGGCCGGGCCAGCGCGCTGGTCTCCCCCCTGCTGCAGAGGATCCCGCCCAAGCTGGCTCCGCACGAGGCGATCCAGGCGCTCTGCAGCCGCGCCCGGGCACAGATCGCCAACGGCCAGCCGGAGGAGGCGCGGGCGACGCTCGACCTGGCGACACAGACCCTCCCGATCGAGCCCAACCCGGTCGTACGCGCCCTGCTCCAGGTCGAGCGCGCCGCGATGTTCGACGCGGTCGGCCAGCTCGCCGAGGCCGTGGACCTGACCCGCGAGGCGCTGCAGATCTTCGCCAGCGCGCCGCTGCAGCCGGGCGAGGCCGCGGAGGCGCGACAGGAACTGATCGTCGAGCATTGTCTGCGCATGGGGCGGTTCTATCAGACCGCGCAGCGGCCGGACCTGGCCAAGGTGGCGGTCGAGAAGGCGCGGGCGGCGGCCCAGGGCGCCGGCCTGTCCTGGCGCGAGGTGGGCGCCATGCTCGCGCAGGTCGAGTACCTGACCGCCCCCGGTCAGCGCGGTGAGACCATCAAGCTGCTGGCCGCGGCGCGCGCGCAGGCCGAGGAGCTGGGAGATCCCTGGATCCTTACGCAGGTCCATCTGGCGCTGAGCCGCTGGTTGCCCAAGAAGGACGAGGGCGAGATCGTCCAGTGCCGGCAGCTCGCCCTGCGTTACGGCCAGCTCAGCGAACAGGAAGCGCTCGTCAAGAGCGCCCGCGGCGAGGTCGGCTGAGTCAGCGGGAACGACGGGCGCGCCGCCGCAGCGCCGCCGCGAAACCGGCGCCGAACAGCCAGTCGAGATCGGCCGCCATCGCCTCGCACAGCAACGGCAGCGTCGCGTCGGCCAAACACGGATAGCGCGTCGGCGCGCACGCCCCCAGCCGGCGGTGGTTGCGCCGGTTGAGCACGGTGACGACGACCGTCTCGGGTCCCAGCGCGAACAGCACCAGCGGAAAGACCCGGCACGCGATCGGCTGCAGCAGACTGCGGTCGAGGTGCAGGTCGGCCGCCACCCGCCGCAGCGCGCAGCGGATCGCGCCCGCGCCATCGATCCGGGCAAAGGCGCAGCGATCTTCGACCTGCGCCACAAAGGCGCCGCTGGCGTCGAGCTGCACGCGGCACCCGCCAATGCGCTCGACGGCCGCGCCGTGCCGCGCCAGCCGCTCCTTCTCGGCCGCGGTCAACCCGACCACCGCGTCGGCGCAGCAGCTTCGCCAGCGCCCCCGTCCGGGCCGCGGCGCACAGCGATCGGGCACGCACGCCCAGCGCTGCGCGAACAATGCCCGATCGACCATCACCCCGCCGACGTCGACGACGCCGTCCAGGCACATCTTGTCCACGACGAAGGCATCCCAGCTCGAGCCCGTAGCGGCGACCGCTGGCATCCGGTCCAGGTCTTCCGCATCGAGCCAGGCGCGCGCCAGCGGGTGCAGCCGGAACCGATCGCCCATCGCGCCCGCCGTCCGATCGCGAGGAACGCGGCGGCGCCGAGGGGTGGCGGGCGGCGGTGGAGGTCGACGCCTCATGCGCGGCCCCTCGGCGCGTCAGTACTCCCAGCCCACCGTGATCCCCTGCACGACCGGAGTCTGATTGGGATCCTGCGTCCGCAGCAACACCTGCACCCGCAGCCAGCGGTTGTCCGGCACCAGGCCGGTGATGTCGGCCGGCGGCGGTGGCGGCGGGCTGGCGTGCGCGATCTCGTCGGTCCAGAGGTTGGCGGACGAGTCGAGGCCAGACTGCGTGGCCGCGCTCTTGGCGCGCACCGCGATCGTCGTCACCGGCGGCGTGCACAGCCCCTGCCAGTCGATGCGGCGCCAGTGAGCGTTGGCATAGCCGGAGTCGAAATCGATCGTCCACGAGCCGTTGCGGTTGGTTATCAGGCGGTTCTGCAGCCCGGTGAAGTCCGAGTAAGTGTAGGGAGTGACGAGGCCTCCGGTCAGCGCCGGCACCGGGTAGACGGCGATCAGCGTGCCGGCCGAATCGAACTTGGAGGCGTGCCCGCTGCCATAGTCGATGGCCCAGATGTTGTTGTCGGCGTCCACCCCCATGCCGAGCGGCCCGCTGGCGCCCTGCACCCCGTCGTCGACCGGCACCGTGACCAGGTGGGTGCCGGTGGATGCGTACTTCGAGATCGTGTTGTCGGTCCAGTTGGCGACCCAGACCTCGCCGTTCGCGTCGATGGCGACGCCGCGCGACCGGTGGCCCGTTCGACTGTTGCCAAAATAGTGACAGGCGGTGCCAGCCGCGTAGACCCGGATGACGCCGTGCAGGCCGTCCTGCCACAGGCCGTACCAGGCGTTGCCGCTGCCGTCGACCGCGATGCCGTAGGTGATGGCGCTGAAGGGGGTCGCGGCGCCGCTGCACTGGATCTGGCCGGGGCCGGTGCCCCAGCTCACGGTGGCGACGATGGCGCCGGTGCCGGTGTCGATCTTGCGCACTGGCACCGGGATCTCGTTCGAGGCGCCGTCGCCGAGGGTCGCGATCCAGAGGAAGCCCTGGCTGTCGACGGCGGCGCCGTAGGCGCGGCTGGTGCCGTGCGCGTCGGCCAGGTTGACCGTGCGGTCGGCGACGACGCGGCAGCGCGGGACGCCGTCGGCGCCCGGCGGATCGACGATGTGGCTGTCGATCTTGTAGAGCTTGGCCTGGCTCCACATGCCGGCCCAGGCATCGCCCTCGGCGTCGAGAGTCACCGCGCGCACTCCGACGCGACCGCTGGTCGCGGCCTGCGCCGGGTCGCCGATGTAGGCGCGACATATGAGATTGCCGTCGACGTCCAGGTGCGTCACGTTGCCGGCGCGCGGGTCGTCGCCGCGGCAATCGCTGAGATTGTCGCGGCAGCCGCGGTTGCCGACCCAGACCGAGTTGTCATTGGGATTGACCGCGGTCCGCGACGGGCTCCAGCCCCAAGAGGAGTAGGTCCCGACCACCGCCCCGGTGCGCGTGTCCAGCTTGATCACGGTGTCGTAGCAGCCGTTGGCGAGCGCGGTGTCGATGGTCCCGCAGGTGGTCGGGTGCTCCCACCACTGGGTGGTTCCGGCCAGCCACATGAAGTGGCTGCTCGAGACCGTCGAGTCGAGGCAGACCGCGCCCCCGGTGCGGCAGGCCTCCGGGAAGCCGGGATTCTGCGACGCCGTGCTGACGCCGTTGGCAGTGCCGCCACCGAAGTCCTGCGGGAACGAGTAGCTCTGGCCCCAGCAGGGCAGGCCCCGATCGGGACAGAGACCGCAGGCGTTGAGCACGCCCTCGTCGACCAATCCGTCGCAATCGTTGTCCAGCCCGTCGCAGCGCTCGGTCACCGGCCCCTGCCCGCTGCAGGGGCCCCACTGCCCGCCGCGACAGAGCTCGTTGCCCTGGCTGCACTCGCCGACGTCGGTCCCGCAGGTCCGGAGCTGGCCGTCCTGGCACAGGCAGCCCTCGTCGACGAGATCGTCGCAGTCGTTGTCCAGACCGTCGCCGCAGATCTCGGGGGACGGCAGCCGGTCGCCGACGCAGGGACCCCAGTAGCCCTGCTCGCCCGGGCTGCAGTCCTGCAGCCCGTCCTGGCACTCGCCCAGGCCGCGGCTCAGCGGCGGCCCGGTGTAGCAGGCCTGGCTGTCGCCGCCGACGCAGACGCAGCCCGCCTCCACCTCGTCGACCCGGCCGTCGCAGTCGTTGTCCAGACCGTCGCCGCAGTACTCCTCCGGGGCCGCGCCGCAGTACCCGCAGGCGTTGAGCACACCTTCGTCGACCACCTGGTCGCAGTCGTTGTCGATGCCGTCGCAGACCTCGCTCGTCGGTGTGCAGGCCGGATTGCAGCCCTCGTCGACCAGGCCGTCGCAGTCGTCATCCTGGTTGTTGCCGCAGCTCTCCGCCGCCGCCGGCAGCCGCTGGTCGCGGCACTCGCTCCAGATCCAGCGCCCGCTGGCGGCATCCCACGAGCAGTCGTGCAGGCCCTGCTGGCATATCCCCTGGCCAGCGGTCGACGGCAGGCCGGTGTAGCAAGGCTGGTTGATCGGTGGATGGCAGCGCACCTCGTTGCCATCGAAGGCGCAGTTGGGATCGCACTCGCACGAGGCGTCCGCCTCGTCGAGCTGATTGTCGCAGTCGTCGTCGAGGCCGTTGTAGCAGATCTCGGCCGGCAGCGCGCCGCACGCCCCGCAGGCGTTGAGCAGCGTGACATCGGCGTGGCCGTCGCCGTCGATGTCGCTGCCGTCGACGACACCGTCGCAGTCGTTGTCGACGCCATCGCAGCTCACCTCGCGCGGCAGCTCGCCCGCGGCCGGCACCTCCTCGCCCTGGCACGGCCCCCACTGCCCGTCGCTGCCCATGCGCTGGATACCCTGGTGGCAAGGCGGGTGTTGCGCGCTGCCCGGCGGGCCGCTGTAGCACTCGCGGGTGGCGCCGTAGGGGGTCTCGCAGCCGACGCTGTCGGTGGTCGCGGGATCGCAATCGTTGTCGACACCGTCGCCGCAGATCTCGACCGCTCCCGGGTGCACGGCGCGGTCGTCCGGGTCGCAGTCCGGTCCCAGCGAACAGCCCGGGCCATAGCCGTCGCCGTCGCTGTCGACGCAGCTCGCGTTGCCGGCGTCGGCGCTGCCGCCGTCGGTGAATGAGATCTGGCGGTCCCCGGCGCCGCCGTCTTTGTCGCCAAAGAGCACCCGGCCGCAGTCGCAGCCGCCACCGGCGATCGCCAGCGCCAACAGCACCCATCCGATCCGCAGCATGGTCCACCTCTTGTACAGACACATACCACTTTGAGCGGCTGGACTGAACGGCGGGTCACCACCGGAAGTCGATTCAAGTCAAATGAGCGGATTAAACGTCGTCAGCGATGAGAGCGCGCGCGCCACGCCACCTGGCGGCTCCGGGAAACATCGCGCGCAGCGTCTCCCGCCGCCGGCTCTGCGAAGCGTGCGCCTCGTGGATGATCGAGACGCGGGTGGCGACCGGGTAGTAGTCCTTGCTCGGGTTGCCGCGCCCGTCGAGAGCGACCAGCAGCGCGCACACCCGTTCCGGCGAATAGCCCAGCTCGGCCAGCGCGCGACCGGCGAACCAGTCGGCCTTGCCCTCCTCCTCGCGGCTCAACTGGTGGCGCTGGTCCGGGCTGATCCGGACGTCGCCCGGGAGCATGGGCCAGGTCTTGGGCCGGTGCCCGACCTCGTGGCCGAGCACACCGGCCAGGATCTCCTCGTCCTCGCCGAACCGCTCCAGAAACTCCTTGCCGACGAAGATCGTGCCCTCCTCGTCGATCATGGCCAGCTCGTGCTCGGCAAGCTGCAGCTCGTACTCATCGTCGTCGTCGCCGGCCAGAAAAGCCAGCTTGCGCTTCATGGCCCGCGCCTTCTGCAGCGCCTTCTTCAGGTGCGGAAAATCGCGCGCGTCGAGCTTCTTGGGCGCCACCTTGCCGAACAGGATGGTGCCCAGCGGCTGCGGCTTGCCGACCTGCCGGGCCTGACCGACCGTCGATCCGAAGGTCGTGGTGTTGAGATTGACGTTGGCGCCCTGGATCTTCACCGCCATCGCTCCTCAATAAAAATATAGCACGGGGCGCGGCCTGCGACCGGCGAGAACGGCGCGGCGATCGACCGGGGTGTGCGAAGGGCTCGATCAGCCGTTGGTCTGCAGCAGGGCCTGCATCTGCTTGTCGGTGACGTAGCCGTGGCCGTCGCTCTCGATCGCCTGGTACAGCGACCGGAAATCGAGGTCATGCAGGTGCTGGCAGTAGCGGCCGATGCCCCGCACCGCCGCCGCGGCCTCGTTGAACGAGCAGTACATGTAGCAGAGGTACTCGCCGGCGAAGAGGGCGGCGCGCGCCTCGTCCTCGGCGCTGAGCGTGCCGCCGGCGCGCTGCCTGAGCAGCTCGCGGCAGACCTCGAAGTTGAGCAGCGTGCCCAGGCTGAACCAGGACTGATCGGCCAGCGCCTTGTTGACGCGGACCTCGAGCATCGGCTTGCCGTTGACCGTCACCTGATCGAGCTTGACCAGCTTATCGGTCGGGCCATCGAACCAGCCCTTGGAGAGAAAGCAGTCCATGTCGCCGTGCTTGAAGGCCGAGGTGTGGTTGCCGTGGTCGACGTGGTAGGTCATCAGAGTATTGAGAAACTGCACCGCGTGCTGCACCTTGGTGCCGTCGAGATCCTCGACCTGGTAGTCGTTGGCCCGCGCCACGAGGTCGACCTTGGTGCCGGGCGGCAGCTTGAGGTCGACGTGGAACAGGCGGTCGACCGTGCTGTTGCGACCGTCGATGACGCCGTCGCGGTCCTGATCGTACAGCGCGTAGCGCCGCGCCTCGTGCGGGTAGAAGTAATTGTTCTTGCCGCCGCTGTCCCAGATGTCCTGGGTGGCTTCCCTGATGCCGACGTAGTCGCGCTGGTTGAGCACGCCCTCGGTCAACCCGATCGCCACCGGCATCACCGACGAGAACGACGACGGGTTGTCGGTGGTGACAAAGCCGCAGTTCGGGTACTTGTTGGCCACCTCGTACATGTTCTGCTTGCCCCGGCACATCGCCAGCAGCACCAGCTTCTCGCCCTTCTGCTCGCTGCCGAGGCGCAGCTCCTCGGACACGTTGCCGCCCAGGTTGGAGTGACCGGTGTACAGGATCATGTTCACGTCGGGGTCGTCCATCGCCGAGAAGATGCCGTCGTGCGTCTGGTAGACCTCGACCTGCATCGAGATCGGGCCGCCGGCGGCGGCGCTGTTGGTCTTGCTCAGCACCCAGCGCGGCGGCTTCTCGTCCTCGTGCTTCTCGACCAACTGGTAGCCGCGGCCGGTGTAGCGGTCGATCGGATTGGCACCGTACTGCCAGCACTCGGCGTGGGCATAGTGCTTGACCTTGATCTCGCGCTTGCCGTCGGCGAACCACTTGTCATAGGGCGGCTGCTTCGGGATCACCGCGTCGCGAAGCTGCTGCAACCGCGTCCGGTCCGCGGCGTCGAGCGCGCCCTCGAGCCGTTCGAGGTTGAAGCACATCGAGGCGCGCAGGCCGGACAGCGGCTCGGCCAACGCCTGCTTGAAGTAGAGATCGAGCGCGCGCTGGCGCACAGGGGCCTCCGCCGCCTGGCAGCCCTCGATCAGGCAGAGCAGCGTGGTCGCCGCGCCCGAGCGCATGCGCTGCTTGGACACCCGCGGCAGCGGATCGGTCTCGCGACCGGCGTCAAAGGCCCGCTGCAGGTGCTCTAGCATCTTCTCCTTGACCGCGGTCGGCACGCTGGCCAGCGGCACCCCGTCCGCGCGCGCCAGCGCGTCGGCGGCGCGGTAGATCGAGATCGCTCCCTGCTCGTCGTAGCGCGCCGGGCTGCCGCTGCCCGTCACCAGGTGGCCGGCCGGCGACAGCGTGTACTTCTGCCCTGCCACCGGCGGCAGGTTGAGATCGATCGGGGTGTCGACCGGCGGCGTCGGCGGCGGGGTCGGCGGGGTCGGCGCCACGCCGTCCACGGCGGCGGCGAGCCGGGCGCGCGCGTCGTCGGTGAGCTTGCTGCTTACCATGATCGCGCGCAGCGAGTACCTCTCGCGGCCGGAGATCGATCCATCCTTGTTGGCCAGGTCGACCAGCTTGCCGGCGTCCTCGATGTCGATGACGCCGTCGTCTCGCTCGAGCTGGTGCGACAGATTGCGCAGGCCGGCGTTGGTGATCGCCAAGAAGGACTTGAGCCGCTGCCTGGTCTCGGCGCAGTCGAACTTGTCGCCAAGGCTGGTCAGCACCTGGCGCAGGTCCTTGCGCTCGGTGTCCGACAGGATCTTGTCGTTGAGCGCGGCATCGACCAACTGGTCGACGTCCTTGCGATCGATGACTCCATCCTGGGCAAGCTGCTGCACCAAAAGGCGAATGTTGGCGTCGGTCACCCGCGGCATGGCA
The DNA here is from genome assembly GCA_016934455.1 of Deltaproteobacteria bacterium. GTDB lineage: Bacteria > Myxococcota > JACRCW01 > JAFGSX01 > JAFGSX01 > JAFGSX01. Next base: position 9,887 of record JAFGSX010000290.1, read on the forward strand.
CCCTCCTCCTCGCCCAAGGTCTAGGCACGCACGACACTATTATTGACAGGACGGCTCTTTTGGCGGCCAGCCGCGGGTCAGGTCTCGCCGCCGTCGTCCTCCGAGAACCAGCTACGCCGGGCCGCCTCGATGAGCAGGGCCTCGGTCGAGTCGAAGACCGTGCGCCGGATCCCGGGAACATCGCTGTAGGTGACAGCGAAGCTGCCGTTGCCGACGCTGCACAGCTCCATGAACGCCTCGTCGCCGACCTGGCCGAGATACTCGGCGTGGTAGAGGTTGCCCTCGCGCATCACGAAGCGCCCCTCGCCCTCGGCCGACCGGATCGCCACCGCCGCGGTCTTGCGCCCCAGGCGCAGGATCTGGGCCAGCTCGATCAGGTTCATGCTGTCGAGCGAGCCCGAGACGCCGTCCGAGGGTACCTGTAGCTGCTCGCTGCTCTGCCTCTCGGCCAGCGAGCGGCGGATCTTGGACACGATGTAGTCGATGCGCAAGGGCAGCGGCACCAGGTCGACGCGCAGCTCCTCGGCCACCGGCAGCAGCGACGCCAGGCTGTCGCTCACCAGCGCGGCATAGGCGCCCTGCGCCTTGGGACGCTCGCGAAACGAGCGCAGGAGCTGGACTCCCTCGGCCGGATCGGCGACGCAGACGATCAGCGCCGCCGGAATGGTCACCTCGAGAGCGCGCGCCGCCCGCGCCGTGGTGGTCACCTCCTCGACCACGAAGCGCTCGGCGCGCAGGCGGTGCGCAAAAGGCCGGAGCTGGGCCTCGTCGCTCCCGACCAACATGACAGTCGCCTTCGACGACGAGACCTCGGTCCGGATGCGGGTCGCGTACAGCCTGCCGATCAGTTGGTCGACCGCATCGCGGTTGGAGACGGCGAGCTTGATCTCGTTGACGTTGAGCAGCACGCGCGCCTCGGTGATGGTCTGGCTGTCCGACGGATCGACCACCAGCAGGTAGGCGAGCATCGCGCCCCGGTCGATCGCCAGCGGCACCAAGCGGTGCGCGGCGACAAAGGTCGCCGGCAGAGCCGCCAGCGCGTCGGGCTCGGGCTTGAGCTGGGCCACCTGCTCCGGCGTCGCGGCGCGCGCGTCGTGCAGGACAGCCAGCGCCTGCACGAGCTGATCCTCGTTGATCACGCCCTCCATGATCAGGAACTCGCCCAGCCGGACGTGGCCGCGGCCCTGGCGATTGAGCGCCCGCCGCACGTCGCCGAAGCTGCAGAAGCCCAGGTCGACCAGCACGTTGCCGATGCGCTGTTGCATGCGCGAGCGCTCGCCCTCGATCACGCCCGGGTCCGAGCTGATATCGAACCCGAACGGATCGGCTGCGTGCTCGAAAGCGAACTCCGCCGACCGGTCGTCGAAGGGGTCGAGGATCTCGGCGTACAGGTCGTTGAACATGCGCACCGCCTCTTCCGGCAACGCCTCGTTGCCGTCGCGCACCTCGAGGCGGGGCAGCGGATGGGCCATCCGCAGGTCGGAGCGCCGGGCCGGTTCAGAGGTGGGCGCGCCGAAGTCGATCGGCATCGGGATCGGCTTGTCCTTGGGGCCCGAGGCGTCGCCGGCGAACGGCAGGCCCGGCGGCAGCAGGTCACCCGGAATCCCCACGTCGAGCGCGGCCAGGCCCGGATGGCTGCGGGTGCGGGTCGGCGCGGCGGGCTCCGGTGGCAGGTGCAACGGCGTCTCCGGCAGCGGCGACTGCGCGGTCTCGGTCAGCGAATCCTCGCGCTTGCGCACCTCGGACAGCCGATCCAGCGCCACCGCCAGCAGGCCCGTGTCGAGCGGAAAGCGTGCAAAATCGAGACAACCGCGCAGCGCATCGCGCAGATCGCCCGGCGCGCGGTAAGCGCGCTTGGCGTCGAGCCCGAGGCCGCGGCGCACGATCGGCTCCAGCGCCTCGACCAGGCGCCGCCGCTGCTCTCCGACCTCGGTGTGGATCTCGGTCTCGCCCGTCTGCCTCTGCAGGTGGCTGTAAAGAATCGCCGCTGGCACCGAGATGTCGAGGCTGGCAGGCACCGGCAGCATCGGCCTCGCTCCGCGCGGCGTCTCGTAGCTGATGATCATCGGATCGCCGTCGACCGTGATCAGGATGTGCGCGGGTGACAGATCGCCGTGCGAAAGCGTCGGCCCGCTCTCGGCCATGGAGGCCAGATGCGCGCGCGCCAGGCCGTCCAGGGTCTTGGTCACCACCGCCACCACCAGCTCGAGCGGCAGCGCGTCGCCCTGGCTTGCCAGCAGGTGAGTCAG
>JAFGSX010000003.1 GCA_016934455.1 Deltaproteobacteria bacterium
GCGGTGGTGGAGCCGGTGGCGGTGGTGCCCGGAGTGGTCGTGGTCGGCCGCGGTGCGGTGGTGCTGGTGACTGGCACGGGATCCTCCGCAAGACAAACTGGTCGCAGAGGCGGCCCCCGAGGCTCGCCGCCTCCCTGCAGCAAGGGAATTATCCAATGCTCAGGACAATTGGCGAACGTGTTTTTCGATCGCCGGTCAGCTCCACGGGGCCCCCACGTCGGTGCTATCTCAAGGCGGTCAGCCCCGGATAATCCTGGCAGCCGCCGCGGCCTCCGACCCGATCTTGACGAACTCGGTGAGTGCGCCCAGGGGATTCGGGCGATCGCTCGAATAGCTCGGTATATTGGCAAATTCCTTGGCCGTGGGATCGGCAAGGTAGCGCAGAACGCGAGCCGCCGAATTCTCCAGGCGAGATGGCGTCTCCGTTCTCCAGGCGCCGGCTTCGAGCGCTTTCTGGACGGCCGTGAGCGCCGTGGGATCCTTCAACAGCTCGAACGTCTGGTGGGCGTCCGCAGCCGCCTTGCTTTTTTCCTCGAGCACGGCAAGCGCGTCTTTGGCCTTCTCGCCCACGGCGACCGCCGCGTCCAGCGCCGGCAGCGCCGAGGCCGCCTGCGGGCCGTGCGCCGCCAGCGCCTTGGCTGCTTTGCACCGCATGACGTGGTTCTTGGGTGTCGAAAATTGCGCACCGACGCGCTCGGTGCTCACGTCGGGCAGAAAGATCGCCGTCGCCAGTGCCACGGCCTGCGGTTGTCCGGGGTCGTAGGCGCCCAGCGCCGTTGCCGCATCGAGCTTGGTCCAGATGCTGATGCCGGAGGTGAGAAGCTGCTCGAGGGTCGGCACGAGCGCCCTGATCTCGGCGCCGCGGCCTTTGTCGATCAGAGCGGTGACTGCGGTGATGGCCGCGCGCTGGACGTCGTCGCTGGCGTGCTGCAACCCCTCATCAAGCCTGCGGACATCTGGTGCACCCCCCTGCTCGGCGAAGCGCGCCGCGACAAGGAGGTGCACCTCGGCGTCGGGCCCCGGAGTCGCGAGGCGCTGCCGCAGTTGCACAGCCGCGGCTTCGGATTCGGAGTTCGTTTTTTTCCGCTCGGCATAGCGCGCCAGCGTCGACAGCGCTGCATCGGCTAGCAGGCGGTGCATCTGAGGCGTCTTCACCTTGGCGAGCACGTCGTCGAAGAGGCCGGCGATCTCGGTGAAGGCACGCGTCTCGGAGTAGACCTGCTCGTTTGCCAAGCCGTACCAAGCCAGGGCATTGATCAGGTCAGTGACGTCGAGCTGACAGGTCAGCTTTTCTTGCTTGTGATAGCGTTCGAGCGCCTGGTCTTTCAGATCCTGCAACCATTCGGCGCGTTTTGCTGCGCGTTGGTCTTCCGGCACCGACTTGAGCCAGTTGTCGACGCTGCGGGCGTCGTTCTTGGTTTCCTTGGCCAGATACTGCTCCTGGTGCAGATCGAGGAGCTTGGGCAGCCCGGCGTCTGCGTAGAGCAGGAAATCGGTGAGAGCCTGGCGCATCGCCGCGGAGTGCTCGGTGCCCAAAAACGCGAGCGGCTGGGTCGGCAGGTCATCAAAGGGGTAATCCTTGCTCCACTGGTAGTGGTTTTGCCTATTCACGGATCCCGGCAGGTTCTCGTATCCGCCGCTGTGCGTCATGCCGCGCCAGTCATCCGGCCGCTGGTCAGGGTCTTGCTGCAGGGCGATGGCGGTTTGATCGAGGCGCGACTTGGCAATGGCAATGGCTGCGTCGATGCAGGCCTGCACCGCCGCTGGTCGCTGCGCCAGCGAGGCCAGGATGACGCCATCGCCTTGCGGTATGACCTGAAACAGGAGCGCCTGAGTGCGCGGCGTGCCGAGCTTCTCGAGCACCTCGGCCGACATCAGCACGAGGTCGCGCGCCGCGAGCAGGTCCACTGTGCCACCCGCTTTGCGCAGCTCGTCGATGGCAAGCTCCGAGGCGCCCAGATACGCGCCGAAGATCTCGCCGATCTGATCGGAGGTCGGAGAGCCGCCGCCGGCATCGGGTCTCTGGCCAGCGATATCTCTCCCCCCGGCCAGCAGTTCCTCACGCCGCACGCGCGATGCTTCGAGCAAGGTGGCATTGAAGAGTTTTACGTAATCATGCATGGCGCTGTAGACGGCGTCGCCGATGGCATCGCGTTTCGAGGCGTCGGTGGGAATGCCGGCGTCCGCCTGTCCGGTGAGCGCGGCGTGCACCGATCGCAATGCCAGCGTCTTGGCCGGCGAGGCATCGCCTTGGAGGGCTGCCAAGATCGCGTCGTCGTACACGGCGGGCACGCCGGTTGGCCGAAGCATTTCGCTCAACGGTATTATCGATAGCTGGGGGTACTTGGCGACGACGGCCTCGACTCTCGGCAAAAGGCTCGGCTTGACGCTGTAGACCGCCTGCCCATCGAACATGGCGTTGCCCAGCTCCGAAGTCGGCAGCCTGCGCAGGCTCGCCTTGTGCTTCTTTTCGATCTCTTCAAGAGCTTCGATCGCCTCGTGCGGGATCAGAGAACGGCCACCATCGTCTTTCTTGGCTACTAGGTACATCATGGGATAATTGCGGCGGGCTTCGCTTGTCCTCAACCGCATGGCGGGGGAGGGAGCCTCGGAGCGCCTGCTGACGATCCCAGTGTCCGGACCCTGGGTCGCCTTTTTTCGAGCCGCTTCAATCCACGTCGACAGCTCGGCAAAGTCGATGGCGGTGTCGCGAGCGTTTTGCAGCGCCTCGGCCTTGGATTTTGCCTCCGTGCGGACGTTATTGGGCACCAGAGTATCTGTCGAGAGACGTCCAAGTTCCCGCAATGCTGCGTCCCGCGTTTTCAAAACGACCATTTATTGTCTCCGCCTCAGATGCGAAAATGCATTTTTATACCACATCTCCTGGAAGCGCGCGACAGGCACGGACTTCACAGGCACGGACTTCGACCGGCAAGGCCAGCAGATCGACGGCGGCTCCTACCCCTTGACCGCCCCCGCGGTCAGGCCGGCGACCAGGTTGCGCTGCAGCGCGAAGAACAGCGCCATCACCGGGATCGAGACCACGATCGCGCCCGCCGCGAAGTAGCCCTTGAGGCTCCAGGTGCAAAAAGGCACCGCCGTTGTCGCGTAGACCAGGATCAGGCCGAGCTGGTGGTCGAGCAAACCCATCTTGTCGAGCAGGATGTAGAGCGGGATCATCATCATGGTGCCCGGGAACATCTGCGTGACGAGCAGGCCCGAGAGCGAGAGCTGCCGGCCCGGAAAGCGGAACCGGCTCATCGCGTACGCCGCGGTAGTCGACAGCGTGATGCCGACCAGCGACGTGCAAAGCGCGATCACCAGCGAGTTGTAGAGCTGGTGGCCGAAGACCCAGGTGCCATCGAGGTTGTGGCGGCCGACGACCGCGACGAAGTTGTCGAGGCTGATCGTCTCCGGGATCGGCGACAGCCCCATGGCGAACGCCTGGCTCGGAGTGAAAGCCATGCGCACCACCCACAGCACCGGGTAGAGCGTGGCCGCGGTGAACACGATCAGCACCGCGTGGGTGACCAGGTCGCCGGCGAATGTGTGCCTGCGCCCGCTCATTCGAGCGACCCCTCGATGTCGCGGGTGACGCGGCTGCTCACCCAGGTGTAGCCCAGCAGCATCAGGAAGATCAGCGTCGAGTAGGCCGCCGTCGCCGGTCACCGCGCCGTCGATCGGCGTTCCGTCGCAACTGCAGCGCACAAGCGCGAGCAGGCAAACGAACGGGAGAGGTTGTAGGACGAATAAACGCCCTCCCTGCTCCCTGCCACAACTCCGGCTCCCCCGCCAGCATTGCCTACTCGTCGATTTTGGTCAGTTTGCCACGGCCCGTGTTGCCGTCTGAAATCATCTTTTGGGGTAGTGGCCAGTGCTCGGCCCTGGCGGCGCTGGACCGGACCCGCCGTTGCCGCGCCCGAGCGTGCGCTCTATCTATACGAAAGCGTGCATGAGAGGTCGGGCCATGGAAGAAAAAATGTTCGGCGTCCCGGCGATCAACTGTCAACATTGCGTCCTGCACATCCGGCGCGAGGTCGCCGCTATCGAAGGTGTGGCCGAGGTCAGCGCAGACGAGGCGTCGAGACTGGTCACCGTGCGCTGGCGGCCGCCGGCGAGCTGGTCGGCCATCCGCGCGACGCTGGCTGAGATCGGTTATCCGCCGGTCGAGTGAGTCGTGGCCACGGCCCAGCCCAGCCCGTCGCCCGCTACCGGTGCCGCGTCGCCGACCCAGCGCATCGATCTGCCGATTATCGGAATGACCTGCGCCAATTGCGTGGCCGCGGTCGAGCGCGCGCTGTACAAGCGCGTGCCGGGCGTGCGCTCGGCGCTCGTCAACCTGGCCACCGAGACGGCGACGGTGGAGTACGATTCGGCCCTGGCCACGCCGCAGTCACTGGTCGACGCGGTGGCCGGCGCGGGTTATCGGGCGGTGCTGCCGCCGCCCGCGGTGGTCGCCGCAGGGAGCACCGGGGCCGCGGGGCGCGCGGCCGATCTGCGCCGCGAGCGCCGCGCCTTTGCCATCGGGCTGGCGCTGACGATCCCGCTGGCGCTGCTGAGCATGGCACGAGACCTGGGAGCGGTCGGCCCCTGGGCGCACGCGGCGTGGGTCGACTGGCTGTTCTGGGCGCTGGCGACGCCGGTGCAGTTTTACGTCGGTGCCGGCTTCTACCTCGGGGCCTGGCGCGGACTGCGCAACCGCAGCGCCAACATGGACCTGCTGATCGCGCTCGGTTCGTCGACTGCCTACTTCTACTCGCTGGCCGTGTTGCTGGCGCCGGGGCTCGGAGCCCATGTCTACTTCGAGACCGCAGCGCTCATCGTCACCCTGATCCGGCTCGGCAAGTGGCTCGAGGCGCGCGCCCGCGGCCAGACCTCGGCCGCGATCCGCGCGCTGCTCGACCTGACGCCGGACACGGCACTGCTGGTCGAAGGCGACGCCCAGCCGCGCCAGGTGCCGGTCGCGGCCCTGGTGGCCGGCCAGCAGGTGCTGGTGCGCCCCGGCGCGCGGATCCCGGTGGACGGCGTGGTGCGTCAGGGCAGCTCGGCTGTCGACGAGAGCGCCTTCACTGGCGAGCCGCTGCCCGTCGACAAGCAACCGGGAGCGCGCGTGCTCGGCGGTACGCTCAACCAGCACGGTCTGCTCAGGGTCGAGGTGACCGGGGTCGGCGCAGCCACCGCGCTCGCCCAGATCGTGCGCCTGGTGCAGCAGGCGCAGGGCAGCCGGGCGCCGATCCAGCGGTTGGCCGACCGCGCAGCGGCGGTGTTCGTGCCGACGGTGATCGCGCTGGCGCTGCTGACGGGAGCGATCTGGTGGCTGGTCGACGGCGATGCGGTGTCGGCGTTGCTGCGGGTGGTGGCGGTGTTGGTGGTCGCCTGCCCGTGCGCGCTGGGACTCGCCACGCCGACCGCGGTCGTGGTCGGCACCGGCCGCGGTGCGCAGCTCGGCGTGCTTTTCCGCAACGCGGAGGCGATCGAGCGGCTGGCTCGGGTCGATCGGGTGCTTCTCGATAAAACCGGCACCATCACCAGCGGACGACCGGTGTTGACCGAGTGGGTGCCGTTCGCCGGCGACCCGTCGGCGCTCTGGCTGGTGGCCTGCGCCGAGATGGGCTCGGAGCATCCCCTGGCGCGCGCCATCGTCGCCGGGGCGATCGCGCGGGGAGCGGCACCGACGCCACCGGCGCAGGTGACGGCGGTGACGGGCGCCGGCATCGAGGCCCTCGTGGCGGGTCACAGCGTGCGCGTCGGTCGACCGGACTGGTTCGAACCGCCGCCGATCACGCCGATCGCCGCTGCCGCGGTCGAGCGACTGGCGGCGAGCGGCGCGACCGTGTTGCTGGCCGGGGTCGACGGCCAGCTTGTCGGCGGGCTGGCGATCGCAGACCAACCGCGGCCAGAGTCGGCGGCGGCGGTCGCACACCTGCGCGATCGCGGCCTCGAAGTGGCGCTGGTCAGCGGCGACAGCGCGCCGGCGGTGCGCGCGATCGCCGCTCAGGTCGGTATCGCGACCACGCACGCCGGTGTGCTGCCCGAGCACAAGGCGCGCCTGGTGGCCGAGCTGCAGCAGGCCGGCGCGCGGGTCGCCATGGTCGGAGACGGCGTCAACGACGCTCCGGCGCTGGCCCAGGCCGACGTCGGAATCGCGATCGGCAGCGGCACCGACGTCGCCATCGAGGCGGCCGACGTCACCCTGGTCGGCGGCCAGCTCGCGGCGGTCGGACGCGCCATCGACCTGTCGCACGCGACCATGCGCGCGATCCGGCAGAATCTGTTCTGGGCGTTTTTCTACAACGCGCTGCTCATCCCGCTGGCGGCGGGCGCGCTCGCTCCGTGGAGTGCGCTGCCGTCGTTCTTGCGCACACTGCACCCGGCGCTGGCCGCTGCTGCGATGGCCTTCTCGAGCATCAGCGTTGTGCTCAACAGCCTGCGCCTGCGGCGCTGGAGCGCGGTGTGCCACTCTCAAGAGATTAGTTGAAACAAAATTACCTGAAGTACAATAATCAGCTAAAATAGTTGGAGTAAAATACGACTAGATAAAATTTAGATAAGATCTAAAGCACTGAATCTTTGTTTTTTCTCATTATTGATTATCGAACATATTTTCGTTGCAAATGATTATAGATTAACAATGTTGATTCTTATACCTTAGAATATTTCATTTATTACAGGCACAAATTTCATATCCATTTATTCCACTTGAGCAATTTGATTGACCATCTCTATGATAGTAGCAGTCCCATTCATCCATATAAGGGTTCGATATTATGGGCCCCCAATAATTACGGCTACAGTATCTACAGGTTCCTCCAAAAGTAAAATGAAGAGCAGTTGAACAATCTTCCGGATCATTCACCCAATCACAAGTTCCATTATAGACACCACCACGACTGCTGCAAACACTATCGCAACTGCCACCTTGATAGTCGGGACCTTGATACCAGCAATAACCTGTATCTAACCAACCACCACAAGTTACACATGATGAATCATAACATCTTTTATTGGATCCTATGCATCCTGTCGGCCCAGCGCCCCAATTTGTACTCGATGCTATGCAACTATAATTCGAACAAGTTTGGCAAATATTACAAGATTGACAGATACCGCTACTGCAATAGCAAGAGCCATTTGTTCCGGCACAATCTGAATTAACATCTGTACATGTTCCTAAGGACCCTACAACATTACATCGATCACACGCACCTCCACAGGCAGTATTACAGCAGTAACCATCTATACAGTTACCAGATTCACACTCGCCACCTAAAAAACAACTCTCACCGTTACTGGCGGCTGCGTCCCTGCCGGAATCGGCGTGCGCTCCGGCATCCAGGGCTGCGTCGTGCGCCGCATCGTGTGCCTCATCTACACCCGCATCTCTCTCGACGTCACGGCCGCCCACGTCGGCATTACTGGTGGCTGCGTCCCTGCCGGAATCGGCGTGCGCTCCGGCATCCAGGGTCGCGTCGTGCGCCGCATCGTGGGCCTCGTCTACACCCGCATCTCTATCGACGTCACGGCCGCCCACGTCGGCGCGGGCAGCATCGATAGCGCCGCTGTCCATCGCAACGCAGCGTCCGGCCGCGCACTGCTCGTCAAAGGCGCAGCCCTGCTCGCTGCGCGGCAGCAGTTTCACAAAGACCGTCGCCGACTCGCGCGCCTGGATCTCCTGGGCCCGGCAGCCCTCGAGAAAGGCCACGCAGTTGCCGTCGCGCACGCGGGCAAAGAAGCTCAGCGTGCCGTATTGTAGCTTTCCGAGCGCTGGCTCGTCGGCCGCGGCGAACTCCTGCGCCGCCACCAGCGTGCGATCGTCGGGCTGGCCGCCCTGCACGAGAGTCACACACCGGTCGCCCTCGACTACCACCAGCTCGACGGAGGCGGCCCGCTGCCAGGCGGCGGAGTCGGGGTAGACAAGATTTATGCGGTACTCGCCGCTGCAGCCCGATGCCAGCAGCTCACAGACCAGCAAGCCGAGCGCAGCCAACGCATGCAGCTCTTTACACAGGTACAGCGTGCGCTCCTGGTCTCGCTTGTTGAGCAGCACCAGCATCTTTCAGAGACTCGTAGGAGGGATAAACCACGTCTTCCTTCAGCGGTCAACGCGAGCGTCGTCGTCGCGACGCGATTCACGGCGTTCGCGTCGGCGTTGCACGCGTTCGGTACCGGATTTTGAATGAAATTTTCGGTTGTCGGGTGGACGGGTGGCCGGTCCCCCTGCGGGGACTTCCAAGGGTCGTCGGCACGACCAAGATGTCGCTACCCCTTGACCGCCCCCGCGGTCAGGCCGGCGACCAGGTTGCGCTGCAGCGCGAAGAA
>JAFGSX010000291.1 GCA_016934455.1 Deltaproteobacteria bacterium
GACGGTACCTGCGCCGCGGTCCAGTGAACGCGCAGCGCCGGCCCGAGACCGGCGCGCACGCCCAGGTGCGGCCACAGCAGGCGCTGGTAGCCGACCATGAGATCGAGCCCGACGTCGTGCGCCGGGCCGATGCGGACCGGAAACGCCCGCGCCGCGTCGGCGTCGGTGCGCACGAACGCGAGCGCGGCCGTTCCCGGCAGAAAGCGCTCGACCAGGCGTCCGGTCACCACCAGCCGCTGCCAGCGATGGCCGATCTCGATCCCGCCGCCGTGGGCGCCGGCCCTGAGCAGGCCGCCGCTGGTCAGCGGAATCGCCCCGCCGCCGTCGATCAGCTCCGGCGATATCGTCGGGCCGAGTGTCAGGGACAGCGGAAACGAAGTCCAGCCGGTGCTGCCAAAGGCGCCAAACTGCCAGCCGCTGACCGCCTCGACTCCCTCGACCGCGGCCACCCGGCGCGCCGCCTCCTCGTCGACGGTGCGCCGGCCGGAGCCGGAGCGCGCGGGCAGACCCGCCAGGGCGAGAGCGCTCGCGGCGTCGACGACAGCCTCGCCATCGACCGGTTCGGCGCCCGCGCCGCTGGTCATGGCGCCCCACCGCAGCAGATCGGTGCTGGCGTCGGGCACGCTGCCGCGCGCCGCCGCCGGCCGCGGGCCGCGATAGAGCAGGGCTCCGGAGCGGGCGTCGAAAAGCTGGACCGTGCTGAGCAGCAGCAGGCCGCGGTGCTCGGTGGGTGTGAAGACTTGGTCGGTGACGTACGAGGAGGACTCGAAGGGGCGCTGCGGGGTCACCAGACGCCGTTCGACCCGCTCCAGCTCACCGGTGGTGAGCCGCGACAGCGGCAGGTAGCGCACCAGCAACACCGCGTCGATCTGGCGCGCGGCAGCGTCGCGCAGCAGCTCGCGGACCTGGGAACCGACCGCATCCCCGCTGGTCGCGCGATAACCCAGCGCCCGCAGCCGGTCGGCCAGCCGCCGCGCGTATCGGGCGGCGATAGCGGGGGGCTCGTCGACGGCGCGGCCCGGGTCGTCGTCCAGATCCAGCGGCGGCGGCGGATCGACCGCGATTCGCAGGTCGGCATCGCTGCCGTCGAGCGGCGGCGACACCGCAAACGCGATCACCTCGATGCTGGTGACGCCGTAGCTGTCCAGGTTGGCGCGGGCGCTGCCGGCCGGCGGCGCCATGGTCTGGCACGCCAGCGCCAGGACGCCGCACGCTCCCAGCGCCGTGAGCAGCGGTCTCAACGGCACACCTTGATCTCCGCGATACCGCACGGCGCCGGCCCCGGGTTGCTCGCCACAAAACCGCATTCGGCATTGGCCCAGAGGCCGGTGCAGTCGTGGCTGTCGACGCACGGTCTGGTGCAGCGGCCGGCCGCGCACAGCGCCGAGTTGCAGTCGTCGTGCGCCAGGCAGTGGCTGCCGTAGGTCAGGATCCCGCGCTGGGGTGAGCAGACAGCCCGCCAGCGGCAACCGAACGGATCCGCGCGCAGCGTGCACGCCTCGCCCGCCGGGCACGGCGTGAACTGATCGCAGGCCCGGTGGCAGGTGTTGTGCTGCGTTGCCGAGCCCGGTGCGCTCGGCGCCGCGCAGCGGTCGCCACTGCCGCAGTGCTCGTCGAGGCGGCAAATGGCGGCGCAGCGGCCGATCTCGCACAGGCCGTTGTAGCAGTCGCCGCCTTCGGAGCAGGGCGAGCCCGCGGCAGCGCCGCCGAGCGGCGGCTGGCAGACGAAGTCGGCATCGCCCTCGGGGTCGGGCGCGCACGGCCAGTAGCCGCCGCACGCCACGTCATCGGTGCAGGCCAGGCGGGCGCACCCGTCGTCGATTGCGCCGTCGCAATCGTCGTCGAGTCCGTTGCAGCTCTCGCTGCCGCCGCAGTCTCGCACCCGCTCGACGCAGAGCTGGACCGAGCCCTGCTCGCCGCTGTCGCCGGTCAGCCTCAGCTCGCAGCGCTGGACGGGCGGGCAGTCGCCGTCGCCGGTGCAGCGGCGGCTGCAGTAGCGATCGCCGCGGTCGAGGTCGGCGATGCACAGGCCGCTCTCGCAGTCGGCGTCGCGCTGGCATGGAAGCGGCGACGGCTGGCAGGCCGCGGTCAGCGCGAGCAGGCAGAAGCTGCAGATGCGCAGGGTCGGCATCTAGTCGCTCGGAAAGACGCCGACCAGGTTCTCGGTGCAGGCATAGCTCTGGTCAAAGGTCGACTGCGCGTAGTCGAGCACCAGGTCGCCGTCGACGATCTCGACGGTGTGGCCGTCGACCACCAGCGTGGCATCGATGGCGTTGCCGACGCCGGCGAGCACGCCGTTCTGCGCCTGGACGGTGGCGCTGCTGATCTGCACCTTGAGTATCTTGCCGTCGAGCTCGATGGTGGCCGCGGCGTTGGTCAGGCGCAGGTCGGAAATAAAGGCGAGCGGCGTCGGGATGTCGTAGCGGCCGCGATCGGACGCGTTTTCGCCCAGAACCGGCTGCACCAGGCCCGACATCTGGCCCGACTCCAGCGTGATCCTCTGCTCGGGCGTGGTGCTGCCGGCCCGCAGCTCGTAGGAGGTGAAGCGCGCCAGGGTGACGCCGTCGAGGTGCAGATCGACGGCGCGCGGATCGCGCGGGATCACCGAATCGACGATCAGGTACTGCGATTCGCGCTCCCCGCGCACGGTCCGGGTGGCGTCGACGATCGCGCTCCCGCTCTGGTAGGTGACGTTGCCCAGGCAGTCCTCGAGCACCGCGGCCGGGGTCTCGTCGCCGACGGTGCAGCTCTCGATCTGCCAGGTGATCGAGCCCATCTCGCCGACGTCGCCCTGCACGTCGGTGGGCCACATCAGCACGCCAAAGGTGTCCTCGAAGCCGCACTTGTTGTCGGAGTTGACCATGGTCGCGACCGATCCCGCGGCCTGCACCAGCAGGCGGGCAGCCAGGTTGCCGGCCAGAAAATAGGGGCTGCACTCGTCGTCGGTGTCGACGTGCTGGTAGTCGGGCAGGCAGGCGTCCGATGCCAGGAAGGTCGGATAATCGTAGTCGGGATCCAGCGCCGCCGGCGCCTCGCGGGTGCCGAACAGGTACTCGCGGCCGTCGATGGTGATGCGGCCGAACAGCTCGTTCTCGCGTCCCTTGACCCGGCCGCTGACCGCGGCCAGCTCGGCGCTGTCTACGTGCAGGGCGAAGGTGTTGCCCTCGACGACCAGCTCGATCTCGGCGTCGGACAGGTTGACGTGCTCCATCGTGGCCGCGTTGCTCTTGATCATGCACAGGTGCAGGCCGGTGTGCAGCCCGAGCTGGACGCTGATGGAGCCGCTCAACCGGCCGCGGCTGACGCGCAGCAGGTAGGGCTGGTTGGAGAGGCTAAAGCTGAAGTCGGCGAGGTCCATGGTCAGCTCGACCAGCGACGGCTGCACCTGGGTCGGCGCGATCGGCAGCTCGCGTTGGCCGGTGTTGATGCCGTCGACGCGCTTGACGCCTGTGGCGGCCACGCCGCCGGTGGCGATGTAGACGATCCCATTGCAGTCGGTCTTGATAGCAGTCGGCGCGGCGTAGTGCCTGGCGCACGGCTGTACGATCTCCTGGCGGACGCTGGCGCCGTCGCGGCCGAGCTCACCGCTGACGATCTGGGCGTCGAGAACGCCGGGGCTGGCAAAGCCGCACACCGTGTCCTCGTCGAACTCGTTGACCACGCGTCCGAACGCGGCCACCGCCAGCTTGGCCACACCCTCGGCGAGCTGGTTGTCGAGAGAACCGCAGCGGTAGCTGAGCGGCAGCTCCAGGTCCGGGGTGCACTCCATCGATCGCTCGAAGTCCGCCCGGTGGTACTCGGGATCGAGCCCGTCGCGGTCGTCCTTGGTCGGCAGCCCGATGGCGCTCTCCCACACCGTCAGCGAGCCCCAGAGCGTGTTCTCCTTGTCTCCCCAGCGCCCGACCTGCAGGCCGAAGTTCGAGCGCGGGATCACGGTCTCGAAGCGGCTGTCGCCCTGGTTCACCTCGGCTTGGCAATCGGCGTAGACAATGCCGTCTAGCGTCAGGTCGCTGGTGGCGACGGCGCAGACGCCGAGCGAAGCGCTCGCCGCCAGGTGCGGCCGCGCCCTGAACTGGACCCGGCCGCTCTTGATCGACAACCCGTTGTCGGCATTGCTGGCGCGGGTCTGATAGCCGTCGAAGTTGACCTCCAATGCCATATCGACCGCGTCGGCGCCGGCCGGGATGACCTGCTGCGCCGGGTTGCCGGTGAGGTGGCCGCGGATGGTCTGGGTGGCGCTGACGGTGATCGCGCCCGAGGCGATCAGCGCGACGCCGTTGCAGTCGGTCGAGACCGTGGTCGACTTGCCGAAGTCGAGGGTGCAGCGGTCGACGGTGAAGGTGATCGCGCCGTCGTGTCCGACGGTGCCGTCGAGCGCGGCGTTGCGCTGCACCACGTCGCTGGCAAAACCGCAGCGCCGGTCGTTCGAAATGGCCGAGACCAGCGTCGCCAGGTTGCGCGCCGACAGCCGCGCCACCCCCATCGCCACCTGGTCCGGAAAAAGCTGCTCGACCGGGCAGCCGCTCGCCAGCGCCGAACCCATCGCCACCAACAGAGACAAGATCCAATATTTCATGACACCATCTCCCCCGCTCTCTATAACCGGTGCGGGAAAATTGGCCGAGCGCGGTGGCCTGGCGGGGGCCATTCTCGCCCGATTTCGGTGCTTGACAGCCTCGGTCGGCCGCGTATTAATGCGCGGCTCTCCGGCGCGGGTTTGCTCCGGAGCCGGTCTGACGCGAGGAAAAACGAATGCCGACCATTGGTCAACTGGTGAAGCGAGCGCGCGAGCGGGTGCGGTACAAGACCAGCGCGCCCGCGCTCAAGTGCTGCCCGCAGAAACGCGGCGTGTGCGTGCGCGTCTACACCACCACGCCCAAAAAGCCAAACTCGGCGCTGCGCAAGGTCGCCCGCGTGCGGCTGACCAACCACATCGAGGTGACCACCTATATCCCGGGCGAGGGGCACAACCTGCAAGAGCACTCGGTGGTGTTGATCCGCGGTGGCCGCGTCAAGGATCTGCCGGGTGTGCGCTATCACGTCATCCGCGGCACGCTCGACGCGGTCGGCGTGGCCAACCGTCACCGGGGCCGGTCCAAGTACGGCACCAAGCGCCCGAAGTAGGCCGGGAGGTCAACCATGCCGCGACGTCGCGAAGTCCCCAAGCGCAAGATCATCCCGGATCCGCAGTTCCATGACCGGACCGTGGCCAAGTTCATCAACGTGTTGATGGAACGCGGCGAGAAGTCGATCGCCGAGAAGATCCTCTACCGCGCGTTCGATATCATCGAACAGAAGACCAAGGAGGAGCCGCTCAAGGTCTTCAAGAAGGCGATGGAGAGCGTCAAGCCGGCGCTCGAGGTCAAGAGCCGGCGCGTCGGCGGCTCGACCTACCAGGTGCCGGTGGAGGTGCGGCCCGAGCGCCGCAATGCGCTGGCCATGCGCTGGCTCAAATCGTATTCGATGAGCCGCGGCGAGAAGACCATGGCCGAGAAGCTGGCGGGCGAGATCATCGACGCCGCCAACAACCGCGGCAACGCGATCAAGAAACGGGAGGACACGCACAAGATGGCGGAGGCCAACAAGGCCTTCGCGCACTACCGTTGGTGATTTGATAGTCTCCCGCCGGGCGGGCTTCCTGCCCGGCGGTACCGCTCTTTGACAGCGGCAGACGATCGAGCCGGAAGGCGACGTCAGTGGTCGCGCGGCTGTGCAACTCGGGTTGGTCGAGCAACCCTAGAAAAGGGCCATCGGGTTTTGCTCCGAGAAGAGTTCATGGGTAAGCCACGCGCCATAACGACCGGCAACGAGGCGATCGCCCGGATCCGCAACCTGGGGATCATGGCGCACATCGATGCCGGCAAGACCACGACGACGGAGCGCA
>JAFGSX010000292.1 GCA_016934455.1 Deltaproteobacteria bacterium
CAAGGTCGACAGCTTCGTCACCGAGGCCGAGCGGCTGCGGCAGCGCGAGCTCAAGAACCGGGAGCGCGCCATCAAGCGCCAGGCCGAGGAAGAGGCCCGCAAGAAGGCCGAGGCAGAGGCCAAGCTCAAGGCAGAGCAGGAGGCCAAGCGCCAGGCCGAGGAGGCCGCGCGCAAGCAGGCCGAGCTCGAGGCCAAGAAGAAGGCCGAGGCCGAGGCGCTGCAGCGCGCCATCGAGGAGCAGAAGAAGAAGGAAGAAGCAGAGAAGAAGAAGAAGGAAGAGGAAGAGAAGAGAAAGCGGGAAGAGGAAGAGGCGCGCAAGAAGGCGCTCGAAGAGGCAAAAGCGCGCAAGATCGGCGAAGGCAAGTGAGCGGAGGCGCGATGGGGCGACGGGGCGCATGGCGTTGGTGGGCGACGCTGCTCGGAGCGGCGGCGATCGTCGCGCTGTGGCTGGGGCCGGCCGCGGCTCAGACGCAGAAGCGCAAGAAGATCGTGCTCAGCGAATTCGTGATCGAAGGCCGGGTGCAAAAACCGCAGGCCTTCTTGCTGTTGCAGCGCCAGAACCTCAACTTCGAGGGGCTCGAGCTGAAGCGCAGCTTTGTGCCCAAGATCATCAAGTCCGTCGATAAAGACCCGTTCTGAAGACCCGGCGGACTGCAACCGGCCGCGACCCAGTTCAGAGAACCCGGAGGTCGAGCGATGCTCGTAGCCATTGCCAAGTTTTTTTCCGATGGCGGACCGTGGATGTACCCGATCGCGGCGGTGTCGGTGCTGGCGCTCGCGGTCAGCATCGAGCGCGTGGTGCTGGTGCTGTTCCGCTACGACATCAACGGTCAGACCTTCATGACCCAGATCCAGAAGCTGGTGCTGGCCAACAATGTCGATCGGGCCATCAAGCTGTGCAACGCCGCCCCCAATGCCGCCCTGTCGCGAGTCGTCAAGGCCGGCCTGGTGCGCGCCAACAAGGGCGAGGTCGAGATCCGCAACGCCATCGAGGAGGTCATCCTCGAGGTGGTGCCACTGCTGCAGAAGCGCACGCCGTCGCTGGTAATGCTGGCCAATCTGGCCACCCTGCTCGGATTGCTGGGGACCATCATGGGGTTGACCCGGGCCTTCGGCGTGGTCGCGGACGCGCTGCCCGAGCAGCGCGCCGCCCAGATCACCGGCGCCATCGCCGTGGCCATGAACACCACCGCGTTTGGACTGCTGGTGGCGGTGCCGACCCTGTTCGTGTACCTGGTGCTGTCGGGCATCAGCCGCAAGATCGTCGCCGACATCGACCTGTACTCGATCCGGCTCGAGAACCTGCTCGTCGCGCGCGGCAAGGGCGGTGCCGAGCCGGCCGAGAAGAGCGAGTGACCCGGCCTGGCCGCCGGGGCGAGGGGTGCTGAAGAGATGGCGCGCAGGCCGATTGTCCAGCCACCGGCGCTCGAAGTCGACGAGCCGCTGGCGCTTGCGCTGACGCCGATCGTCAGCCTGATGCTGTTGCTGATGGCGGCGCTCCTGCTCGCCAGCGCGTGGGTGGCGACGTCGGTGGTGGTGGTGGTGGCGCCGCGCATCGCCGGCGACGGCGCCGGCCCGGCGGCGTCCGCACCGGCCGCCTATCGGCAGCCGGTCAACCTGACCATCGTCATCACCGACCGCGGGTTCTATCTCGCCACCTCCGGCCGCGTGCTGGGCGCCGATTTGACCGACACCACGGTCGCGCGCGGGCCGACCGTGCCCAGGCGCTCCGACGGCGGGTACGACTACTCCGAGCTGACCCGGAAGCTGATCGTGATCAAGGACGCCTTTCCGGAGGAGAACCGCATCGTCATCAGCGCCGAGCCCGAGGTCGAGTACGGCGTGCTGGTGCAGACCATGGATGCGGCGCGGCGAAGCCGTGCCCGCGGCATTCTGTTCCCGGACGTGGTTCTGAGCGCGGACGTCGGATGATGAGGCATCGTCGTCGACAGTGGCCCGAGACGGCAGGCGGTGCGCAGCTCGCGCTGATGGCGCTGCTCGACGTGGCGGCGATCATCCTGATCCTGGTGCTGCGCAGTCTGGCCAGCATGCCCCTGGCGTTGCCGGTCAACGGCATCGACCTGCCGCGCGCGGTCAACGCGCAACCGGCCAGCGACGCCACCACCATCGCCATCACCGCCGACCACCTGATCGTCAACGATCGGCCGGTGGCGCGGCTGCGGCGCGGCCAGGTGGCGGCGGACGCCAAGCGCGATGGCGCCGACGGCTTTTTCATCACGCCGCTGCACGAGGCGCTGCTCGCCGCGGCGAGCGGCGAGCGGCTCCTGGCGCAGCTCGAGCCGGACCGCCCGTTCGACGGCGTGGCGCTGGTCGCGGCCGATCGCGCGGTCCCGTTCCGGCTGCTGAGCGAAGTGCTCTACACCGCCGGCCAGGCCGGGTACGGTCGGTTCGAGTTTGCAGTGGTGACAACCCGCTAGGGCGGGGCGACGGCAGCAGCGAGAGGATCTCGGGGCGCCATGGGCGATCAGAGCAGCGACAAGGTGTTGCGCATCGGCGTCATCCAGGGCGGCCGCATCCTCGACGAACGCCTGCTGCGTCGGCGCGCTCCGGTCACCGTTGGCAGCGACTCCAAGAACACCTTTGTGCTCGCTGCCGGCGAGCTGCCCAGGAGCTTCAAGCTGCTGGACGTGGTCCGCGATCGCTACCTGCTCTGTTTCGACGACGAGATGCGCGGCCGTCTGACCATCGAGGGCGAGAGCCTCGATTTCGAGACCATCAAGGCCAGGGGGCTGGCGCTGCAGACCGGCTCGGGGTACCGGGTCGAGCTGTCCGAGAGCGCTCGCGGCAGGGTGGTGCTGGGCGACCTGACCTTTCTGTTCCAATTCGTGGTGCCGCCGGCTCCCCACGTTCAGTCGCAGCTTCCGACGCTGGTGCGCGGCGGCTGGTCGACCGCGCTCGACTGGCCGCTGCTGCTCTGCATCGGTGTGTCGCTGGTCGTGCACGGGACGGTGCTGGCGAGCCTGCGCACGGTCGAGGGCGCGCCGGCGAGCGCGTTTTTGGAGCTGCCCGCACCCGCGGCTCGATTCGTGGCTTCGGCACCGACGCCGGACGAGGATGCGGCCGGAGGTGGGCAGCGCCGCGGCATCCTGCGCATCATCGGCGCCACCGGCCCCGCCGCCGGCGACGGCGCGATCGTCGACCTGCTGGCTGCCGGCGGTCGCAGCGGCGATCTCGACGCGGTTCTGCAGCACCTGGCCGGCGTCGGTCTCGTCGGCGAACGGTCTGATCTCCCCCCCGCGGCTGATAGCCAGCCGGCTCTCGGCGCGGCGTTTTTGGGCGCTGCCACCGCGTCGAGCCGGATGGCGGGTGAGGTCGCGGCGGAGGAGCCCGAGATCGTCGACGGATCGCTGGCGCCGGACGCGGCTGCCGCCGCCGTGCGGCCGCGGCTGGGAGCCGTGCGCTGGTGCTACAGCGAGGCGCTCGGCCGCAACCCGCAGCTCAGGGGCCGCGTCGCGGTCAGCGTCGTCCTCGATGCCGAGGGACGGGTGACCGACTCCAGGGTCGACGCCAACACGCTCGGCGAGGAGGAGGCCGGCCACTGCGTCGCGACCGTGCTCGAGCGCGCGCGGTTCCCGGCGCCCGGCCCGGGTGGGGCGCAGCTTCTGTTTGGTTACTCTTTTGCACCATAGCGGGAGGCGATCATGATCCCGGGCAAGGCTGGCGGCCGGACCGCCGCTATCTGGTTGGCGCTGCTCGGCAGCGCGCAGGCGATCGCGATCGGCGCCGCTGCCGTCGAGCTGCGCGGTTTTCCGGTGCGGCTGCCGGGCAAGGTCGACACCTCGTCGCCGGCGGTGGCCGACATCGATGGCGACGGCAAGCCCGAGATCGCCATCTGCGCCGGCGCCCAGCTCGTGGTGCTCGACGCCAACGGCGCGCCGCTGCCCGGCTTCCCGGTCGCGCTGGTCGCCGCCGACGACGAGACCGAGGTCCGAAACACGTCGTCGCCGGCGCTGTGCGACATCGACGGGGACGGCAAGCGCGAGATCATCGCGGCCGGCCCCGACCGCCGGCTGCACGCGCTGTCGACGACCGGCGCGGCGCTGGCCGGCTGGCCGCGCGAGCTGACGGCCAGGGCATCGGTCGGGCCGAGCTGCGCCGACGTCAACGGCGACGGCAAGCTCGACGTGGTCATCGCCACCGATGACAATCGCCTGATCGCGCTGCACGGCAATGGCGCCCCGATCGCCGATTTCAAGCCCGCTGCCAGCAAGGTGTCGGCGGCGCCGCTTGCCGTCGTCGACCTGGCGCCCGATCGCCGCGGCGACGAGCTGGCGATCGGTGGCCCCAATGGCCGTTTCTATCTTGTCGACGGCACGGGCCGCATCATGCCCGGATTTCCGGTCTCGACCTCGTACGCCATCAGCGGCGGTGCTGCCGCCGGAGACGTCGACGGTGACGGCGCCTGGGACCTGGTGTTCGGCTCGCAGGATTTTCGCGTCTACGCAGTGCACGCCGACGGCCAGCTTCTGCCGGGATTTCCGATCGCGACCGGCTACCGCATCTACGGCGGGGTGGCGCTGGGCGATCTCGACGGCGATGGCGTCGCCGACATCGTGGTCGGCGGCGGCGACGGCAAGCTGCTCGCGCTGCGCGGTACCGGCGCCGCCCTGCCGGGCTGGCCGGTCGACACGCGCGCTCGCATCTACTCGACGCCGGCCCTGGCCGATCTCGATCACGATGGCAAGCTCGAGGTGCTGGTGACGGTAAGCGATGGGCAGCTCCGCGCCTTCAAGCACGACGGCAAGCCGCTGCCGGGATTCCCGATCGAGATCGGAGGCGACCTCAAGTCGTCGCCGCAGGTAGTCGACCTCGACGGCAACGGTGCGTTCGAGGTGCTGGTCGCGTCGCCTGCGGGCGAGCTGCACGGCTTCAGCATCGCCACCGCGACCGCGCTCCGGGGCGCCGAGCTGGCGTGGCCGGGTTTTGGGCACGACGCCGAGCGAGTCGCGCGCACCCGCCCCAATCGCGGCACTTTCTCGGGTATCCGGGTGTCGCCGCCCGACGCCCGGGCCGGCGATGCGCTGACCTGTGACTATCAGTACCGGGATCTGGACAACGATCCGGAGGGCAGCACCAGGATCCGCTGGTACCGGAATGGCAAGCGGGTCGACGACCTCGACGACAAGAAGCAGCTACCAGCGCGCACCGCCAGCAAGGACGAGCGCTGGCATTGCACGGTCCAGGATGGCGATGACTTCGCGGAGCGCGGCGAGGGGCCAGGCGCGCGCATCGCGGTCGCCTCTGCCGTGCGCCTGAAAAACACCCCGCCGGGTGCACCCGGGATCGGATTCGCGGGCGATGGCCCGCGCGCGCGCGCACCGCTCCGGCTCGAGATAGCGGAGCCGTCCCGTGACGACGACGGCGACAAGGTGAGCTACCGCGTGCGCTGGCTGCGCGATCGCGCGCCGGTCGCCGGGCTCAGCGACCCGTTTAAGGTGCCGGCGACGCTGCTGCGCAAGGGGCAGGCCTGGGAGGCGCTGGTGGTGCCATTCGACGGCGAGGCCGAGGGTGCGTCGGCGTGCGCGGCGGCCGTGGTCGGCAACACGCCGCCCGATCCACCCAAGATCTCGCTGTCGCCGCGCGAGCCGCGGAGCGGCGATCTGGTGAGCGTGCGCATCGACAAGCCGGCGCTCGACCCCGACGGCGACCAGATCCGCTACCAGTACGAGTGGTCGGTCGACGGCGTGGTGCGGCCGCTGTCGCGCAGCGCGGCTCAGTTGGCGGCCGATGTCGCGGGCCGGGGGCACAAGCTGGCGGTTGCCGTCGTCGCCCACGACGGCGAGGCGCCCGGCGCGCCGGCGCAGGCCGAGGTCGTCATCGCCAACACGCCGCCGCCCGCGCCGAAGCTCGAGCTGGTGCCGCCCAAACCGCGCTCGGGCGACGAGGTGGCGCTGAAGATCGGCTCCACCAGCGCCGACGCCGACGGCGACCCGGTCAGCCACAAGGTGGTCTGGATCCGCGATCGGACTCCGGTCGCCGGCTGGACCGGACCGCGTGTCGAGCGCGGCCTGCTCAAGAAGGGCGAGCGCTACCAGGTCAAGGTGACTCCGAGCGACGGCAGCAGCTCCGGGACCGCGGCGCAGCTCGAATTCAGCGTCGGCAACACGCCGCCAGGTGCGCCCAAGCCAGCCATCTCCCCGGCGCAGCCGCGCGCCGGCGAACCGCTCAAGGCGCAGATCTCGGCGCCAGCGGTCGATCGCGATGGCGACAGACTGACCTACGGCTGGAAGTGGCTGCGCAACGGCGAGCCGGTGGCCGGCCTCACCGGTGACACCGTGCCAGCCGGGCGCACGCGCAAGGGCGAGGTGTGGCAGATACAGGCGATCGCCAGCGACGGCGGCGACCGCGGGCCGGTCGGCAGCGCCGAGGTGCGCATCGTGGACACGCCACCGCGCGCCCCCCAGCTCGCGCTGCTGCCGGAGAAGCGGACCGCGGCCGACCCGCTGCGGGTCGAGCTGCGCAAGCCGGCCGTCGATCCCGACGGCGATGCCGTGAGCTACCGCTACACCTGGCTGCGCAACGGCGCGACGCTCGATGTGCCGGACTCGACCACCGAGCTGAAGCCGGGGACCGTGCGCGGCGGCGACACGGTGACCGCGGTCGTCACCGCCGTCACCGAGGGGGGTGCCAGCGCGACCAACAGCATCCAGGTCACCGTCGGCGGCATGCCTCCCGGTGAGCCGCAGGTCCGGATCGTGCCCAAGGCGCCGCTCACCGAGCACGATCTGCTCGCGCTGGTCCCGGAGCTGCCGGCCGATCCCGACGGCGACCCGGTCAAGGTGGAGGTGTCCTGGTTGCGCAATGGCCAGCCCGCCGCGATCCGGGGGCTGCGCGTGCCGGCCGCGGAGACCAAGCGCGGCGAGGTCTGGACCGCAGTCGCGGTCGCCGGCGACGGCGCGCTCACCTCGGCTCCGGGCCGGGCCGAGGTGACAATCGGCAACACGCCGCCGCGGCTGGCCAAGGTGGCCCTCGAC
>JAFGSX010000293.1 GCA_016934455.1 Deltaproteobacteria bacterium
CAACGACGGTCAGCGTGCCGGAGTCCTCCATCTTCTTGCAGGTGAGCACCGGCGAGATCACCAGCTCTTTCTCGCCCCTGGGAACGACCGGCTGCTCGATGGCGTCGCACCCCGGCCGGGCGACGCGGAGCAGATGGTTGCTCTCCAGCGACACCCTGGGAATCGAGACGCCGCTGCTGCGCCAGCGCTTGTCCCAGTAGACGATGGCATCGTCCGGTGTCGGCTTGATCGTCACCTGCGACGTCCGATATGGCAACGTCACCGTCAGCTCCCTGGTCTCGCCGGCCTGCAGGGTTATGGTCTGCTTGTGATCGACGGTCGACCGGTGGCTGAGCTCGACCTCGAACGGCTGGTCCGCCGGCAGGTCGCGCAGATCGAGCGGCGTCACCCCCTTGTCGACCCCTCCGATCTTGACCGAGGCCTTGTCCGGGTCGCTGCCGAGCTTGAGCGCGGCCACGCCCGCGGGCATGAGCTGGTCGAGCAGAGCTACCTCGCCCACGACCACCTTCACCTGTTTATCGATCGGATCGACGCCCGGCCGCTTGAGCTGAACCGCGTGCTCACCCGCGGCGAGCGTCAACTTGACCGGCGTCTGCATGCCCACGGCGACGTTGTCGACGATGACCTCGGTCGCCCTCGGCTCGGTGATCACCACCAGGTGACCGCTCTTCGGCGCGAGCCACAGCCAGAGCGCGGACGCCAGCAGCGCCGTCACCAGCGCGCCGCTGCCGCAAGCCAGCGCCAGCAGACCGAGCGCCAACGGCGGCCCACCGTGGGTACCGACAGCGCCCTGCCGCGCGCGATCGACCGGCGCGGTCGTCACCGACACCGGCTGATAATCGTCGGCCACCAGCGGCCTCGCGCCGGTCAGCTCGTGCGGTTCGACCATCCGCGCCACGACCTCGGGCACGGTGCGCCGGCGCTCGGAGGGCGCGAGCGGATCCAGGCTGTTCAGCGAGGGCTCGCCAGCCGGCGGCGGCGTGTCGCGCGCGGACAGCTCGGGCTTGCGCACCGGACCGCTGAAGACATCGCTGCCGTCGTCGTCCTGCAGCATCTCGCCTGGCTGACCGTCCGCCTGAGTCATCTCGCTCTGCTCGTCGCTCCCGGGAGGACGGACGTCGACCCGGGAGAGCCCGGCGGACTGGAACCGCGGCCGGGAGGCGGTCTGCACCTCGGAGATGGTCGGATCGCGCCGGAGCTCGGCCGGCTCGTCCTCGAGCAGCTCGGTGGTCATCTCCTCGCTCGCGGCGCTGGACGGTGCGCGCTGGACCTGGTCGGAGGTCTCGGGCGGCGACGCGCTGACCATGGTGGCGTCGTCGCTGGTCGGCAGGGTCTCCCGGCTCGACGTGAAAACGGCATCGCTGTCGGTGGCGGACACCTCGCTCGCGGCCGGCAGATGGTACTCGACCTCCGCGTACTCGCGCAGCCGCTGTTGCTCGAGCCGAAAGTCCTCGGCAAAGGCGGTGCGGACAAAGGCCGCGAGCTGCTCGCGACCGTACTGCAGGCCGCTGGTCTGCATGAATCGCTCGAGCTCGCTCTGCAGCACGCTGGCCCACGGGTAGCGCTGCTCGACCTTGGGCGCCAGCGCCTTGAGAATGATGCGCTCGAGCTCGCCGGCCAGCTCGGGCTTGTACTGGGACGGCGGCACGATGTCGACGCGGCGCACCTTGTCGAGCAGCGCGAAGTCGCTGTCGGCCCGGTACAACCGCTCGCCCGTGCACAGCTCGTACAGGATGACGCCG
This sequence comes from Deltaproteobacteria bacterium, assembly GCA_016934455.1. Classification (GTDB taxonomy): domain Bacteria; phylum Myxococcota; class JACRCW01; order JAFGSX01; family JAFGSX01; genus JAFGSX01. The sequence continues at coordinate 1,743 of JAFGSX010000293.1, forward strand.
GCGGCAAAGATGTCGACGCGATGGTCGACGGCCTCGCCGCGCGCCTGCTCGGGCGCCATGTAGGCGAACTTGCCCTTGAGGATGCCGGTCTGCGTCTTGACCGCGCGGTTGGCCGCCTTGGCGATTCCGAAGTCGATGATCTTGACGTCGCCGTCCCAGCTCAGCAGCACGTTCTGGGGCGAGACGTCGCGGTGGATGATGTTGAGCGGCCGGCCGCGGTTGTCGTGACGGCGGTGCGCGTAGTCGAGCCCCTCGCACAGCTTGATCACGGAGTAGCAGATGAAGTCGAGCGGCAGCCCGCGATCGCGGCACTGATCCCAGACCGAGCGCAGGTCGCTGCCCGGGACGTACTCCATCGCGATGAAGTAGATCGACCTGATCTGCCCGACGTCGTAGATGCGGGCGATGTTGCTGTGGTGCAACTGGCCGGCGATCTTGGCCTCGTCGTGGAACATCGCCACAAACTCGCCGTCCTCGGCGATGTTGGGCAGGATCCGCTTGACCGCGACGTACTGCTCGCCGCGCGGCGGATCCCCCGACTTGGCCAGGTAGACCTCTGCCATGCCGCCGATCGCAAGCCGCTCGAGCAGCAGATAATTGCCAAAAGGAATCGCCGCCGAAGACACGGCCGCTATTACCGCACACGGAGTCGCCGGATTCAACGGGGATGGCGGGGGACGTCGGGCGCTTGACCGGCCGCGGCGCGCGGCCTACAAGCGAATTGGCCCTGCGACGGGGCGCCGAGGTGAGAGATGCCGATCTGCCCGAAGTGCCACAGCGAGTACCGTCCGGGCGTCACCCACTGCACGGACGACGGGACCGAGCTGGTCGACAATCTGCCCGCCGATGACATGACCTCGGTCACGCTGGAGGAAGTCTACGCCACGGTCAGCAGCGTCGAGGCCGAGCGTATCCGCGGGCTGCTCGAGGCCGAGTCGATCGCCTGTTACGTGCGGGTGCTGCGCAGCCGCGCCTTCCCGACCGCCATCGGCGCCGATTCGACGAGCCGGATCGCGGTGCCGCGCTACCAGATCGAACGGGCGGTAGAGCTGATCAAACAGGCGCGCGCCGACGGAGTCGTGAGCAGCGATGGCAACCTGCTCGGATGAGATCGACTGCGCTCGGCGCCTGATCGCCGCCGCGCCGCGCATCGTCGTGCTCACCGGCGCCGGTATCAGCGCCGAGTCGGGCGTGCCCACCTTTCGCGGCGCCGAGGGTCTCTGGCAGCGCTACCGGCCGGAGCAACTGGCTTCGCCCGAGGCCTTTGCCGACGATCCGCGGCTGGTCTGGGAGTGGTACGGCTGGCGCCGCACCAGGGTCGCGGCCTGCCAGCCCAACGCCGCCCACCTGGCGCTGGCGCGGTTCGCGCTGGCGCACGGCAAGACCCTGATCGTGACCCAGAACGTGGACGGCCTGCACGCAGACGCGGCGCTCGCGGCCGCCGGTGACGTCGATCCGGGGCCCGCCCTGCCGATCGAGCTGCACGGCAACATGTTTTCCGTCCGCTGCACGGCCTGCCAGCGCGTCTGGCGCGACACCGCCGCCGTCGACGCCAGCAGCCGCGACACGCTGCCGACCTGCCCCGAGTGCCGGGCGCTGGCGCGGCCGCACGTCGTCTGGTATGGCGAGTCTCTGGACGGAGCGCAGATTTCGCACGCGCTGTGCCAGGCCGAGCTGGCCGCGGCGTGTGTCGTCATCGGCACCAGCGGCGTGGTGCAGCCGGCGGCCAGCATCGCGGCCGTCACCGCGCAGGCCGGCGGCGAGGTGATCGAGATCAATCCCGACGAGACACCGCTGACCGCGCTCTGCTCGGTCTCGATCCGATCGGGCGCAGTGGCCGCGGTGCCGGATATCTTCGACCTCGGGTCGGAGCCGGCGGAAGGGAGGGTCCAGTGAGACGGTATCTTTGGGGCTGGGGTGCGCTGCTGCTGTGCGCAAGCGCCGCCCCGATCGCACTGGCGCAGACCTCGAGCGCGCCGGCATCCCAGCAGGCGGCGTCCCAGCAGGCGGGCTCCCGGCCGGAGGCCTCCTCGCCGCCGGCGACGGAGACCGCCGGCGAGCCGAGGGCGGTCAGGATCGCCGTGCCCAACATGGTCGCCACCGGCGACGACGTGGCGCTGGCCAAGACGCTGACCGAGGTGCTCACCATCGAGGTGGCCAAGACCAAGGGCATCGAGGCGATCGGTATGGCCGACATCGAGGCCCTGCTCAGCCACGAGCAGCAGAAGACGCTGCTCGGCTGCGAGGACGCCTCGTGCATCGCCGAGATCGGCGGCGCGCTCGGCGTCGACGCCCTGCTCTCGTCCAAGGTCGGCCGCGTCGGCGACACCTACGTCCTGAGTATCCGCCTCAACGACACCCGCACCGCGCGCCAGATCGGCAGCGCCTACGAGACCGTCTCGGGCAAGCCAGAAGATCTGATCCGGGTGGTGCAGCGCAAGGTGCCCGAGGTGATGAAAAATGTGCTGCCGGAACCGGCAGTCGCAGCGGCCGCGTCGTCCGCGCCGCCCACCGGCGGCGGCGCCAGGGACAAGACCCCCGCTTTTCACATCGTGTGGCCAGCGGTGGGGGTCGCGTTTGTCGGTGGGCTGGCGTTGATCGCGAGCGGCGGCCTCGCGACTGTTAGCTACTTCAGCTTCGAGGATGGCGATAGTTACGCCAAGATTATGGCCAACCGTCACGTCTACTACGAGCCCGGCGCTCAAGAGCCATTCGACAAAGGCAAGACCCTGGCCTTGGCAGCGATCATCGCGGCCACGGTCGGCGCGACCGCCATCGTCGGTGCATCCGCCTGGCAGATCATGGGCGGTTTCGCTGAGAAAGAAGAGGCTGCGCCATGAGGTCGATTGCGCTGTTGTTGTCGTTGATGCTGTTGCTGACGACGCTGGTATCCGCCTGCGGCGTACTAAACGACGGGGACCGGCGGTACGCCTGCCGCTCAGACGACGAATGCGCGGAGGGCTCGAAATGCTCTGGGGTCGAACAGGTGGAGTCTGGCACCGGTTCACAAGGTAGCGCCGACGACGGTGTCCCTTACTTCCGCCACGATGGTGACAACCACTTCTACTACCTGTACTGCGTTCCCGACGGCAAGGCGAAGTGCAACGACGATGAATGCGATGATGTCAGCCATTGTGCGCTAGACGCTAATGCCCACCTTTTCTGCAAACCGGATTCCGAACTTATCGGTATGCCACGCTGCAATGACTGGTCGAGCGAGTCCTGCAACGGCGATAGTAATAGCGAGTGCATCATCTCGTTTTACCTGGTGGCCAAAAGGTTCGAGACTGCACTGGAAGACCCCTTCGAGGTCAAGGTGTGCGTGTCTAGTACCGTCGATCATTTCTAGGTAGTGGGAACCAGTGCCGCCTTCAACCGCGCGCCTTGGACCGAGCCCTTGGCGCCTGCGTACGGCTGCGCTGAGGCTCGCCCGCCAGCAACTCCGCCACCGCGTCGAGCAACCGGGCGGCGACCACTTCCTTGCTGACCAGCCCCAGCACCTTGACCCGGCCGTCGGCGAACAGCAGCACGGCCTCGCTGTCGTCGCTGTCAAAGCCGCTCTCGGCGGTGCCGACCCGGTTGGCCACGATCAGGTCGGCCTTCTTGCGCAGCAGCTTGTCGCGGCCGTGCTCGAGCACCTCGTGCGTCTCGGCGGCAAAGCCGACGATCACCCGCGCCGGCCGCGTCGCGCCCAGCTCGGCCAGGATGTCGGGTGTGCGCACCAGCTCGATCCGGTCGAGCGGCTGCTCGCTCTTGCTCAGCTTGCGCTTGGCCGCCGCGCTCGGCGCGTAGTCCGCCACCGCCGCCGCCATGATCACGGCGTCGGCGCCGCGCGCCTGGTCCATGGTGGCGCGGTGCATCTCGGCCGCCGTCTCCACCGGGATCACCGCGTCGAGGGGAGGCAGCGGCGCGCTGACCGGTCCCGAGATCAACGTCACCCGCGCCCCGCGCTGCGCCGCCAGCTCGGCGATGGCGGCGCCCATGCGTCCTGACGAGCGGTTGCTGATGTAGCGCACCGGATCGATCGGCTCGCGCGTCGGCCCGCTGGTGACCACCAGTCGCCGCCCCACCAGATCGCGCTTGCCGCCCAGCGCCTCGAGCACGGCGCCGACGATGGCCTCGATCGCGGCCAGCCGGCCGCGGCCGGTGGCGCCGCTCGCCAGCGCCCCCTCGTCGGGCTCGACCAGCCGCGCCCCGCGCTCTACCAGCGTCTGCACGTTGGCCCGGGTCGCCGGGTGCGACCACATGTGGTGCTCCATGGCCGGCGCGATCACCAGCGGCGCCCGGGTCGCCAGCAGCAGCGCGCCCAGCGCGTCGTCCGCGCGGCCTGCGGCGGCGCGCGCCAGAAAGTCCGCGGTAGCGGGCGCCACCACCACCGCGCTCGCCGTCTGCGCCAGCGCCACGTGCCCGATCTGCACCCCGGCCGCCCCGCCCGCGTCCAGATCGAGCACGTCGCTGAAGACGCGGTGACCCGACAGCGCCTCGAAGGTCAGCGGCCCGACGAACGAGGTCGCGGCGCGCGTCATGGCGACGTGCACGTCGGCCCCCAGCTCGCGCAGCCGGCGCAGCAGCTCGACCGCCTTGTAGGCGGCGATGCCGCCGGTGACGCCCAGCACGACGACGCGGTTGTCCAGTGGAGTGGCCATGACGCGATGGTAGAAGGCCCTCCCCCGCCGCGTCAAACACAACCCTTGCCTGCAGGCCGCATTCCTCGCTATTTCGTTGACCGGGCGCGCCCGGTGCGCCCGTGATACGCTGATGAGGAGCGGGGGTCGCATGGTCTCCAACCGCGGGGGTGAGCCAGATCGCGCCGAGCTGCGCCGCAACCTGCGCCAGCTTCGGCACGCGCTCACCCTGCAACCGCTCGACCTGGACGCCCGGGTGCGGGTGGCGCGCACCCTGCGCCTGCTGGGCCGGCCGCGAGAAGCGGTCGCCCACTACCGCGCCGTGGCGCGCTACCTGGCGCTCTCGGCCCAGCCTCTGCGCGCGATCGGCGTGCTCAAGGAGCTGCTCCAGGTCGATCCCAAGCACGAGGAGACGCTGCTGTTTTTGGCCAAGCTGTACGCGCGCACCCGCGGCGCCGCGCCGGCCAACGTCGGCCGCGTCGCGGTGCCGATCGACGACGGCAACCTGCCGCGCATGCTCACCGGAACCTGGCCGATGTCGAGCTCCGGCGTCTGGCGCGCGATCCGGCCGCGCGAGACCTCGGAGCTGGTCCGCGAGCTGACGCTCGAGGAAGCCGGCGCCAGCGGCGAGTTCGGCCTGCCACCGGCGGAGGACGACGACGTGACGCTGGTGACCGAGCCGCCCGAGGCCATGTCCGGGATGCCGGCGCCGATCGACTTCGGCAACGGCCTCGTCGACGATCAAGAGGTCACCGAGCCCGAGATCGCGATGTTCGCCGAGAGCTACGAGATCATCGGCGAGCCGAGCGCCGAGGAGCTGCTGCTGCCGTCGGTGCCGCTGTTCTCGAGCCTGTCTCAGCGGGCCTTTGTCGACCTGGCGCGCGCCATGGTGCACAAGCGGCTGTCCGCCGGCAGCGTCCTGTTCTGCAAGGGCGACCCCGGCGACTCGCTGATGCTGATCAGCTCCGGCCGCGTGCACGCCTACCGCCCGACCTCGGCCGGCGACACCCTGATCGAGACCCTCAAGGAGGGCGACCTGATCGGCGTGCTGGCCCTGATCTCGCCGCGGCGGCGCGCCGCGACGCTGGTGGCCGAGACCAACGTCGAGTACTTCGAGATCGAGAAGCGGGTCATCGACCGGCTGTTCAAGGACCATCCCGCGATCGAGAAGGTGCTGCACAAGTTCGCCCGCCACCGCCTGATCATGAGCGCGCTGGCGCAGCTACCGGTCTTTCGCCTGCTGCCGACCGATGCGCGCAACGCCATCGCGCGGCGCTTCAAGCAGCGCCGCTTTACCGCCGGCGACCAGCTCGTCTACGAGGGCGCCGAGATCAACACCCTGATCCTGCTGCTGCGCGGCCGGGTCTCGGTCGGCCCCGAGGGGCCGAGCGGCGAGGTGGAGCAGCCGCTGGCGCGCCTGGAGCCGGGGGATGTGGTCGGCTGCATCGCCGCGCTCGACGGAGAGGTCGCCGACGCCTGCATCCAGGCCGACGACAACGGCATCTGCACCATGGTGCCGCACAAGGTGTTCGAAGACCTGATCGCGGTCTTCCCGACCCTGCGCATGCTGCGCGCCGGTCTCGACGAGGACCGCTGCATGATGACCGAGCACATCTTCTCGGACAGCGTCGGCATGCAGACCGAGCAGCTCAAGATCGAAGACGATTGACCTGCGCGCCGTCGCCCGTGTCATTGCGGGAGGCCCTGCGGCCTCCCCGATCAACGGATCGTCGCGCACGCGGGCGCGCTGAAGGTGCCATCGACCGCGCCGCCTGCCGCAAAGTCGGCCTGGAACAGGCCGGCCGCCAGCTCGCCCTCGACCAGGCGCTGCAGCTCGATCTCGCCGCTGGCCGCGCTGACGTTGCTGGCGCAAGCTTCGCCCGCGTCCTCGGCGCCGCCGTCGCAGTCGACGTAACGCACCAGCGTCACCGTGGCCACCGGCGGCGGCGTCGCTCCCGCCGGCGGCGTGTAGTCGAGGCCGACCACCTGGTACTTCTGGACCTGGGTGCCCTTGATCACGATCACCAGCGACGGGCTGACGTCGTCGGTCGGGTCCTGCAGCGCCGTGCAGACATTCGGGCGCGGCGCGATGCGCACCACGGTCGACTGGATGGCGCCCTCGGGCACCACCTTGTGGGCAGCGTGGCTGTCCGCGAAGTCGGCGCCAAAAGGCGA
>JAFGSX010000294.1 GCA_016934455.1 Deltaproteobacteria bacterium
ACCGAGTGCGGCGCCGGCGAGTACACCATCCGGCAGAGCTTCAAGAAGATCGACCCCGACTACCAGTACGAGGCGCTGCCCTTCAGCGGCCCGCTGACCGAGCTGTTCGGCTTCTTCACCACCGAGCGCCTGGTCTACGACGACCGCGAGGGCGTGCGCGAGCCGCGCAAGGAGCGCTGGATCAACCGCTTCAACCTGTGGAAAAAATCGTGGGACGTGATCGACGGCGAGCGAGTGCCGATCCCCTACCCCGAGCGCGAGATCAGGCCGATCGTCTATCACGTAAACCAGGACTGGCCGGCCGACGACCCGGACCTCGAGGCCGCGGTGCGCCTGGCCGCCGATCAGTGGAACGAGGCCCTGACCGCCTCGGTGCGCGCGCTGGGCAAGGATCCGGGCCAGCAGCGGGTTTTTGTCCTGTGCCCGCACAATCCAGTGCGCGAAGGAGATCCGGCCGAATGCGGCCCGGCCGGAACCGCTCCCCGGATGGGCGATCTGCGGTACTCGTACTTCGCCTACGTGCCCACCTTTGACAACTACGGCCTGCTCGGCTTTGGCCCCAGCAACCAGGATCCGATGACCGGCGAGATCATCAGCGGCAACGCCCACGTCTACAGCGCCAACAACCGCGCGGCGCACCAGGTGGTCGAGATGGTGCAGCTCCTGACCGGTCAGATGTCGGCGGACAGCTACGTCGACGGCGTCAACCTGACCAACTGGATCGAGCAGATGACCGGCCGCTCCGAACCGCTGCAGCGCAGCTTTGGCCTCGACGACGCGCGCCACTTCGCGCACCAGGTCAGCCACGGCGCCAAGTCGAGCTACTGGGACGGCCAGCGCCGCGCCATCACCGCCGCCGAGGAGCGGGCGCAGGCCGCGCTCGGCTTCCGCGCCTGGGCCGAGCCCTACCTCGACCTGATGTACCAGCGCGGCATCCACAACGGCCAGACCGCGACCGCGCTGCGCCAGCAGCGGCTGGCCGCGCTGCAGGACACCGACATCGAGCAGATGCTGCTGGGCGAGGACCTCTACCTGGGCCTGGGACACGACCCGGCCCTGCCGGTCACCGACGATCTGGTGCGGCAGGCGAGCGTCGTGCGCGGCGGCCTGGGCGAGTTCGTGCTGCAGCGGCAGCGGCTGCTCGAGGAGTACGCCGAGCAGCGCAACCTCGACCTGGCCGAGATGGCCGACGACGCCCTGATCGGGCTGGCGCGCGATCTGGCCGGCCGCAACCTGTCGCCGGACGATCTCTACCACACCATCCGCCGCACGATACTACAGGCGGTGATCACGCACGAGTGCGGCCACACCCTGGGGCTGTCGCACAACTTCGGCGGATCCGACGACGCCATCAACTACTTCGACCAGTACTGGCGGATCCGCGCCCAGGACGGCACGGTCGGGCCGCGGCTGACCGATCCGATCACGCAGAACGAGCTGGACCAGCAGATCTACAGCTACGCCTACACCTCGATCATGGACTACGCCAGCCGCTACACCATAGACGGCGGCGGCATCGGCAAGTACGACCGCGCCGCCATCATGTTCGGCTACGCGCAAAAGGTCGAGGTGTTCGAGAACACCCGCAGCGTGCCGGTCTCGACCTTCAGGAACTGGTGGGCGACCGACGGCGACATCATCGGTTTCTACACCTCCGGCCCGCGCGCCACCCACTACACCTACTTCTACCATCAGATGGGCGAGGACATGTACCGGTCAGGCAACCGCAGCCTGGTCGACGTCAGCGAGCTCGACGACACCATGGCGCAGTCCAACGACGGCCGCGTCCGCGTGCCCTACATCTACTGCTCGCACACGCGCTCGGATCTGAGCGACAACTGCCTGAGCCGGGACGCCGGCGCCGACAGCTACGAGCGCATGAAGAACATCCTCGACGACCTGAACAGTTGGTACATCATGCGCAACTTTCCGCGCGGCCAGGTCGGCCGCAGCGACGACAACTTCGTCGAGCGCTACTACCCGCGCGTCTACCACCGGCTCAAGAAGTGGCACGACATCTACGGTCTGTACCTCGATTTTTTGCCGATGTACTACACGCCGGCCCAGGTCGAGGCCTTTCTCACCGACGTCGAGAGCGGCTGGGGAACCAAGACCGTGGCGGTGCAGAACGCCTTCAACCACCTGGTGCAGACCCTGCTGATGCCCGACGTCGGCCCCCACTACGGCCTGGTCACCCAGCCCGACGGCACCCGGGTGGCGCAGAAGTACGGCGCCAGCACGGGCTTCACCGTCGACATCACCGGCGGCCGCTACTACTCGACGAGCTGGTCGGGCAGCAGCTACGACTGCGGCTACTACTGGTGGGAGTGCCTGCACCACATCGGCTTTTACCTGGACAAGATCATGGCCATCGAGGCGCTCAGCGACAGCAGCACCAACTTCGTGGCGCGCTCCACCCCCGAGGACGTCCGCGAGTGGGAGATCAGCTACTACAACAGCTTTGCCCCGCAGATCGCGCAGATCAACCGCGCCATCCTGGCCGGCCGCTGGGACGCCATCGCGCCCTACTGGGAGGGCGGACAGGTCAAGTTCCCCAACTACGCCGGCGACCTGGCGCAGACCCACGTCACGCCTGTCGACCCGATGGCCACCTTCACGGTGCAGCTCTACTGGCAGGTGCTGGGGCTGACGCGCTTTGTCGACAACTTCGACCCGCGCTTCGTCGACCAGTCGCGCATCTACTACCTGGGCGAGGGGCACGACACCGCGATCCCGGCCAGCCGGCGCGTGGTCTTCACCGACCCGACCTCCGGGCTCAGCTTCACCGCGGTCCGCTACGACACGGGCGGCGGCGAGCCGGGCGCCGGCCAGGCCTCGCTCGAGCGCGCCAATGCCCTGCTGGCG
>JAFGSX010000295.1 GCA_016934455.1 Deltaproteobacteria bacterium
CCGAGCGGGATGACCAACAACGAGCTGCTCGAGCTGCTCTCGGCGCTCTACAACGGCGAGATGCGCCCGGTGCGCAAGCCCGACGAGGCGACCGACATCGGCCGCATGCTGCCCTATCGCCGGGCCAGCTTCGGGCTCGACGCGATGGAGCTGCGCGGGGCCGAGCGCTCCGAGTTCGCGGCCATGCTCAGCCTCAAGGACTATCCCGACGCCACCTCGCCCGGCCTGCTCGATGCGATGCTGCGCTTGCCGTACGAGATGGTGGTTTGCGAGAGCTTCGCGCCGCAGGAGCGCCAGACCGCGCGCGAACGGATGGACCTGGCGCTGCGCCGGCTGCGCTCGGCCGACGAGGAAGCGATGGCCGAACGCGCCGAGATGCTCACGGCGCGCGACGCGCTCGGCACCGGCTCGACCGGCTACGGCGACCACCACCTGAGCGTGCTGGTGCGCGAGCGCGACCTGGCCCGGCTCGACGAGGCCAGTGCCACGGTCGCCGCCTCGCTGGCCGATGCCGGCGCGATCACGGTGCGCGAGGATACCAACCTGGAGCCGGCGTTCTGGGGCCAGTTCCCCGGCAACGAGGCCTACCTGGTGCGCCGGGCGATGATCTCGACCGCCAACATGGCCGGCTTCGGCTCGTTCCACGGCTTCGCGCTCGGCCAGGCGAGCGGCAACCACTGGGGCGACGCGGTGGCGCTGCTGGAGACCACCAGCGCGACCCCGTTCTTCTTCAACTTCCACCACGGCGATCTCGGCAACTTCTCGGTCATCGGGCCGTCGGGCTCGGGCAAGACGGTGGTGATGAACTTCCTGACCGCGCAGGCGCAGAAGTTCGCCCCGCGCACGGTGCTGTTCGACAAGGACCGCGGGGCCGAGTTGTTCATCCGCGGCATCGGCGGGCGCTACGACCGCATCCGCGCCGGCGAGCCGACCGGGTTCAACCCGCTCGCGCTGCCCGACACCGCGACCAACCGCGCGTTCCTGCGCGACTGGCTCGGCGTGCTGCTCAAGGCCGAAGGGCCCGAGGAGCTGGCGACGATCGCGGCCGCGGTCGATGCGGCTTACGCCAACGATTCCTCGCTGCGCCGGCTGCGCCACTTCCGCGAGCTGCTGTCGGGCGCGCGGCGGCCCACGCCCGGCGACCTGGCCGACCGCCTGGCGCCGTGGATCGGCGCCGACGACGGAGAAGGAGGCGAGCACGGCTGGCTGTTCGACAACGCGGCCGACAGGCTCGACCTCTCGACCCGGGTGATGGGCTTCGACATGACCGCGCTGCTCGACAGCCCGCGGCTGCGCACGCCGACGATGATGTACTTGTTCCACCGCATCGACGAGCGGCTCGACGGCGAGCCGACGATGATCCTGATCGACGAGGGGTGGAAGGCGCTCGACGACGAGGTGTTCGCCGCGCGCATCCGCGACTGGCTCAAGACGCTCAGGAAGCGCAACGCGCTGGTCGGCTTTGCCACCCAGTCGGCGCGCGACGCGCTCGACAGCCGCATCTCGGCCGCGCTGGTCGAGCAGACCGCGACGATGATCTTCATGCCCAACGCCCGCGCTAGGGCGGAGGACTATTGCGACGGCTTCGGCCTGACCGCGCACGAGCTGTCGCTGATCCGCTCGCTGCCGGCGCACAGCCGCGCCTTCCTGGTGCGCCAGCCCGATGCCAGCGTGGTCGTGCGGCTCGACTTGTCGGGCGCGCCCGAAGTGCTGACGATCCTCTCGGGCCGCGAGAGCGCGGTGCGCCGGCTCGACTTGTTGCGCGAGGCGGTCGGCGACGAGCCGGCCGAGTGGTACCCCGCGCTCACCGGGCGCGCCTGGCCCGGCGCGCGCAGCGACGAGGAACTCGACGCGCTGGAGCGCCACGAAGGCTTTGCGAACGAAGGCTTCCGCACCTGGGAAGCGGCCGAATGAACCCGGTCACTTGCAGCCAGGCCCTCGACGGGGTCGGCAGCGGGGTCGCCGCCAGCCTGCGCGCGGTCGATTGCGCCGCCGGCGCCACGGCGCAGGCCGCGTTCGGCCGCCTGTTCGGGACCGACGGCGCGCTGCTGCCGGTGCTGACGATCCTGCTCACGCTCTATGTCGCGTTCTTCGCCTTCTCGCTGATCACCGGGCGCTCGCGCCTCGGCATCTCGGCGCTGACGCCGCGCATGATCACGCTCGGCCTGGTGCTGACCTTCGCCACCAGCTGGATCGCCTACCAGGGCGTGGTGTGGAACCTGGCGGTCGGCGCGCCCGACCAGATCGCCGGCGTGCTGATGGGCAGCCCCGCAGGAGATAAGGGGGGCCCGGCAACGCAGATCTTCGCCGACAAGATCGACGTGATCCTCTCCGCGCTGGTCGACGCCACCGGCCAGCAGGCGGCTGATGCCGGCGCGGGCGCCGGCGCCGCCTCGACCTTCTCGCCCCCGGGGCTGATGTGGCTGGGCGGCACGCTGCTGCTGCTCGGCACCGTCGGCGTGCTCGCCACCTGCAAGATCGCGCTCGCGGTGCTGCTGGCGCTGGGGCCGGTGTTCGTGGTCATGGCGCTGTTTACCGCCACCCGCGGCCTGTTCACCGGCTGGCTCAAGGGCGTGGTGCTGCTGGCGATCGCGCCGCTGTTCGCGGTGCTCGGCGGCTCGCTGATGCTCGAGTTGTCGGTGCCGGTGGTGCGCACCCTCACTTCCACTCCCGGCCAGATCGACGCCCGCGCGGCGATGGCCTTCTTCATGATCGGCACGGTCCACGTGGCGCTGATGATCATGGTGCTCAAGGTCGCCGCCACGATGGTCGCCGGCTGGCGCGTGTTCGGCCTGGTCGCCGAGCGCGCCGGCGAGGCCCCGGCCAGGGCCGCGAGCCTGGCCGCCGCCGCCGCGGC
>JAFGSX010000296.1 GCA_016934455.1 Deltaproteobacteria bacterium
GCCCAACACGCCCAAGCCGCGCGCGATCCAGGTGGCCGAGCGACTGCGCCGCGCGCTCAGGACGCGGCGGTTCTTCCGCCGCGAAGGGCTCGACATCCAGATCAGCGCCAGCTTCGGGGTGGCCGGTTTTCCCGAGGACGCCAGGTCCAAGGAGGAGCTGGTGCGCGCCGCCGACCGCGCCATGTACCGCGTCAAGAACAGCACCCGCGACGGCGTCTGCGCCGCCGGCCGCGAGCCAGCGCCGGCGAAGGGGTGACGGCAGGCGCCGTCAGACCGCCGGCGGCACCGTCGCCCGGTAGACCGTGGCCCGGCCTGAGATCGCATAGCCGATGCCGGCAGGAGCCAGCAGCGAGGCGCCGCGGCCGAGCGTCAGCGCCGCTGTGCCGTCGTCGCCGGCGACCGTCGCCTGGCCGGCGACGCAGATCAATATCTCGACCGGGCGCGCCGCCGGCGCGCGATAGCCGTGCGCCTGATCGACGTCGATGACCGAGAGCGAGAACTCGTCGGCCGGCGTGCGGTAGATGCGCTCGACGGCGCTGACCGGCTCGGGCCGGATCACCAGCGGCGGCCGCTCGGCGCAGGTCAGGATCTCGAGCAGCCCGTCGACGTCGACATGCTTGGGGGTGAGACCGCCGCGCAGCACGTTGTCAGAGTTGGCCATCAGCTCGAGGCCGACGCCGTCGAGGTAGGCGTGCAGCTCGCCCGCCGGCTGGTAGAGCGCCTGGCCCGGCTGCAGCCGCACCAGGTTGAGGAACAGCGGCGCCAGCGCTCCGATGTCGCCCGGAAAGGCGCTGGCCAGCCGGGCGACCCATTCGAGCGCCGGCTGCGGCGGGCGCGTCGCGATCCGCGCCGCGCACGCGTCGACGACGAGGCGCTGCTGCGATCGGTCCAGGGTCAGCAGCGCGCGCAAAAAGCCGCGCCAGCCGTCGCGTCCGCCCCGGCGCAGCTCCGTCGCAGCCGGCCCGAGGCCATCGGCGCCGAGATCCTCGAGTTGGCGGAGGACGTCGGCGGCCGGCCGCAGCGAGCAGAGCGCGCAGAAGGGCTGCAGCGCACAGAGCAGCTCGGGCTTGTGGTTGTCGTCGGAGTACGAGCGCTCGGCCGCGGCGAGCGGGATGCCGGCGGCGTTCTCGCGGTCAAAACCGCGCCGCGCCTGCTCCCGGTCGGGGTGAGCCTGGATCGAGAGCGGCCGCGCCGCGGCCAGCACCTTCAGCAGGAACGGCAGCCGTCCGCCGAAGCGCCGCGCCACGTCTTCCCCGAGCACGGCCGCGGGCGAGGAGCCGATCACCGTCGCCAGTGACACCCACGCGTCGCCGCGCCGCAGCAGCGACGGCGCGCGCGGATGATCGCCCAGCCACAGCTCGGCCTCGGGTTGCGGCGCGGGCTGCGGCTGGCCGAGCAGATCCGCGATCGCCGTGCGCGAGCCCCAGGCGTAGTTCATGACCGGGTTGCGCAGCAGCGACAGCCCGACGGTCTCGTGCGTCATCCAGGCACCTCGACTGCAGCAGCCATGTATAGCCGAAAATCGACGGTCGCGCTTGCCATGCGAAGCCAGATCGGGCTAGATATGCGGCGATCAGGCGCCGTACCCAAGTGGTAAGGGAGTGGTCTGCAAAACCATTATGCACCGGTTCGAGTCCGGTCGGCGCCTCCAGAAGTCAAAAAGCCGGGATCTTCTCCCGGCTTTTTTTTTGCGGAGGAGAGGACCTGCCGCTGCCCAGCACGTCACCGCCAATATGGAGCGGCATGCCTGCAACAATGTGGTAAAGTAGCGCCGAAATAAGATCATGGGAGATGGTGTATGAGAAGATTGCTGGTCGGTCTGGCCATCGGTTCGCTCGCCCTGCTCGGCTGTCCACCCGAGGAGGATCCGCAGCCGGTCGACGCCTGCGGCGGCAAGTGCGACAAGGATACCCAGGTCTGCGTCGGCGGCACCTGCAAGGACAAGGTGTGCCAGCCGTTCCAGCAGGTGTGCAAGGACGCCTACACGCTGCAGTACTGCAATGGCAACGGCACCGAGCTGATCGAGGAGCCGTGCCTCGAGGGGCAGGCGTGCGTGACCGACTCGTGCGTGCAGGCGATCTGCACGCCGGGCGAGTATTTTTGCCAGAACGGCGCGCGCCGGCGCTGCGGCGAGGACAGCGTCTCGTCGGTGGCCGACCCGTGCCCGACCGGATACGGCTGCAGCGGCGACGGCGAGTGCGTGGCGCAGATCTGCGAGCCGGGCACCGTCGTGAGCTGCGTCACCGAGGGCGAGCGGCTGATCAACCGCTGCGACATCTCGGGCACCGCCACCTGGGAGGACCGGTGCCAGCCCTCCGAGCGCTGCGTCGACGACCTGTGCCGTACGGTGATCTGCGAGATGGGCAAGCAGTGGTGCCCGGACGCCACCCACATCGACGACTGCGCGGACTACGGCACGTCCGGGGTCAGCCCGACCGCCTGCCACGTCGGCACGGCGTCGGTGTGCGTGCCCGACGAGACGCTGGGCGCCAAGTGCATCACCGCCTGCGAGGCGGCGGCCCAGAACAAGTCGTACATCGGCTGCGACTACTGGTTCGCGGTGACCGACAACGCGGCGAACCAGATGGATGACCAGAACCACCAGGTGACGTGCCAAAAACCGGCCAACGTCGACTTTTTCCCGAGCGCGGTGGTCATCGCCAACACCAGTTCCTACAATGCCCACGTCACGCTCTACCACCACACCGACGCGAGCGCGGCGATCGTGCATCTGCCGCCGCAGCAGCACGTTCAGGAGCTGCCCATGGTCGACCCGTTCGGCGGCTGCAGCACAGGGCACACGCCGCCGACGTCGTCCACGGTGGACTCGAAGATCCTGGTCGGCGCGACCGTGGCCACAATCCTCAATAACCAAGATGTAGAAAACCTGGTAGTGCCGCCGGGCGGCACTGCGCAGTTGCTGATCGTCTCGCCCTATATCGACGGCACGCGCAAGGTAAAAGACTCGTACAACCTGGTCAGCGACCTGCCGGTTAGCGCGTACTTCTTCAATCCGGTCTGCTGCAACTTCTCATACTCGGTAGACGCCTCGCTGCTGATCCCACGTACCGCCTGGCGCACGGGTTACTTTGCGATTTCGACGCCGCACCTGGGAGGCAACGCACCGATACCTATCTTGCTCCCCGAAGGCGACAAGGGCCGGCCGGCTGGACTTGTGGTGATCGCCGCCGAAGACGCCACCCAGATCGCGATTCGGATGCGCTCTGGACAGAATGCCAACCAGTTCGAGATAGCCAACGGCGTGCCCGCGTTCTCCGGCAACGAGCTGCGGCTGACGCTCA
>JAFGSX010000297.1 GCA_016934455.1 Deltaproteobacteria bacterium
ACCAGCGCGGAGGCGAGAAAAGCGTCGCACGCCGCCGACGACTCGCCAAACGCATTGGCCTGCGCGCCCAGCAGATAGGGCGCACACCCCCGCTCGACCACGATCGGCACCAGCGCCCGCGCTCGCTGCCAGAGTCTCTCGTCGTCCGGGATCGGCGCCGCTGCCGGGTCGTCGCGCGCGGCCAGCGCCTCGGCCACGGCGGTTGCGTCGAGGGTGCCGCTGCCCGCGTCGAGGTCGAGCTCGAAGCCGGCTCCGGGAAGCGCCAGCAGCAACCATGCCACCAGCGGCCAGCGGGCGATCGCGGTGAGGCGGGAGCCAGTCGTTCTGCGGTCGTGCATCGGCACCTCCAGCCAGGCAACCCCAACCGTAGCGCGGCCCGATGAAGCGCCGATGAAGAGAACGAGAAGATTGTGCGAAGTTGCGGTGGCGACGGAAAGCGGGGCCCCACAACAGGGTCGAATCAGATTGTTTCGGTATCAGGCGCGCGGCAGCAGCAGCGCGAACTCGGTCCCGCCCGGGCCCGGCGCCCGCAGCTCGGCGCGGCCGCCGTGAGCCTCGGCCACCGCGCGCACGATGGCCAGCCCCAGGCCGGTGCCGCCCGCATCCTGGCGCGTGGTCGCGAAGCGCTCGAACAGGCGGTCGCGGATCGCCGGATCGACGCCCGGCCCCCGATCGCCGACCGACAGCGCGACCAGGCTGGCCGACTCGCCGCAGCGAACCACCACCGCGCTGCCGGCGGGGGCCGCCGCGATCGCGTTGGAGAGCAGGTTCTCGATCGCGCGCCGCAGCCACGACTCGTCGCCGCGCACCGGCGCCGGCGCCCCGGGCGCCAGCTCGACCGCGACCTGGCGCGCCGCGGCCTGCGGCGCCATCTCGGCGATCGCGCGCTCCGCGGTCGCCCTCAGATCGATCGCCTCGGCCGCCACGACCACGCCCCGCGCTTCGAGCCGAGCCAGCGCGAGCAGATCGCGCACCAGGGCGTCGAGCTTGGCCGCGCTCTCGTTGATGCGCAGCGCGAAGCGGCGCGCCGCCACCGGATCGTCGGCGATCGCCTCCTCGAGCACCTCGGCCGCGGCGCGGATCGCGGCCACCGGGTTCTTGAGCTGATGCGACAGGTCGGCGGCCAGCGACTCGAACAGGTGACGCTGCTCGAGCTCGCGCCGCATCGAAAGCACGGCGCTGGTCAGCGCGCGTACCTCGCGCCCGCGCGGCACCGGCAGCGCGGCCTGGCGTTCGCCGGCGGCGATGCGCGCGGCGGCCTGGGTCAACCGCTCCATGGGCGCCGCCAGCGAGCGGCCGATCAGGATTCCGGCGAGCGCCGCGGCGCAGCCGAGCAGCAGCGCCAGCAGCGCGACCTTGGGCGCGATGTCCGACAGCAGCTCGGCCATGCCGAAGGTGCTGGCCTCGATGCGCGCCACGCCGACCACCCGCTCCTTGACCACGATCGGCACGGCGGCGGCGACCACGTTGGGCATGGGCAGGCGCGCGATCGGGTCGATCTGCCCGGCCAGCGCCGCCTGTACCTCGGGCTGGCGCACCAGCGCTGGATCGGGAGCCCCCCGCAGCGAGTCGAAAAGGAGCTGGCCGCGCTCGTCCAGCAGTTGCACCCGCGTCTCGCCCGCGCGCTCGGTGAAACCATAGAGCACGCGCGTCTGCTCGAGCATGCGCGCCCCGGCGGGCAACGTCGTGCCGAGCGCCTCCATCGAGCGCGCCACCAGGGTGGCCACGACCCGCGCGTCCGCGAGCGCCGCGCGGTGGGCGAACAGCGCGCCGCGGGCCTCGAAGCGATCGACCACGATCACGGCGAAGGCACCGGTGACGACGGAGGTCAGCACGCCGAGCGCGACAAAGACCTGCAGCCGGATCGACAGGCCGTGCCGCCGCGCGCGCCACAGCCGCGCCAGCGTGGCGGCGACCCCGAGCACCAGCAGGATGCTCAGGACCAGCAGCACCTCCTGCCGCGAGACGCTCATGCGCCCTCGCCGCGCAGGCGGTAGCCGACGCCGCGCACGGTCTCGATCAGCGCCGGTTCGCCGCCGGCGGCGGCCAGCTTCTTGCGCAACGCCTTGATGTGGACGTCGACGGTGCGATCGCTGACCACGCAGTCCGGGCCCCACACCAGCGTCATGAGCTGGCCGCGCTCGAAGACGCGGCCGGGGGCGCGCGCCAGCGCCACCAGCAGATCGAACTCGGTGCGCGACAGCGCCAGCTCGGCGCTGCCGCACCGGGCACGGCGGCTGGCCAGATCGAGCCGCAGCGCACCCGGCGCGCGCACCACCTCGTCGCAGCCGGCCGCGATCGGCTGGCAGCGCCGCAGCACGCTGCGCACCCGCGCCACCACCTCGCGCGGCGAGAACGGCTTGACCACGTAGTCGTCGGCGCCGAGCTCGAGCCCGACCACCCGGTCGGCCTCGTCGTCGCAACTGGTCAACACGATCACCGGCAGCGACGAGCGCGGTCCGGCCTCGCGCAGCAGGTCGAGGCCGTTGCCGTCCGGCAGCATCAGATCGAGCACGACCAGATCGACCCGGTCGAGCTGCGGCCGCGCCTCGGCCAGGCTGGAGGCCTGGCGCGTGTCGAAGCCGCCGCGCGCGAGCGCGAAGTGCAGGCTCTCGCGGATCGCCGGCTCGTCGTCGACGATGAGCACGATCGGCTGGCCCGCGCGCGGCTCTCCCATGGCCGTCACCGGGGTCGCCGCCGCGGGCGGTGGCTGGTGTAGACGTAGTCGCCGACGCGCTGCGCTCGCGCCAATTCGGGCTGGCTCAACGGTCCGCGCTCCAGCGCGGCCAGCGCCAGATCCAACTGCTCGTCGTTGCGCGGCCCGCACAGACAGACGTCGACGTGCGGGCTGGTCAGCACGAAGCGATAGCAGTCGGTGGCGGTCAGCGGCGTCTCGCCGGAGGGGAGACCGCGGCGCTTGAGCAGCGCGCCCCAGCGGGTGGCGGTGTAGCTGACGACGCCCGGCCGCTCTGACTGCGGCAGCGCCGAAAAGACGTCGCGCTCGGCGCCGCGGTGGGCCGCGTTGTAACGCACCATGAAGACGTCGAACGGATTGGCCAGATCTTTC
The DNA here is from genome assembly GCA_016934455.1 of Deltaproteobacteria bacterium. Lineage (GTDB taxonomy): Bacteria > Myxococcota > JACRCW01 > JAFGSX01 > JAFGSX01 > JAFGSX01. Next base: position 3,068 of record JAFGSX010000297.1, read on the forward strand.
GACAGCTCGACGAACAGCGCGCGCCGGTGGCCGGAAATCCCGAGAAAACGCACCTTGCCCTGCGACTGAAGCTGGCGCGCCGCCTCGAGCAGCGCTTCACCGGGCCGCCGCTGATGCGCCCCCAGCAGCAGCAGGTCGGCGCAGTCGATATTGAGCGCTCGCAGGCGCCGTTCGACGGCCCAGCGCAAATACCAGCCCGGCCGCGCATAATGGTGCAGCGCGATGACCAGGCGATCGCGCTGCCGCGGCACAAGCTGCCGCAGCGCGCTGACCAGCTCGCCGCCGCCGCGCGTCGACCAGTGGAAGAAGTTGACCTCGTGCTCGCGAAATGCGCGCACCGCGGCCGCCGCCGGCACGCCGTAGCCGGAGGACAGGCCGAGCCGGCTCACCGTCAGGCCGGTGCGGCCGAGAATGGTAGGTGCGCGGAGATCCATGTGCGTTCCCCCGGCGCCAGATCCCGGTCACACCTTGTGCCCGATGGCAACGTAATGCGCAAAAAAGCAGTCGCGCCGCAGCTCGACGTTGAAGCCCGCGCCGGTCAGCTCGTCGGCCACCGCGGCCAGGCGCAGCCGGTGGGCGTTCGACGGCCCGCTGCCCGGCAGGTCGGCGCCGGTGTCGTCGCGGTGCAACCAGTCGACCAGCACCAGCCGCCCCGAGCCGCGCAGCAGCCGCCGGCACTCGGCGAGCGCGGCGCCGCGATCGTCTAGCTCGTGCCAGCAGATGACGCCGAGCACGCCGTCGAGGCTGGCGTCGGACAGCGGTAACTGCTCCGCCGGCGCGCACACGGTCTCGACGTTGAAGCGCTGCTCGCGCCGCAGTCGGGCCCGGAGCAACTTCACCATGCGCGGCTCGACGTCGACGGCCCAGACCCGTCCGGCCGGCCCCACCGCCGTCGCCAGCGGCAGAGTGGCGAAGCCGGTGCCGGCGCCCAGCTCGGCCCAGCGCTGGCCCTTCAGATCGCCCAGCCGTTCGAACAGCGCGGCCAGCGGCAGCTCGCGCGATCTCTTCTCGTCGTCGAGCCGGGCGGCGCGCGCCGGATCGAAGCGCTTGTCGTGCATGGCCGGCCTCGCGATCGCAACCGCGGTCAGCATCTGCAATAGCGGCGGCCGCGGGCTGATGCAATGGGCATGACGAGCGCACACCGCCTGACCGGGCGCCCGCCAGGTCGCGCTTTTCCGGAGTGAGCAGGACGTGGTTATATCGCGCCGAGCCGCGGCGAAATGGAGCCGTTGCCACCGCGGCCACAGTTGAGTGCGCGCGTGAACCCACTCGTCATCCTGGGCATCGCGGTCGGTCTGTCGATGGACGCCTTTGCCGTCGCCATCGCGTCCTCGATCGCGCTCCACCCGGTGACGCGGCGCCAGGTCTTTCGCTTTGGCTTTCACTTTGGCCTGTTTCAGGCGCTGATGCCGATCCTGGGCTGGCTGCTCGGCAGCACGGTGGCGTGCTGGGTCGCTGCCTTTGACCACTGGATCGCGTTTGGCCTGCTGACCTACGTCGGCGGCAAGGCGATCGTCGAGGCGCTGCGCGGGCGCGATGACAGGGCCAGGGCGCTCGATCCGACGCGCGGCTGGTCGCTGATCGCCTACTCGGTGGCGACCAGCATCGACGCCTTTGCCGTCGGCCTCAGCTTCGCCTGCCTCGGCATCCCGGTCTGGTATCCGGCCGCCGTCATCGGGCTGACCACCGGTGCGCTGACGACGCTGGGGATGCGGATCGGCAGCCGGCTCGGCGCCCGTTTTGGCAAGCGCATGGAGATCGCGGGCGGCCTGGTGCTGATCGGCATCGGCGTCAAGATCCTGGTCGACCACCTCCTGGGCTAGTCGAGTACCGGTCCGCCTGCGCCTGCGGTACAATATCGGTCATGCGGTACCGGCATGAAACGTGGCTGCTGCTGTGTGCGCTTGTGAGCTGCGGCGATTGCGTCGTCCGACCGAACCCTCCGATCCCGGGCCATGATGCATGGTCACCGCAGCCGCAACCCACCTGCAGCCCCGGCCTGCTGTTCTGCGACGGCGATCGCGTGATGAGCTGCCAGAACGACGGTACCGCCGTTGTGGTCGTGATCTGCCGACCAGATCAGGTCTGCATCGGCAGCACCTGCCAGGACAACGTCGTCTGCACGCCCGGCGAGCGGCACTGCATCGACGCTGCGGTCTACGTCTGCACCCCCGACGGCACAGACTACCAGCGCATCGACTGCGGCGCCGGCAGCGATTGCATCGACGGCGAGTGCGTGCCCATTGCCCGCTGGTGTGCGAACCCGAGAGCAGGTTCTGCCGGGGCAACGTCGCCTACTCCTGCGACTCCATCGGCGCGGTCATGACCCAGGTCGATGTCTGCGGCAGCGAAGAGCTGTGCCTCGACGGCTCGTGCGCGCCGATCGTCTGCACCGCAGACCAGGCCGACTGCGATGGCGACCAGGCGCGCGTCTGCAACGGGCTCGGCACCGGCTACAGCTCGATCGAGACCTGCACCGAGGAGGCGCCCTGCCTCAACGGACGCTGCCAGGTGCTGGTGTGCGAGCCCGGCCTCGCCTGCCGGGGCAACCTGCTGGTGAGCTGCAACTCCGACGGCACCCAGATCCTCGATCAGCAGGACTGCGCACCGCTGGTCTGCAGCGGCGGCCAGTGCGTCGGCGTCGACGGCGGCGTGGATCGCGACGGCGGCCGGCGCGACGCCCTGTTCTGGGACCATCGCGTGGACTGGGACCACGCGGTGGCCGATCGGGCAACGCCCGATCGATCGCGCATCGACCTCGCCGCTCCCGAGCGACCGCCCCTCGAGGGCGGCGGGAGCGATCGGCCGCATGCCGACCTCGACCTGGTCGATGCCGGCTGCCGCGCCGTGCCGTGCGTCGGCTTCACCTACTGCGACGAGGAGAGCGGCCTCTGCCTGCCCGGCTGCGGCAGCAGCAGCCAGTGCGGCGGCGGTTACTGCGATCTGGTCACCCACCGCTGCGAGTTCAGCGACGGCGGGATCGCGCAGCGCGACACCGCCGGCCTGCCCGGGACGGACGGCGCCGGCCACTACACTCCCGACTCGGCCGGCGTCGACGGCTCGACCGTGATCGTGCCCGAGCTCTGTCCGGTCGAGCAGCAGGTCAGCCCGGGCTGCCTGGCGCCGATGGACGAGGGTGTCTACGGGCTGTGCGATGGCCTCGACAACGACTGCGACGGCGCCGTCGACGAGAAATGCCCGTGCCGCAAGGGCGCCGTGCAGCGCTGCTTCGCCGGGCCGCCCGGCCGCCACAATGTCGGCGCCTGCCAGGACGGGCTGCAGACCTGCGTCACGCCGATCGCGCAACCGATGCAGCCGCCGGTCTGGGGGCCCTGCCTCGGCGGCATCTCGCCTCGCGCCGAGGTCTGCGACGGCCTCGACAACGACTGCAACGGCTGCAGCGACGAGATCGAGGGCTGCGTGCCGGTCGGCACCTGCCCGGGTCCGGGCGATCCGCGCGTGCCCGACGGCCGGCCCTTCTCGTCCTACCCGCTGCACGGCCGCGACTTCTATCCGGGGGACAACGCCGTGGCCTGGCGCTGGACCGTGACCGGCACCCCCTGCGACCGGATGTTCCTGGCGCTGCCGGGCTCGACCGCGACGCCCGAGAACGGCCAGCTCAGCTTCACGCTGCACAACGGCAGCAGCGCCGAGGCCGCGCTCGACTTCACGCTGAGCGGCGACTACACGGTCACCCTCGACGTCGATCTGGCCTCCGGCCAGCGCTTTAGCTGCACCTGGATCGTGCACGTGCGCGCCCCCGGCCTGCGCGTCGAGCTGTGCTGGGACGCCACCGGTCCGACCGCGCAGCGGTACTTTGGCGGCACCCTCGACATCGACCTGCACCTGGGCAAGACCGGCACCACCTCGCGCTGGTTCACGCCGGCGGACTGCTACTACGCCACCGGGCAATGGGAATACGAGCAGACCGGGATCTGGGGTTACCCCGCCTCGCCGATCGCGAGCTGCACCGGGCCGGGTGCCCGCGGCGCGTTCAGTCACTACTGCCCCAACCCGCGGCTCGATATCGACAACATCTCGGAGTCGACGCAGTACGTTCCCGAGAACATCAACCTCGACGTGCCGCGCGCCGGAGACATCTTCCGGGTCATGGTGCACCATTATGACTTCGACGACCGGCCGGCCAAACCGCTGGTCAACGTCTATTGCGGAGGCGAGCTCAGGGGCACCTACGGCGCGGCGCCCGACCTCGTCTCCGGCTTCGGCTACGGCGGCGGAGACGGGCAGGGTTCGATGTGGCGCGTGGTGGACGTCACCATGCAGGTCGATGCCGCGGGCAACACCACCGGCTGCGCGCTCAACCCGATCTTCGCGCCGGGCACGCAGGACTACTGGGTCACCCGCGATACCTCCAGTTACTAGCGCGGGCGATCGAGGTGTCGCCGCCAAAGACCAGGGCGCCGTGCCAGTCGCCCTGCGCTCGGCCGGTGGCCGCGTTCAGCCGCCGTTTGCGGGCGCGCTGCCCCTGAAGTCGGCGCAGTAGGCACCGCAGTAGTGCGCGCTCGGCAGCGGCAGCGTGAGCCTGATCTGCATGGCCGCGGCGAGGCGGTCGTCGGTGAGCGGACCGCGCAGGTTCTGCAAGCGCAGCTCGGCCGCAAAGGCGAACTCGTCGTGGAACGAGGCGTCCTCGATCAGCGCCGCGAGCTGCGTCAGATCGGACTTGCAGCGGTCGATCTCGGCGTTGATCTGATCGTCGCGGCAGCCGTCGGCCACCCGCCACAGCGCCTCGCGATCCACCGGGCTGAAGGGCGTGGCCGCCGGATCCTCGGCCAGCGGACCCGACGGCCTGGGATCGTTGCCGTCGAGCCAGATACCCGGCCGCGGCGCCTCGCCGGCGGCGAGAAAGGGATCGCTCGGGACGCCGTCGACCCAGACCATGAAATGGATGTGCGGCGGCACCAGCGGCACGAAGTTGACCAGATCGATTCCGGCCGCGCCCGAGAGCGCCACCGTGTCGCCGCGCGCCACCCGCTGGCCGACCGCCGCCACCGCCCGCGCGCAGTGGGTGTACTGGGTGATCACGCCGTGGCCGTGGTCGACCGCGACCGTCATGCCGCCGCGCAGGAACCGATCGCGGTGCAGCACCACGATGCCGGGCGCCGCCGCGCACAGCGGCGTTCCGATCGGGCACACCAGGTCGGTCCCGTTGTGCTCGTCGTAGGAGAGACGGCCGCCGCGAAAATCGCGCTGCCACCGGCGCGTCACCCGCTGCGAGTAATGCCGGGCACCGCCGTGGCGATCGAACAGGTTGTAGATCGGCGCCAACCCGTCGCTGCGCATGAAGCCGAGATAGGTCGGCACCGACAGCTCGGGCCGCAGCAGACTGTAGGAGCTGAGGCCAAAGGTGTAGCGGTCGCGGCGCAGCGCGTGGCGAGCCACCTCGAGATAGTCGCGCCGCAACTGGTCGAGCGAGCGGATACCAAAGCACTCGAGCAGCGGCGGCCGCGCCTCGGCCACCGCCGCCGAGCGGCGCCAGCCGGCGCGCGCAAGAGCAAACTCGGACAGCATCGGTCACCTCATCGGCGTCGGATATTCGCGGAGTCGCGGAGCGACCGCGACGGCTGACTATGATAGCGCCAGACCCGACAAAAAACGATGCCGACCGACAAAAGAGGATCACCGCTCCGCGCCGGTCCCGTCGATCCGCGGTTCGAGCACCGTCGTCTCGTAGCGGACACCCGCCGGCACCGGCACCGGCTGCGCCACGGTGGTGCCGTGGTCGCCCGCGGTGACTCGGCTGTCGTCGACCGCGACGAACGCGGTGTACTGAGAGAGCAATCCGTAGTCCAGCGCCACCTGCTTGATCTGCGAGCTCAACTCGCCGCCGCTGTCCTCCCACAGCGAGCGCTCGGCCAGGTCGGCGATCTTCATCCGCGCCCAGACCTGGGCGATGGCGGGACGCTGCGACCGCTCAACCCGCGCCAGCGGTACCTCGAGCACCACGCCCTGGCCGCCGATGCGGCCGCGCACCAGGATGCGCTCGCCGATCGGGCCCTGGTAGCGGCCGCTGATCACCACCGGCCGGCCCGACCAGAGATCGGGTGTGCGGGACGGAAAGACCTCGCTCACATTTGCGCCCTGCCAGTCGATCTGGATGTCGGACAGCGCCGGCCGGGCGATGCGGTCGTAAAAGGCATCGACCGCGCGCTCGTCGTCGCGGGTATCTCCCAACCCGACGTAGGCCACGGCGCCTTGCCCGACCCTGGCCATCTGCTCCAGCAGGTAGCGGTTGACCGCGCTGCCCACGCCGAAGCTGAAGATGCGCGAGCGGCCGAGCTTGCTGTGGATGGCGGCCAGGATCTCGGCCTCGTTGCCGATGTAGCCGTCGGTCAGAAAGCTGACCAGCCGGACGTGGCCCTCCTGGTGCGGGAAGTCGAGCGCCGCCTTGATCCCCTCGATCATCATGGTGCCACCCTCGCCGTGGAGGCGGTCGAGGTAGCGCAGCCCGCGCTCGAGGTTGCCGCGATCGGCCAGCAGCGGCACCGGCCCCAGCGACGACGCGCTCAACGAGAAGTTGATGATCTGAAAAGTGTCGGGCGGCTCCAGCTTGCCCAGCACTCGGCGCACCGCGGCCTTGGCCTTGTCCAGCGGCACTCCGGACATGCTGCCCGAGCAGTCGAGCACGAACACGTGCTCCACCGGCGAGCGGCCGATGGCGACGGCGGCCGCGGGTGGCGTCAGCACCATCGTGAAGAAGCCGCCGCGCTCGTCGCGGTGGTCGAGGAAGGCGCTCTTGATGACGCCGCCCGCCACCCGGTAGCGCAGCACGAAATCGCGATCCGGGATCGCCGCGCCGTCGGCCAGCGCGATGCGGCGGCGCTGCTCGTCGACGACCTGGACCGAGATGGCGTGGGTCGGACTGTCGAGCGACTCGACGGCGACGCCGGCGTCGAGGTCGATCTCGAGCGAGAGCCGGGCCCCGCTGTCCTCGCCCGACGCCAGATAGCTGACCTCGGTCGACTGGCCCGAGCTGCCGAGCGCGCCGCGCGCCAGCGCGCCGATGCCGTTACTCTGGCCAGCCGGGTTGAAGCGCGGGCCGACCACGGTCGGGAACGAGAAGAGGTAGCTGTCGTCGCGGTAGGGCAGCGAGTTGTAGTAGGTCAGCTCGACCTCGATGTCGCGACCGGGCTCGATGTTGGCCACCTTTTGGGTGAAGACGTTGGGCCGTTCCTCGGTCAGCAGCGACGCGACAAAGCCCTGCTGCCGCGCCGCGGCGTAGATGCGCTCGGCCTCGGCGCGCTCGCGCACCAGCCCCTGGATGGTGCGATCGCCGATCCGCATCACGAAGGCGCTGACCGCGGCGTCCTCGGGCAGCGGGAAGACGTAGACCACCTCGATCTTCTCGGCGTAGGGATTGAAGTAGAGCTGCTCGACCTGCACCGCCGCCAGATAGGCGTCGATGCGAGCGCGCACCGCGGTGTGCTGCAGCGGCAGCGGGATCTGCTCGCTGCCGCCGGGCAGCTTCGCGCGCAGCTCGGGCGCCGCCGGCGCGTCGTCGGACGCCGCGGTCGCGGCCGGCCGATCGCCGCGCGCCACCACCCACAGCTCGTCACAGCCGAGCGGCGCCACGCCGAATTCGATGCCGCGGCCGCCGGCGCGCCCATCCGCGCGCAGGCCCGCCATCGAGGGCGCGTACATGCCGGTGGCGCTGCAGGCGATCCACGCCGCCGCCGCGGTGACAGCCATCATCAGAGCGAAGGCCACGATTGTCGTGCGACGCATGCTCCTCTCCTGTGCGGGCCGTCCGGCCCGCCGTTCAACCCTCGGACGCGCTGGACCAGGCGACCGCGGCGGCACCGCCCGCCGGTGCGGTCGCCGTTGCTACCGTCGCTCGTTGCCGACCGTGTTCTCGTAGCGCACGCCGTCCGGCACCGGCACCGGCTGGGTCACGCTGAAGCCGTGATCGCCGGCGGTAACCCGCGACGAGTCGACCGCGACGAACGCGGTGAAGCGGGACAGCAGACCGTGCTCGAGCGCGCTCTGCTTGATCTTGTCGGCCAGCCCGCGCAGGTCGTCGTCCCAGTTGGCGCGCTGCGCCAGATCGCTCACCTTCATGCGCGCCCAGATCTGGCCGAGCGCCGGCCGCGCCGCGTCGTCGACCTCGACCGGCACCTCGAAACCGAGCTGCTTGCCACCGGCGTAGCCGGTGACGCGGACCGCGCTGGCAGTGCCGGCGAAGCGGCCGCTGATCAGCACCGGCCGCCCCACGTGCAGGTCCGGGATGCGAGACGGGTAGACCTCGCTCACGTCGAGGCCGCCCCAGTCGACCTCGATGTCGGACAGCGCCGGATAGGCGATGCGCTCGAAGAAGGCGTCGACCGCCTCGTTGGCCACGTCGTCGTCGGGCTCGAGGTAGGCGACCGCGCCGTTGCCCATGCGCGCCATGGCGTCGAGCAGGTAGCGGTTGGGCGAGCTGCCCACGCCAAAGCTGAACAGCCGCGACGCCCCCAGCCTGGCGTGGACCAGCCGCAGGATGTCGGTCTCGTTGCCGATGTAACCGTCGGTCATGAACGAGACGATGCGCACCTTGCCCGGCTGGTGCGGGAAGTCGAGCGCCGCCTTGATGCCCTCGGTCATCATGGTGCCGCCCTCGGCGCGCAGCGAGCCGAGGTAGCGCAGGCCGCGCTCGATGTTCCGGCGGGTGGCGACCAGCGGCCGCCTGCCCAGTTGCGAGGCGCTGTTGGAGAAGTTGATGATCTGGAAAGTGTCGTCGGGCTCCATCAGCTCGAGCACGCGCCGCACCGCGGCCTTGGCCTGGAGCAGCGGACGGCCGGACATGCTGCCCGAGCAGTCGAGCACGAAGACCATCTCGCGCGGCGAGCGCTCGACCTGCTTCAGCTCGGCCGGCGGCTCGAGCAGCAGCGTGAAGCTGCGGCCGCGCTCGTCGCGGTGGGTCAAGAAGGCGCTCGCGATGCGGTCGCCGGCCAGGCGGTAGCGCAGCACGAAATCCCGGTTGGGGATGGTGTCGGCCGCGGCCAGATTGACGGCGCGGCGGCTGGCCGAGATCTCCTGGATCTCGATCTTGTGGGTCGCGCACTGCAGCGCCGCGATCGGCATGCCGGCATCGAGGTCGATGCCGATCCCGATATCGTGGCCGCTGCGCTCGTCCGGCGCCAGGTACTGCACCTCGGTCGCCTGGCCGCTCGCGCCGCGCTGGCCGCGCGCCACTGCGCCGACGCCGTCGCCGGTACCGGGCGGATTGAAGCGCGGCCCGACCACCAGCGGAAAGCTGAACACGTACCAGCCGTCCTCGAGCGGCAGCGCGTTGAAGTAAACGAGGTCGACGTCGATCGCCTTGCCCGGCTCGATGTTGGCCACCTGCTGGGTGAAGACGTTGGGCCGCTCCTCGGTCATCAGCGACGCCACGTAGCCCTGCTGCCGCGCCTCGGCGTAGATGCGCTCGGCCTCCTGCCGCTCGCGCACGATGCCGCGGATGGTGCGGTCGCCGATGGTCATCAGGAACTCGCTCACCGCCGCGTCCTCGGGCAGCGGAAACACATAGACCGCCTCGATCTTGTCGGCATACGGGTTGTGGTACTGCTGCTTGACCCGCACCGACGCGATGTGGCCCGCGATCTGCGCCGCCACCTCGGTGTGCTTGAGCGGCAGCGGCACGCGCTGCGCGGTGCCCGGCAGCCGCGCCTCGATGCCGCCGCTGTCGGGGCGAGCCAGCTCGGTGCGCGGCACGGCCGCCGGCTGGCGCGACACCACCCACAGCTCATCGACCTGCGACACCGACGCGGCCACTTGCTGGCGCAGCTCGAGGTCGCTGTAACGCCGCGCGTGCGCCCGCGTCTGCTTGCCGCCTGACTTGCCCCTGCCGGTCGTGGCCCGCTTGGCCCGCGTCGCGCGCGGCGCCTTTTTCAGCTTCTTGCTCGCATCCGTCCCGAGCGTGCCCCCCTGCCAGTCCTTCCGATCGCGGCCAAAGCCGTCGGGCACCTTGACCAGCGAGCCGTGAGCTGGCTTCTTGCGCGCCTCCAGGTACTCGCCGTCCGGCGTGGCCAGCTCGCCCTCGATGATGTCGTCGTCGAAATCGAAGACGGCCTTGCGGTCGGCGGCGGGCTGCTCGGCGCCGGTCGCCGGCGCCTCCTCTCCCTTGATCAGGCGTTCGTCGTATTCAATGCGTTGCCGGCCCGCCGGCACCTCGCCGCCACCCTCGGAATCGGCGGGCGCGGCGATCTCGCCCACGACCTCGCCACCCTCGTCGGCCAGGCTGTCAGCGGCCGGCGGCGCCGACTCGGTCGCGCTCGGGGTCGGCTCGACAGCGCCGCTGCCCGGCTCGGTCGACTTCTGGGGGGCGGCCTCGCGCATGGTGGCCATGGCGCAGGCGCCCGCGATCGCGGTCGCTGCCAGCGCGCCGATCAACCAGCATCTCATCGCTCACCTCCCGTCGTACGGGGCTGCACTTCGACCGCGATCGACAGCGGCTGGCCGTCGCCACTTGCCGCCGCCAGCACCTTGACCTGGTACCGGGGCGCCTCGCCCAGCTCCCGCATGTGCAGCGTGGCGACGCGGACCCGGCCGCTCGGCAGCGGATCGTCGGTGCTGTAGGCGGCGATGACGATGCGGCCGCCGGCCAGCGCCGCCGGATCGTAGTAGGGCGCCGCCTTGAACGCCGCCGGCTCGCCGCCCTCGACGCCGACGATGGTGGCATCGCCGCTGCGCACCACCAGCTCGATCTGGTAAGCCGCGAGCTGCCGGTCGCCGACGTCGACGATGATGTCGAGGGGGCGAAACCGCGCCACCTCGTCGGCCAGCGCCAGCGCGGCCGGCGCCAGAGCCAGCGCCATCAGCGCCGCGCGCCCGGGCAGCAATCGGTGTCTCATGGGTGCCTCCGCTGGAGCGAGACCGCGGCCTGGGCGATGCGGTCGACGTCGGCCTGGTCGACCCGGCCGTCGCGGTTCTGGTCCCAGGCCGGGTCGTGCGGCTGGTCCGACTTGAGCGCGCGCGCGAGCAGCAGCGCGTCCACGATGTCGACCCTGCCATCGCGGTTGATGTCGCCGGTCGCCGCCGCCGCCAACGGCGCCGTGGCCTGCGGGGCCTGGGCGCCGCGCTGCAGGGTGACGAAGAATATGATCGAGGCCGCGGCGGCGAGCGGAACCGCTGCGTACAGCGGCCGCAGCCAGCGCGGCCGCCGGCGGCGCTCGAGCTGTTCTGCCACAAATCCAGCGCGCCGCCGCGCCAGTGCCAGGATCGCCCGATCGCACTCCGCCGGCACCTCGATCGCTGCCAGCGGCATCGCCAGCGCGCGGGCATCGCGCTCGAGCCGGGCCAGCCGATCACGGCACTGCGCGCAGCCGGCCACGTGCCTCGCGATCGCGGGATCGGCCTCGCCGGTCCTAAGCAATTCCAGGTCGAGCTCTGTCGAATGTTCGGTCATCTCGCCCTCGTAAGCGCGCGAAGCCGCCAAAAGGTTCACGCTGGCCGCGGCGGTAACGGCCGCCGATACGGCCACCGCCGGTTTTTGCGGTGGTATCGTCCCCCGACGCAATCGCCGTCTAGACCACCTTGAGCAGCACCTTCAACGCGTTGTGCAGCCGCGATTTGACGGTGCCGGTCGGGATGGCGAGCGCCTGCGCGATCTCTTCGAGCTTGAGATCGAGCGCAAAGCGCAGCCGCACCACCTCGCGCTGCTCGGCCGGCAGCGCGCTGATGATCTCGGCAAACTCGCCCGGCGGGTCGGGCTGCCAGGCCAGCTCGCCCGCGAGGTCGCCGCGCGCCGTCCGCGCCTCATCGATCGCCACCACCCGCCGCCGCTTGCGCAGCAACGAGATGCAGCGGTGCTTGACCACCGGGTAGAGGTAACCGCGCAGCGAGCTGGTCAGCGCAAAACCCGGAAACCGATCGAACAGCGCGGCAAAGGTCTCCTGCAGCACATCCAGTGCGTCGTCGCGGTTGCCGACAAAGCGCCACGCCAGCCCGACCACCCAGTCGCGGTGGCGGCGATAGAGCTCCTCGAAGGCGGCCGCATCGCCCTGGTTGGCGCGGGCTACCAGCTCCCGCTCGTCGCTCGGTGCCATGTGAAACGCGCATCGTCGGCGGCCGCGGCGCCAACGTCAAGTTGCGCGCTGCGCCGCATCCGCCGGCCACGGCCCGCGCCCGCTCACCCGCCCAGCAGATCGACGTCGAGGCACAGGTTGCCGTCGTAGGTCGAGCAGTAGTAGCCGCTGCCGCAGTCGGCCTGCCAGTTGCAGCCCATGGCGAAGCAGTAGGCGAGCGTCGCGTCGAAGAAAACGCACTCGGCATTGGCGCTCGGGTAGACCTGCTGGCACTGGTAGCTGCTCGAGCAGGTGTAGGCCTGCACCCCCTGGCACGAGCCCACGTATGCCCCCTGCTGGTCGATCCCGATATGGCACCAGCCGCTCGCGCCCTCGAGCGTGGCGCAGGCCACGGCGCTGCAGCGGCGCCAGCACGTCGAGGCGCCGGCAGACGGAAAGTCTCTCGCGCAGCCCAGGCTCGAGCTGTCGCACGGGGTCGGCTGCGAGGAGCCGCTGCCGCAGCAGGCCTGCGCTTCGGCGCCGCAGGTCGGGTCGTCGCTGCCGCTGCCGGCGTCGCGGCCGCCGCCCGCGTCGCGGCCAGCCCCGGCGTCGACGCCGCCCGGGGCGCAGGTGCCGTCCGAGAGGCACTGGCCCGACGGGCAGTCGCCGTTGCTCAGGCAGTCCACGCAGCGCCCCACCCCGCCCGGCAGCGCCGAGCAGACCTGGCCCGGGCACTGCGCATCCTCGCGACAGCTTCCCGCCGGCAGCGCCACGCAGGTCGGCTGCTCGAGCGCGGTGTTGCAGTAGGCGCTGATCGGGCAGTCGCTGGTCGTCGTGCAGGTGTCGGGGAGCTGCGGCTCGGTCTCGCACAGGCCGGACGCGCCGCAGAACTGGCCCTCCGGGCACTGCTGGTCGCTGTTGCAGACGGCCGGGCCGACGCACTTGCCGTTGACGCAGGCCGCGCCGGGTTGACAGTCGCTATCGGCCGCGCAGACCTTGCCCGCGACCGCCGAGGTCCCGCAGCCCGCGATCGCGGCGAGCGCCGCCAGCCAAAGCGCCAATCGGCATCCCATCATCCCGATTGTAGCACCGGTGCGACCGCGATGCGCCTGCGGCCGAAGAGGATCAT
>JAFGSX010000298.1 GCA_016934455.1 Deltaproteobacteria bacterium
GAAGAGGTGCCGCCGCAGATCGCCGACAAGGTGATCGCCGACGCCAAGGTGGCCGAGGAAGAGGAGGAGTGACCTCCCGTCCCTGCAGCCCTAGTCCCAGCAAAAGCACCTTCATCGCATCACCCCGACGTCCCCCGCCGCGCACTCACAAGTGCCAAGCACCGCAGGCCGACCGACGGGCTTGACCGTCGCCCCTACCTCGCGCCGGCCTGTCAGCGGTCGGCGATCACGCGCACCACCACCGTGCGCCGGCGCGGCTTGTTGTCAAAGTCGCAGAGCAGAATCTGCTGCCAGGTTCCGAGCTCGAGTCGACCCGCCGCCACCGGCACGCTCAGCGACGGGCCGAGCAGTGCCGCGCGCAGGTGCGAGAAACCGTTGCCGTCTCCCCAGCGCGCGTTGTGCCGATAATCGGCGTCGCGCGGCGCCAGCCGTTCGATCGCCGCCGCGAGATCCGCCAGCGCGCCGCTCTCGTACTCGATGGTGGTCAGGGCGGCGGTCGAGCCCGGAACGAAGCAGCAGGCGATGCCGTCGGCGACGCCCGACGTGCGCACGCCGGCCGCAACGTCATCGGTGATGTCGATCAGATCGGTCTGGTTGGTGGTGCGAAAGGTCAGATCGAAGCGCGGCATGGGTACCTCCGATTTGCGGCGCCGACAGGCGCCGGGTGCAATGGCTCCCGATTCGCGCGAGCCGTCGCGAACCGGTGTCATTCGACAATGGATCGGCGCCGAATGAAAGCTCACCCCGCAACCGGCGATCTGCCGGCGCTGTGGGTAGCGCTGGCCGCGACACCGCGGCTCCGGCGCGCAATTGACACTCCGCCGCGCCCGAAATAGGTTGCCCGCATGATGACAATCAGCGCATTCCTCGTCACGACCGCGTTTGCTATCGCAGCCTCCGAACCGGCAGCGGCCTCCTCCCCCGCGCCTGCCGCGACCGCGGCCGCAGCGCCAGCAGAACCGGATCGACCCGATCCCAACTCGCCCGAGGGCAAGGCGATGGCGCTGTTCGAGGAGGGGCGCAGCCTGTACACCGAGCGCAAGTGGGAGGAGGCGGCCGACAGGTTCAAGCAGGCCTACGCCGCCTACGACTCGCCCGATCTGCTCTACAACATCGCCAAGTGCCACGAGGCGATGAGCGATTACCGGGGTGCCATCGACTACTACCAGCAATACCTCAAGCGGTCGCTGGCAGCGCCCGACGCGGAGCTGGTGCGCGCGCTGATCGCCCAGTTCCAGGAGAAGCTCAAGACCGGCGCCGCGTCCGAATCGCCCGAGGAGCGCGCGCTGGCCATCGCCAACCGGGGCCGCGACTACTACCAAGCCGGACGCTACGCCGACGCCGTCGCCGAGATGCAGCACGCCTTCTCGATCGTCCAGAAGAGCGCGCTCATCTACAACATCGCCAAGAGCTACGAGAAGATGGGCGAGTACGACAAGGCGGTCGCCCACTACAAGAGCTACCTGCAGATGGAGCCGGAGGCGCCCGACAGGCAGGACGTCGTCCAGATCATCGCCGCGCTCGAGGCGCGCATGCGGCAGACCCTCAACGAGCTGACCGTGCGCACGGTGCCTGCCGTTGCCGATGTCTACATCGACGACAACAGAAAAATGGTCGGCCAGACACCGATCGACGTGCGGCTGCCGGCCGGCAAGCACAAGCTGGTGCTGGTCAAAAATGGTTACGAGACCATAGAGCGCGAGTTCGAGATGCCCGACGACCGCAGCTTTGGCATCTCGTATCCGCTGGTCAAGGTCAAGAACTACGGCGGGTTGCGCGTCGACTGCAACGTGGCGGCGGCGCAGATCTTCGTCGACGGAAAGATCCTCGGCCTGACACCATACGAACAGATCAAGCTGCTGCCCCAGGGGACGCATCAGGTCACGGTGATGCGCGACGGCTACTACATCTTCAGCTCCAGCACGACCATAGAGAAGGGCAAGCTGACCCGGGTCGCGGCACACCTGCCCGAGAAAGGGGAGCTGACCGGCTGGATGACGACGCTCGGCGCCTGGCTCGGCGGCGCCTCGCTGGTGATCGGCGGCGCCACCGCCGGCCTCAGCTACTGGCTCGGCGGCTACTTCGTGCGCGGCACGCCGTGGTCCGAGGGCTTCTGGACCGCCGAGTGGATCGGCCTCGTCGCTGGCCTGAGCGGCGGTTGCCTCGGGATCAGCCTGATCGGGCTGGATCTGCTGCTGCAGCCATCCGACATCAACAAGGTCGATCTGCCGAGCGACGATCTGCCGATCGAGGTGATCAAGAAAGAGGAAAGCGCCGTCGAGATGGGAGGTGCGCCATGAGACACCGCGTGCTGCTGCTGTTTTCGCTGCTCGCCGGGCTGACGCTCGCCAGCGCCTGCGATTGGATGCGCCCCGCAGGCAGGCGCCAGGTGGCGTTTGACGAGAACAATCTCGCCAGGATCGAGGGTGGCTGGTTCGTCCTCGGCGGCAAGCCCCGATGCCGCGACGAGGCGGTGCCCTGCACGCAGTGGCAGGAGAGAAAGCTGACCAGCCTGCGCAATCGCCTGTTCCCGTGGCGGCTGATCTACCAGACCGGTTTCTTCATCGAGAAGCGCGAGGTCACCAACGCCGAGTACCTCGAGTGCGTCCAGCACGGAGCGTGCGAGTACCCGGGCGAGCTCAACATCGGAGGCAACTCGGCGGCGTGCTACTTCCAGGCGCCGATCCTAGGCGACATGCTGGCCGGCGTGGTGCCGATAGCGTGCCGCTTCACGCGCGACGAGGTGGCGCTGGAGCCGATCCGCAGCCTGACCTGGCGCCAGGCGCGCAAGTACTGCAAGTGGCGGTACGCGGACACCGGCTGGACCGCGGACCTGCCGACCGAGGCGATGTGGGAGCGGGCGGCGGTGGGCGGCGCCGTGGACGGCCGCAGCTTCGCGCAACCGGCGTTGCCCGGAGCACAGCTTCCGGAGCGGCTGAACTGCGACGTCATGGTGCACAACGTCGGCGGCACCAAGTGCGTCGACGACGAGGGGACCTCGAGCGGTGTCGTCTACGGCCAGAACGCCAAGCATCCCTTTGCGGTGCTCGACGAGGACGGCGCGCTGAGGCGGTCCAGCAATGCCACGGCCGAGGGCGTCGTCGACCTGGCCGGGAACGTCGCCGAATGGGTGCTCGACGCCTCGGAAGAGACCGCGGGCGACTACGACTGCAGCGCGAGCAAGCCTTTTCTCGGCGTCGGCTACTCCGTCGACAACGATTGCGAGTGCGTGCCGTCCGCGCGCTTTGAAGAGTGCGATTACCCGTGGGCCTTTCGCCTCGACCTGGACGGCATGCGCCTCGCCGCTGCCGCGCCGCAGGTGTGCAACCCGGTGGTCGGCGTCGACAGCTTTGGCGTCAACCAGGACAAGGGCGATCAAAACGCCGATCACGTCGTCAAGGGCGGCTCCTACGAGACCACCAACTGGTGCGAGCTGTCGCCGCGCGCGCGGCGCTCGCTGCGGGAGCCGGACGAGGGCATCGGCTTCCGCTGCGCCGTGCTCAAGGAACCTGAGATCGCCGAGGCCAAGAAGTGCGACAACACGTTCCTCGACAGCGCGCCGCCGCTGCCGCGCTCCGACGGCGGTCCGTGCGACGCCGGCTACGAGGCCGGCCCCCCGGTCGACGCCAGCCCGCCCGACGCCGGCGCAGATAGCTGATTGTGCTGCTCACCGCAGTTGATCCTGCGTGGCGGGGGGCCGGCGGGAGGCTTTTTTCGCCGTGCAGCGACGATAAAAAGACTTCCGCCGATCAGCGGGGACCCGCCAAAAATAGGCTCAAGCAAAGTGAGCAGCGCAATGACGCCAGCCGTTGTTCACCGGCGGCAGACCCCGCACTTGGAGCAGTCGGCGGGGGCGCGGATCAACCCGGCGCTCTCGGCTGCGCGCTGCACGCGCTGCACCTCGTCGGGTGTCAGCGGCGCGATCGGACCGAGCTGACGCGCCAGATGGGTGATGCGGGCGGTGTGCTCGACCACCTCGAGCCGACCGTAAGCCTGCTCGAGATCATCGCCGCAGGTCAGGGTGCCGTGGCGCTCGAGCAGCACCGCGTTGTGGCCGCGGATCAGCTCCTCGATGCTGGCGGGCACGTCCAGCGTGCCGGGGGTGGCGTAGGTCGCGGTCGGGATGGCGCCGAGCGCGACCACCACCTCGGGCAGGATGCACTGCGCCAGCGAGATGCCGGCCAGGGAGAGCGCGATGGCCGTCGGCGGATGGGCGTGGAGCACGGCCTGGACATCCGGCCTGACCCGGTAGACCGCCAGGTGCATCGCGATCTCGCTGGTCGGCTGCACCTTGCCCTCGAGCAGCCGGCCGCGCTCGTCGATGGTGACGATCTGCTCCGGCTGTAGCTGTGCCTTGAGCACACCCGAGGGCGTGATGGCGATGCGCCTCGGCCCGAGCCGCACCGAGGCGTTGCCATCGCCGGCGGCGAGCAAGCCGCGTTCCCACACCCGGCGCATGACGCGGACGATGTCATCTCGCGCCCGACGTTCCGCTGGTGCCGACAGGGTCATCGCTCCCTCGTCTAGAGCAGGCGCGCCGCCAGCAGATCCTGCACGTCCAGCAGGCCGGCGACGCGCGACTCGGCGTCGACCGCGACCACCTGGTCGATGGCGTGCTCGCGCAGCGCGCGGATCGCCTCGCCGACCAGCGCGTCGGCCTCAACCGTGCGCGGCGAGCGAGCCATCAGCCCGTCGACCGGCTGCGCGAGATCGAGCGCATCGCCCGAGCGCTCGATCAGGCGGCGCAGGTCGCCGTCGGTGAAGATCCCCTGCAACCGACAGCGATCGTCGACGACGACGGCGGCGCCCGGCCGTCCGGGAGTCCTGGTCATCACCGCGATCGCCGCCGACAGCGAAGCCCCCGCGGCGAGCACGGGGTTGCGCTCGCCCGCGCGCATCACGTCGCGCACCCGCAGCAGCGAGCGGCCGAGCGCGCCGCCTGGATGCAGGCGCGCGAACTGGTCGGCGCTGAGCCCGCGCGCCGCGGCGACGCACATCGCCAGCGCGTCGCCCAGCACCATCATCGCCGTGGTCGAAGCGGTCGGTGCCAGGCCCAGCGGACAGGCCTCGGTCACGGCGCCGAGCTCCAGCACCACGTCGGCGTGCTCGCCGAGCGGCGACCCCTGATCGCCGGTGACCGCGATGACCGGCGCGCCGATCTCCTTGAGCGACGGCAGCAGCGCCAGCACCTCGTCCGTGCGCCCGGAGTTGGAGAGCACCAGCACCACGTCGCCGGACACGACGCGGCCGAGATCGCCGTGCAGAGCCTCGGCCGGGTGCAGATAGAGGCTCGGGGTGCCGGTCGAGGCAAAGGTGGCAGACAGCTTCTGCGCCACGAAACCGGGCTTGCCCAGGCCGCTGACGACGACCCGTCCGCGGCAGCCCTGGATCAGCTCGACCGCGCGCGCGAAGTCGCTGTCGATGCGGTCAACCAGTGCCTGGATGGCGGCGGCCTCGACCGCCACCACGCGCTTTCCCTCGGCCGTTGGATCGACGACGCGGGCCACGTTATGGCTTGAAGCACTTGCCGGTTTCGACGATGCAGCGCGGATCCTCGGGGCTGGTCTGGCCACCGTCGTTGGCGACGGCGCCGCAATCGGCATCGGTGTAGCACGGGATCACGTACTCGAGGTTGGCCTGGATATCGATGACGCCCCCGGCGTTGTCGACTCCCGAGAACTTGACGTTGATCTTGATGCCGACTCCGATATCGGACGATCCGGTGCCAAAGCGCGCCGCAAACGGCACCGCGCCCAGACCCCAGTGCTGCACGCGCAGCGTCGCATCGACGTCGATGTTGTCGTAGACCAGGCAGTACGGTATCAGGTGGCCGGTGACCGGGTCGGTCGCCAGGTAACCGCTGCCGAGGCCGCAGCCGGCATAGCCGACCGGGAGGGAACCCGCGCCCTGGGCGTTCTCGGCGCTCCAGCT
This sequence comes from Deltaproteobacteria bacterium, assembly GCA_016934455.1. Classification (GTDB taxonomy): domain Bacteria; phylum Myxococcota; class JACRCW01; order JAFGSX01; family JAFGSX01; genus JAFGSX01. The sequence continues at coordinate 5,932 of JAFGSX010000298.1, forward strand.
ATAGCGCGCCGTCACGCCGGGGGCCGGGCAGTTCTCGTTGAAATCGTAAGCTCGGAACCGGACCTGGACCGACTCCCCGGGCTCCAGCCAGGGCAGATAGTGCGGGAATGGCTCCCAGGCCCCGGTCGCAGGATTCTGGCGCACGTCTTGGGTCGGCCGGCAGCGCCGCAGATAGGCCAGGTGTGCTGAATTGCTGTAATTTGGAAAGCCCGCCTGTTGCGGCACCGTGGAGTCGAAGCAATCGGCGTCCACGATCCTTAGATCGACCACATCGTACACCCATAGCGTCTGCTCCTGAAACCAGATCAGGGTGTCGGCGTCCCATACTTCGTTTGGTCCGTTCCACCTGCCATCGTTATTGCCGTCGACAAAGGTATCCGTATAGCGCAACACCAGATAAGGATCGGCGACATTGCCCGGATAGAGCGACGGATCGACGAAGTATTCGTCGCTGGGCTCGGTGGCGTCGTTGCGCACGCAGTTGTCCTGCTTGTCGAGGTAGGGCTCCGGAAAGTCGACAAACGGCTCGAACGGCGTCGCATCGTATGTATCGTTGCCGGTCAGATCGACGAAAGGCTCGCCAAAATCATATTGGCCGTTGCCATTGATGTCGGTGAACGGCTCCGGGGTATGCACGCCGTTACCGTCGAGATCGGTAAACGGCTCCTCGCCGCGCGTGTAGGCCAGCATGCTGACCAGCCCGTCCTTGGGGTTTGGCGTCCCCAGATTGCCGTGCTTGTCGCGGGTGTCGGCGGGATAGGGCGTGCCGGTCAGGTACTCGATGTCGCTCGAGCCGCCGTTATCACCGGTCACCGCGGACGGGGTGATGTTACCCGCCTCGACCCTGAACTGGGTGCTTGTACCGGCCGGCACGCGCTCGGAGAAGCGGTCTGCCAGCACCACGCTGCACGACCGATCGTTGGGCGGCGCCATCGCCGCCTTGTCCTGATCGCAGACGAACCAGCTATGCGAGAACGACGCCAGGCCGGCGACGATCGGGATTGCGTCCGAAGTCACTACGACCACCGTGCCGGTTCGCGGGTCGGTGGCCTCTGCGATCACCCGCACCGGGTGCGCCTGCACGCCGGCCGCCAGATAGGCGACCGCCGCGCCCGACGAATCGGACAGCGTGGTGTCGCCGCCGCCGATGGTGGTGATGGTGACCGTCGGGTCGATCGTGATCGGCCGCGGGAACCTGAACTCGATGCCCTCCATCGGCAATGCGTTGTCGTTGAAGGCGCGGAAGGTGACCGTCGCGGTCGACGTCCGCGGCGAGCCGCGGGTGCCGAGCACATCGGGGTCGGCGCCCACGAAGACGACGCTCTGCAGGATCGGGTGGCGCTTGAGCAGCACGGTCTGGATGGTCGACTCGTCGCGGGTGCGCTGGGTGTCGTACGTGCTCACCATCACCGCGATGGTGCCGGCCGCGCCAGCGTACAGCCCGCGCACGTCGACCGCGGCCTGGCCTTGCGCGTTGGTGGTGACCTGCTGCTGGTCGACGGCTGTGCCCTGCACGCCAAAGGTGGCCAGCGCCGTGTCCGAGGCGCTGAGCGAGAAGGTCATCTGCTGGCCGCTGACAGGTGTCCCGTCGCGCTCGACGGTAACCGTCACCAGCGAGGAGGTCGCATCGTCGGTGAAGATCTCCTCGGGCACGGCGGCGGTCGACAGCAGCATGCGGCCGGCCTCGGCAAAGGTGACCGACACCGGCTCGCTGGTGCGGACCTGGCTGCTGACGACTTCGAACGAGGCTGCAACGACCGCGGTGCCGACCGTCGCCGAGGCATTGAGCACGGTGGTCGCCTGACCCGCGCTCCCGGCGATGGCGACCGTGGTCGTCGCCGAGGCCGGGCTGCCGACGGTGTACGGAGGATTGACCCGGAAGGTGACGTTTGTGCCCTCGGGCATCGGCGTGCCATCGAAGTTGATCGCGGTCGCGGTCAGGGTGACAGTGGCGGTGTTGTTGGCGGGGATGGCGTTGCGCGAGGGGGAGACCACGATCGCCGACTGATCCTCGGAGAAGTAGAGGCTGGCGGTCGCGGTCTTCGGTTCGGCATCGGAATCGTAGGTCCAGGTTGCGACTACGTCCACCGCCGCCGCGCTGCTCGGCGCCTGCACCAGCACGACCGCCTCACCCTGGCTATCGGTCTCGACGTTGAGCGACGCATGGAGGGCATTGGCGACACACGGGCTGTTGTCGACGGTGCACAGGTGGCGGCTGTTGTCGTCGACCCTGAAATTGATGCGCGCGCCTTGCTCGGGCGTACCGCGCAACCCGAGCGCGGTCGCGACCAGAGGCACCTCGGTGAAGCCATTGGCGTAAAAACTGGTGCCGCTCGGACTCCTCAACTGCAGCGCCCAGCTCGGAGTGAACGACTCGCAGTTGATCATCAGCCGGGCCGAGGCCAGCGCGTTGCGGGCCGTGATGTTGGCAACGCCTGCCGGCGCCGGATCCCCGGTAGCCGGGTCGACGCAGAGAAAGCGAATCGCCGCTTGACCGCTGCTATCGGTGGTGAGTTCGACATCGGCCAGGAACTGCGACGCATCGAAGGCGCCGCGATCGGTGCTCATCTGTATGGTGCCGGCCCAGGCCGCCTCGCTGGCATCCTTGGCCACGATCTGCAGCAGCGCGTAGTCCGCGCCGTCCGCCAGCACGGAAGTGGTGGGCTCGTTGTTTTCATCGACGGCCGTCAGGGTGACGGTGGCGTGCTTGGTCACCGTCTTCTTCTCTTCTGGACAGCCGGTGGCGAGTGCAATGGTCAGCACCGCGCCGAACGCCAAGCCAAAGAATTGCCCCTTCATTGTCTGCTCCTACGAGCCGTCGACGACAATATCGGCGGCGACGCTCAGGGTATGCCATCCAGTCCAGAAATCGACGCATTCTAACCACAAATACCGATCGCGACCAGGCAATTCAGCCAGGTAATTCAGCCGCTTCAACCGCGCCGCCTGCGGCGCAGCAACAGACCGCACAGCGCCAGCACCGCCAGCAGCCCGCGGCCTCCGCCGGACTGCGTCCGGCAATCGCAGCCGCCGCCGTCGGTGAGCGGACCGGCGTCCCCGGCGGGAGCGGCATCGGTGCCTCCATCGGGAGCGGGCGCCGGCCCCACCGCGATGGTGATGTCGCGGCGGGCGGTCAGATCGCCGTCGCTGGCGGTCAACGTCACCGCGTGCTGCCCGATGTCGAACGTCAGCGGAATCCAGGTGAAGGTACCGCTGACGGCGTCGACCAAGGCGCCGCGCGGCAGGTCTTCGACGCCGTAGCTGACGGTCGCGCCCTCGGGATCCTCGGCCGCGATGGTGAAGGTCAGCTCGCGGGTGGCAAACGCGTCGACCGTGCCGCTCGGGGTCGGCTCGACAAAGGCCGGCGCCTGGTTGGGGGTGGCGGTGATCACAAAGGTCGCGTTGGTGGCGGCACTGGCTGCACCGTCGCTGACGGTGAAGGTGATGGTCTCGGTGCCGACCCAGCCCGCGCTGCGCTCGCTCAGGTGCGCGACACTGCCGCTGTCGATGGTGACCTGGAGGTTGACGTCGCCGCTGGCCGACCAGATCAGCTCGCTGGCCAGGTTGTCGACGTCGGTCGCGTAGTCGGCCAGGTGGATCGGCGTGAAGGTCGCGCCGGTCATGATGGTCTGGCCGGGGATGGTCGTCACCACCGGCGCGTCGTTGACCGGCACGATCGTGATCGCGAAAGTGGTGTCGGCGGTCTGAGCGTTGAGATCGTCGCGCACCCTGAACAGGAAGCTGTCGCTCGTACTCTCACCGCCGTCGTGCTGGTAACCGAGGGCGCCGCTGGCGAGCGCGCTCTGGGTAAAGGTGCCGCCGCTCGACAGCGGCGTCGCGCCCAGGGCCAGCGCCCCGTGGACAGGAACCTGCAGCAGCGTGAACACCAGCGCGGAGGCCGACCCGTCGGGATCGCTGGCGCTCAACTGCGCGGTGCCGATAATGCTCGCAGCCCCCTCGTCGAGGATGATGCCGTTGTTGACCAGGACCGGCGGGTCGTTGACGGCCGTCACCGTGATCGCGAAGGTGGTGATCGCAGAGGTGGCACCGAGCGGATCGCTGACCACGAAGGCGAAGCTGTCGTAGGTCGCCTCGCCGCCGCCATGCTGGTAGACGAGCAGGCCGCCGTCGATATCGGCCTGGGCAAAGGTTTCGCCCACGGCGAGCGCCAGGTTGTTGAGCAGCAGGCTGCCGCCGGCGGGCACCGAACGCAGAGAGTAGACCAGGGTACCGACCGCGTGATCCTGATCGGCCGCGCGCAGCAGGGCGGCGCTGAAGACGAAGCTGCCTCCCTCCTCCACCGTGGCGCCCGAGTTCTGCACCACCGACGGCGCGTCGTTGGCGGGGCCGACCATGATCTGGAAGGTCTGCTCGGCGGTCTCGAGCCCGGCCGCGTCGCGCACCTTGAATGCGAACGAGTCGGTGTCGGACTCGTCGCCGGTGTTGATGTAGGCAAAGCGGTTGAGGTCGATGTCGCTCTGGAGCACGCGGCCGTTGATCAACAGCGTGGTCACTCCGTTGCGCAGCCGGCCGTGGCCGGGCAGCCGGGTGATGGTGAAGGTCAGCGCGCTGGC
>JAFGSX010000299.1 GCA_016934455.1 Deltaproteobacteria bacterium
ACCAGCGCGCCGGCCTTGGCCTCCTGCCAGGCGCCATACGGCACCAGCTTGGCCAGCAGCGATTGCCAGTCGGTCTGCGTCAGCGCGCTCTTGGCGCCCAGCAATGGCTTGACCGCGTCCGCCTGGAGCTGGACCACGGCCGCCTGCCACGACGGATTGATACCTTTGTCAAGCGGCAGCGGCTGCTCAGGCTCGACGTGCGCGATCGGGAAAGCCTTCACCTCGTCGTCGACACCGACCAGCGGCCGGGCGGCCAGGGCGGCGTACTCGGCCTCGCTGCGGTTGACCGAGCTCGCCGCTCGGGCGTCAAAGGCCGCCAGGTTGCAGCGCATGAAGTAGTCGTCGATCTTGTCCCGGACCGCGGCCACCGCAGCAGCGGCGGCGGCGGTCGCCTCGCCCAGCGGCCGGACTGTCTCGGCGTCGGCCTCGGCCTTGCGCCACCACTCGTCGAACGCCCTGGCCTCGGTGAAAAACTGATCGAGCTTGGCCCTGTCGATGCCCGGCTCGCCGCAGCGATCCGCGACGCCGCCGCAGACGTCGATGATCTCCTTGATCGCCGCCTTGACCGCGTCGTCGTCGGCCGCCTCGGGTGGCACCACGCCGTCGCCGTTGAAGCGGGTCTTGTCGAAGATCTTGGCCACGTCGGCGGTGTCCTCGAAGGTCACCGCCAGCGCGTCGGACTTGCCCAGATTCTTGAGGATCTGCCTGGCGGCCGCTCCGAGCTGCCTGCCCTCGGGCCGGCTCTCGTCGATGGCGGTCAGCGCCAGCTCGCCCGCGCCGCGGCAGAGATCCTCGGGTTGCCTGAGCCGCGCCATCGCCCACTTGACGGCGGCGATGACCTCCGGCGCGCGGATGCGGCCGTCACCGTCGGTGTCGACCAACTGCAGTGTCCTGGCATTGAGCTCGAGGCCCTTGGCCGGGCAGGCCAGCGCCGCCCACAGCTTCTGGTCGAGCTGTTCCAGCGCCAGCAGATCGGCGGCGGTCTCAAGCCGCACCTGGTCGAAGCCGCCGGCGCGCAAGAACCGCCAGCGGTGGTCGGTCCTTGTGGCGGGATCGCTCTTCATATACCCACCTTTTCTCTATGCACTATTTAGCCTTGTCCAGTCGTGTTCGGATCGCGCGCTCGGCCTCACCGTACTCGAGCAACATGCACAGGTTTTCGAGCCCCCGCTGCTGGGCTTGTCGGATCGCCTCGAGCGCGGTCTCGGACGCTGCCACGCGCTTGAGCCGGCGCAGACCCTGCTGCCGCTGGCCGCAGTTGGTGCCGGTCTCGAGGTCGAGGATCCCGAGCAGCTCCTCCAGTCGCGCGGTCTCCTCCTGGCGCTCCTGCAGCACCTCGAGCGCGTGGCGCCGTTCCCACCACTCGCCGCCCTCGACCAGCGCCGTCAGCTCGCGGACGATGGCGCGATCCGGCCAGGCGGTCAAGATCTCGACGGCAAGGTCGGCGCTGGGCCGGTCGAGCTCGGCCAGCACCCGATCGCGCATCGCGGCGTCGACCGCGCCGCCGCTCGCGGCCTCGCGAAACGCGCCCAGCGCCTGCGGCACGTGGTCCAGGGCCAGCAGCGCGTGGCCGCGCACCAGCGCGTCGCGCGCGTCGCGCTCGGTGGCGGGTTTCTGTTCGATCTCGTCGAGCACGGCGCGCGCCTCGCCGCGGCGAATGCGCTCGATCCGGTCGTCGCCGCGCGCCGGCCACAGGCCGATCGCCGCGGCCACCACCGCTGCCAGCAGCAGACCGAGCAGCCCCCAGCGACCGCGACCGCGCCACAGCGCGCGCACCGCCTGCGCCGTCGCGGGCGCACGCGCCGGAGAGGTGTGGGAAGCAGCGGCATCGACCGCACCGACGGCGGAGATCCCGCTCGCTGCCAGGAGCCGCGGCGCCAGCGGCAGCAGCGCGCCCTCCAGCGCATCGTAGTCGCCCGGCCGCTGGTGCGGGTCCTTGGTCAGCATGCTGCGCACGATACGCACCAGTCGCTGATCCAGCTCGGGCCGCTGCACCGCGATGTCGGGCACGGGCGTGGTCAGGTGCTGGCTCACCACCTCGACCGGGGTCTTGCCCGAAAACGGCGGCCGCCCGGCCAGCAACTCATAGAGGGTGGCACCCAGCGCGTAGATGTCCGAGCGCACGCCGGCATCCTCGCCGCGCGCCAGCTCGGGCGCCATGTAGTGCGGGCTGCCGACGATGATCCCGGTCTGGGTCAGATCGGAAGAGCCATCGACCGGCCGCGCCAGACCAAAATCGGTCAGCTTGACCCGGCCGTCGACCAGGAAAAGGTTGGAGGGCTTGACGTCGCGGTGGACCAGCCCGGCCTGCGCGGCCGTGCGCAAACCGGCGATGGCGTCGAGCGCGTGCTCGACCGCGTCGATCGGCTCCAGGCGGCCCAGGCGGTGCACGCGCCGCGCCAAGTCCTCGCCCGCCAGGTACTCCATCACCAGGTAGGGCACTCCCGCCTCGGTGCCGACGTGGTAGACCGCCACCACGCGCGGCGAGGTCAACGCCGCCATCGATCTCGCCTCGCGCAGGAACCGCTCGGTCATGGTCGGCTGATCGGCCAGCGCCGGCTGCAGCATCTTGATCGCCACCAGCCGGTCGAGCGCGCTGTCGCGGCACAGGTAGACGCGCCCCATGCCGCCCTCGCCCAACAACCGCTCGACGGCATAGGTGCCGATCTGAGCCGGGGGGTCGAGCTTGGACGGCTGATCGGTCAAGGCGGTCTGGGTCGGATCGGGCATCGCAGCGCCATTTAAACACCATCGGATGCCCCGGGTGAATACCCGGCCGCCACAGCCCAGAATCCGAAAGCGGGATTCAGCGCTCGATATCTGCGAGCCGGCACACCTGATCCGCGATCTCTTCTCATCGCGGCTGGGTCGCCAGCCGGTACTCGGCGCTGCTCAGATCCCCCAGCATGCAGGAGTTCTCGGAGTAGCGCTCCTTGGCCTTGCGCACGGCGGCCAGCGCCGAGCCGTCGCGCGCGGCGGCCAGCAGCATCTTGAGCGCTGCCTTGCGCGTCTCGCAGCTTGTGCCCGTGGACAGCAGATCCTTGATGGCAAACGCCTGGCGATCGATCAGATGGCCAGCGCCTCGCTTCTCGAGAATGCGCAGGGCATTGTGGCGCGGCGTCCAGCCGGCGTTGTCGGTGATCTCCTTGAGCCGCGGCTCGATCGAGATCTCGGGCCACGCCGCCAGCGCCTCGATCTCGGCGTCGGCCTTGCGGTTATCGAGCCGCGCCAGCATGAAGACCAGCACCGCGTCGTCCACCGCGCCGCCCTTGACGGCGACGGCATAGGCGGCGGCCGCCTCCTCGTCCTGCTTGAGAGCGCGCAGGGCGTGACCGCGCAGCAGCTCTTGCTCGGCGGTGCGCTGGGCGGCCGGGATCGCGGCCAGCTCGTCGGCAACCGGCTGGTACTCGCCGCGCGCCAGCCGCTCGCGCACATCCGGCTTGTGGGTGGCCACGACGACGACGACGGCGGCGACCGCGACCAGCAGGGCCGCGCTCCCCACCCCGATGCCGATGCGGGCGCCGCGCGGCAGCTTCATGAACGCGGCGCGCGCCCTGCCCCAGGCGGAGCGGATCGCAGCGCCCGCCGACCGGAACGCCGGCCCGAGCCCGGCCGCGATCCGTCCGTAGACGCTGCGCGCCCAGGGGGCGATCCGTTCGACCGAGCGCCGGATCACCGGTAGCGCGCGGTCGAGGCGCTTTCGCAGCCACTGGCCGCACCTGCGCACGCTGGCGCCGACCGCCGCTGCGGCTTTGCCCAGCGCCACCTTGATCGCGACCAGCGCCTGCATCGCCCGAGCGCGTGCCGCTGCCAAAAACGAGAGCTTGTCCGGCTGCGGCTGCCAGACCGGCGTCCGCTCGGTAACCGAAAACTCGTTGGCGGGGGGCAGCTCGACCGGCGCCGGCGCCATGGTCGCCATCTCGTCGGCGGCGACGGCGGTGGTCGGCTCCGGCGCGCTGGCCACCAGCGCGGCCGGCTTCTCGATATCGATCACGGTGGCCGCGTCGAGCGGGACCGGCGCGCCAGCAGGTCGCGGCTCCTCGGGCACGGCAAACGGCTCCGCGATCATGGTCGGTATGTCTGATCCGCGCGGCTCGGCCCTCGCCGACGGCTGCGACAGGGCGCGGCTGCTGTCCTTGACCGCGACCAGCAGATCCCGGGTGGCTGCTCGCCCTGGCTCGTGCCTGGACTCGATCTTGGGTTCGGGTACGGGCTCGGGTTTGGCTTCCAGCGTGGGTTCGGTCTTGGTCTTGGCCTTGGCCTTTGCTTTGGTCTTGGTCTTCGGCTTTTCCTTTGGCTTGGGTGGCGGCAGGCTGGTGGCTCCCTTGGCGACGAGCGCCAGCGCCTCGTCGAGAGCCGCCATGTCGTCGAAGCGCTCGCCCGGATCCTTGGCCAGCAGCCGCAGCACCAGCTCGTCGAAGATCGCCGGCACCTCGCGCCGCAGGGCGCTCGGCTTGGGCGGTGGCGCCTCGAGCTGGGCCTTGACCACGTCATCGGGCGTGCCGCCGACGAACAGCCGCTCGCCGGTGAGCATCTCGTACAGGATGGCGCCCAGCGCGTACATGTCGGTCTGGGCGGTCCACAGCTTGCCGCGCAGCAACTCCGGCGCCAGGTAGTGAACGGTCCCGGCGTGGATGCGGTCGATCGGGCCGGCGCCCACCCGCGGCGGCAGCAGGCCCATGCCAAAGTCGGTCAGCTTGACGTGATCGTCGGCGACGAACAGGTTGGTCGGCTTGAGGTCGCGGTGGATGGTACCGGAGCTCTGCGCCACCCTCAGGCCGGACACGACCTCGCGCAGCAGTGCCAGCGTCGCGGTCGCGGGCACCGCGCTGCGCAGCAGGCGCAGCGCCAGGCTCTCGCCCCTGAGCAGCTCCATCACCAGATAGGGGCGATCGCCCTCGCTGTCGACGTGATAGACGGTGACGACGTGCGGCGACTTGATCTTGCACATCGCCCGCGCCGCCTCGAGAAAGCGATCGACGGTGAGCTTGTAGCCGACCAGCTCGGGCTTGAGGATCTTGATCACGACCTGGCGGTTGAGCGCCGGGTCGTGGCACACGTAGACGTCGGCCAGACTGCCGCCGCCCAGCGCCTTCTCGGTGCGGTACTCGCCGATGTGCTCCATGCCCAGCGGCAGCTTCTCGGCGGTGCTGACCAGGATGGCCGAGGCAAATGGCATCGAGTCGCTCAGCTTGCCCGGTTCCTGCACCATCACCGGGGACACGGGCAAAGGGCTGCCGATGGCGCTGCTCGGGTCGGCCAACAGCACGGCTGAGGCGAACGGGATCTGCCCCGATTCGCTGGTCGCGGCCGGCGGCGACGGCCGCAGCTCCTCGAAGGTCGCCAGCTCGACCGCGAATTTCTCGGGCTCCTCCTGCTCGCTGTCGCGCTGCAGCAGCTCGCCCGACGCCGCGTCGAGCGCGGTGCCCTGCAGCAACCCGTTGATCAGCGCCTGCTGCCTGGAATGGCGATCTCCGGCCAGGTGCTCGAGCAGCTCGGCCAGCTTGGCATCGCCCTTCTTCCAGGTCCCCGGGAGCTGGGCCTCGATCGCCGCCGCCATCTTGGCCGCGCTCGAGTAGCGATGCGCCGGATCGCGCTCCAGTGCCTTGAGCAGGATCTGCTCGATGGAAGCCGGGAAGCTGGCCACCTGCTGAGTCGGCCTGATCAGCTCGCCGCTGATGATCTTCTGCATAAAATCGGCGGGATTGGCGGCCGCCACCGGTGCCTTGCCGAGGAGCAGCTTGTAGAGCAGCACCCCGAGCTGGTAGATGTCGGTGGCCGGGCTCGACTGCTCGTGGCCGAACTGCTCGGGCGCCATGTACTCGAGCGTGCCCTTGAACGAGCCGGCGTGCGTGTGGGCCAGCCGCACCGACGTCTTGGCGATGCCGA
>JAFGSX010000300.1 GCA_016934455.1 Deltaproteobacteria bacterium
CGCTGCTCGGGTGAAGTCGGTCGGGATTCACTCCCGACCGACGAGGGGCTGGCCGACAGCCCCTGGAAAGGTAGCCAGATGTCGACGACAGAGATCAAGATCGGTGGGCTCGGCGGGCAGGGAGTGGTGCTCGCTGGCATGATCATCGGCAAGGCGGCCGCGCTGTTCGACCAGAAGGACTCGGCGATGACCCAGGCCTTCGGGCCCGAGGCGCGCGGCAGCTCCTGCTCGTCGCAGGTGATCGTCTCGGACCAGAGCATCCTCTACCCGTACGTCTCGCGGCCCCAGATCCTGGTGGTCATGTCCCAGGACGCCTACAACAAGTTCCTGCCCGAGCTGGCGCCGGGCGGCACGCTGCTGATCGAGGAGGAGCTGGTCACGCCCGACAACCTGACCCCGGGCATCACGCTCTATGGCATCCCGGCCACCCGGCTGGCCGAGGAACTCGGCCGCAAGATGGTGCTCAACATCGTGATGGTCGGCTTCTTCGCCTCCACCACCAGGCTGATCAACGCCGACGCCATGCGCAAGGCGGTCGCCGACTCGGTGCCCAGGGGTACCGAGAAGCTCAACCTGGGCGCCTTTGACAAGGGCTTCGAGTGGGGCGCCAAGCTGGTCGGCAAGGCGTAGCCACTTCTGCTACAATCCGCAGATGCCTCGCATCGCCACCCTGCTGCTGTGGAGCGGTCTGAGCCTGACCGCGGCCGGCTGCTCGTTTTGCTCGCAGCAGTTCTCGTCCCAGTGCGAGAACGACGGCGAATGTCCGGCCGACTACTCGTGCCGGGCCGGAGTCTGCGTGGCGCACACGGCAGACGCCGGCTCGGGCGACGCGGCCGGCCTCGATCGCTCGCTGACCGACCTTGCCGCCGCCGATGCCGGCGGCGAAGACAGAGCAGACTCTGACGCCGCTCTGCCCGATGCCTGGTATCCCGAAGGCGCTCGACCTGATGCCTTGCAGATCGATACCGGCCAACCCGACGCCGGCCAGCGCGACAGCGCTCGGCCCGACTCGCCGCTGTTCGACGGCGGCACTGGCCCGGCGCTGTTTGCGATCCATCCGCCGATTGCCAAGGCCGGCGACACGATCGTGCTCGAGGGGATCTTTCCGGCGGGCTCTCTGACGGTGAAGTATGCCGGGATATTGTTCCAACTGGCAACCAGCCCGGCGACCAGCCGGCTGTTCGTGGAGGTGCCGGGCGGCGCTGGCTCGGGCCCGGTTTGCGTCGTCATCGATGGCGTCCCATCCAATGCAGTGCCGTTTCGCTACACGACGTTTGAGCCGAGGCTCGGCTACTTCTCTGCCAACTACGAGCAGACGGTCGCCGCGCGCGAGATGCCGAGGCTGCCCAATCCGCGCGCCCACGGCAGTGCGGTGGCCACGTCGCGCTACCTGTACCTGATCGGCGGCAGTACTGAAGGAATAACCCAGCAATCCACGGTGCGCGCGCGCATCTTTGCCGATGGCACGCTGGGCCAGTTTACGGACGACTTGACCCACTACCTGGACAAGCGTCGAATCGGCGCCGCCACCGCGCTCATCGGCAATCGGGTCTACATTTTGGGCGGTTACAACCACAACGAAGGCAGCACGCTGAAATCGGTCGAGTACTCAGACATCAGCGTCGACGGCGAGCTCACGTCCTTTGTGGCCGGGCCCGATCTGCCAGATGCGCTGCAGGATGCGGAGGCGATCGCGATCGGGCGCTACCTCTATCTCATCGGCGGCCGCCACAGCGACGACTGGACCGCATCGATCAGCGAGGTCATCCGCGCGCCGATCGGCAGCGGTTTTGACCTGGGTCCGTTTGAGCCCGCGCCCTCGCTCCTCGAGAATCGCGATCGCGTGGCCGCGGCAGTGGTCGGCGGCAAGCTCTATGTCTTTGGCGGCACAAGCGCCAACGAAACGGCAGAGTGGGCGCCGATCGACGACAACGGCAACCTCGGGTCGTTTTTACCACTGAACATCAACTTTACCCCGCGCCGTTCGGCTGCGGTGGCGGTGTTCCCATCCGAGCTCTGTCTGATCGGGGGCGAGCATAATAATGCAGAGATCTCCAGCGTCGAGTGCGCGGACATCCTCCCGGATGATTCGCTCGGGAGTTTCGGTTCGCGTGGCGCACTCGGCGTCGCCCGAGCCTCAGCCATGGCTGCTCTGGTGCACAACCACTTCTACCTGCTCGGCGGCACGGACGAGAACGAAAGCACGAGACAAGACATCGTGCAGGCGCCGATCAACTTTGGCGCGCTATTCGGCGGCTTCGTCGAGCAGACCAGCTCGGCTCTGCCGTATGCCCTCCGCGACCCGGCGTGCGCCGTGGTCGGCGGCAACCTCTATCTTACCGGCGGCAAGACCGGGTCAGTGACCACAAAGGCAGTCCACCGCTTCTTTGTCTCGATGGACGGAGAATTGAGCCATGACGATAGTTTTGACAGTGAGCTTCATCAGCAACTATACGGTCATCGGCTGGCCGTGACCGACCAGCACCTGCTGGTGATAGCAGGCGCAAATGATTATGCGTGGGGCAGGATCGCTGAAATACGAGCCACTGTCATCTCGGATGGAGATCCTGGGTGGGTGTGGGGGGCAAATACGACATACATCTCGCCTGCGGTCAGCCACTTCGCCTCGGCCATCGCGGGCAGCAGGCTGTATGTGGCGGGCGGCTCGTTGCCTTACGGAGTTACCAGCGCTGTTCAGTACATGGACCTCCGGGGTGCCAGCCCCACGAACTGGACCAATTTGGCGCAGGCGCGCGCCGGCGTCGGAACCGCGGTCCTGGGTAACTCACTCTATGTCGTGGCCGGCCATGACAGCTTGGAGTACTCGCTGTCCAGTCTTGAGGTGGCGGCCTGCGACGACACAGGCCTTAGTGGTTTTGCATTGTCCTCAAGTAATCTTGACACCGACCGGTCAGACCCCATGGTGGCAGTCATCGGCAATGCTCTCTACGTCATGGGCGGGTACAAATACGAAAACAGAGTTACGACAGAGAAATTTACCATCGAGTGTGCCGATGAGTGCGCCGATGGCTCGCTGGCAGAATTCTGGTTTTTTCAGCAACACCTGCCATCAGAGGTAAGCCGCGGCGGCTGCCTGGTCGAGCTGGGCAATTACCTGCACCTGATCGGCGGCTGGGACGGAGTCTCAAGCACCAGAAAACACTGGGCGGCGACCCTCTATTGACGATCCTCGGCGGCTATCGGTACCAGCGCTCGAGCTGCGCTCCGGGATAATAGTGGGCCAGGATCTGGCGGTGGTCATACCCCTGCGCTGCCATGGCAGCGGCGCCGATCTGGCACAGGCCGACGCCGTGGCCCCAGCCGGCGCCGTGCAGCACAAAGGCATCGGGGCGCGCCGGGTCGCCCTCGGTGTCGACGACAAAGGCCGAGCTGTAGAGGTGCGACTCGGAGAGCGCGCGCCGGATCTCGAGCTCCTTGCCCACCACCAGCGCCTGTCGCTCGCCGGCGATGCGCAGCCGGTCGATGCGGCCGGAGAGCCCGCGCGAGAGCGGCGTCAGGGCGAGCACGCGGCCGACCTCGACGCCGAGCTTCCGGCTCACCAGCTCGGCCGCCGAAACGGCGGTCAGCCGTACCTGCCAGCGGTAGAAGTCGGCGGTCTCCTGATCGTAGCTGGGCAGGATCGAGGAGAGCAGAGCGGCGTCGCGGCAGTTGCAGAAGGCCGGCGGATCGCCGGTGATGAAGGCGCGCGCTGCCTGCTCGTCGGTCAGCGGCGGCTCCGGCAAGGCCGGGTCGGCCGCGTCGCGCACCGGCACCAGGTACGGGATCGCGGTGTCGGACCAGGCCACGCCAAAATCCTCGGTCACGCCGCCGCAGCACTTGTAAAAGCGCGCGTCGCAGACCGCGCCGGCGTGGGTCAGCACCTGGCCGCGCGTGTCCTGTACCGCGGCCGCGACCCAGGGCGAGGTGATGCGGGTCAGCCCCTGGTAGCGCTGGCAGTGGTCGTCGGCGCAGACGTCGAAATCGCGGTGGGCATCGCGATCGTACCAGCGGATGCGCTCGCCCGGCTCGTCGACGGGCGCGGCGGTTTCTCCCCGCGGCACAAGCTGCGCCAGCAGCCACGAGCGCGAGATGACGGCGTGGCTGCGCAAGAACTCGGGCGGTGAGCCGGCGCCCATCTCGGAGCAGATCACCGACGCCAGATAGGTCTCGAGCGGCACCTCGTCGATCGCGGTCAACCGGCCGGCGCCGCTGGCGATGATGTGGAGCGCGCCGGCAAAGCGCTGCTCCTCGTCTCGCTGCCAGTGGAAGTCGATGCCGATGGTGGCCAGCAGCGAGAAGTGGTCTGCCAGCGGATCGCCCGGCGTCAGTCTCAGCTCCGGCGCGCGCTCGGACCTGGCACCCGCGACCCGCATTCCGACGTCAGCCGCCTCGGCCAGGTATTCGCCGGCCGGCCAGCTCTGGCCGCGCCCGTCGACGAATGCGCCGTGGAGCTGAAAGCGGATCGCGGGCTTGTCGGCGATGACGCCGACCGCGATCCGCGGCTCGCGGCCCGCCCTGGCCTCGGCGATCCGATCGCTCATGTCTCCACCGCGGCAGCGAGCTGCGCGAAGCGCGCTGCGTCGAGCGTCACCTGGTCGTAGATGTCGCGCACCGCCGCCGCGTCGACCCGGCCGAGGTGGGTCGGCTCGGCCACGACGATCAGCCCGGCCATGTCCAGCGCGCCGGGGCTGATCAGGAGGTGGTCTTCGCCGCGGGCGAAGAACTGCCGCGGCCGATGCCGCGCGCGCGGAAACAGCAGCACCCGCGTTCCGACGTCGTCGCTGCGCGCGATCAGGTTGAGCAGCGGCTCGTCCCAATCGCCGGCGATGCGCTGCAGCGCCTCGATCGCGGCCTCGACACGCTCAGCCAGGGCGCCGGCGTCCCAGTCCCACAGCATCAGGCCGCGGCGGCCGAACCTCTCGAAGGGCAGCGCGCCGGCGCCGGCCTCCGGCGGATCGAGGTCGATCTCGAGCGGCAGGGCATCGATCTGGCCGGCCTGGAAGTGCAGGTGGTCGGGCGCCGAGGCACCGCAGCGCGGGCCGTTGTAGAGCGCGCTCCAGCACGGGCCGAGGCTGCGGCTAAGCAGCAGCAGATCGCGCGCCCGGCCCGCGATCGCCTGCGGCCGGTGCTGCCGCGCCACCACCGACAGGTGGCCGGGCAGGATCGGATAGGGATTGCAGAAGGCGATGTAGTCGTCTCCGAACGCGACGCCGCGCTCCTCCGCCGGCAAACGGTCCTGGCACAGAAAGCAGGGCCGCTGCGCCACCGAAGCCGGATCGACGCTGGCGCTGGTCGAGATCTTGCGCCGGGCGTTGGCCTGCAGCAGAACGTGGCCGTCGCCACCTTCTATCCGCCGCACGGCGGCCGCGGCCAGCCCGGCCTCGCCCTCGCGCAGCAGCGGCCAGCTCGCGCGCTGCTGCGCCAGCAGCGCGGCCAGCGCCTCTTCGAGCGGCGCGCCGGCAGCGACCTGTTCGGCAATCCGACCTGCCCACTCTGATCCGCTGTTCAAACCAATCCACCTCGACCGGCGGGGGGCCGGAGCAAGCCTTCTTGTCGTTCCCTTCAGGAACGACGAGGAGGCTTGCGCAGATCAGCGGGGCCCCGCCGAGAATTGACGCCAAGATCGTCGCTGCGCTTCGATCTGCGATCAAATCCAGGTTCTTGCGCGTTCACGTCGCCACTCCCGCGCGCTGTTGCCGCGCCGCGATCTCGATCGTGCGCAGCCGGTCCTTGTAGGCGTGATAGCGGTTCTGCGTCTCCTGGCTCAGCGCGCTGTCCGAGTTGCCCTCCCAGCGCCGGCACCAGTAGAGCGAGTCGTAGACGCGGCCGACCCTGAAGCTGCGGCACAGCCGCAGAACGGCCGCGTAGTCCTCGCCGTAGCTCGCGTTGGGGAAGCCGCCGACGCTGCGCAGCGTCGGAACGTGATAGCAGCGCGGCGCGCCCAGGCCGTGGACGCGCAGCGCGTTGTTGTGGCCGTTGTCGTCGCTCCACTCGCGGTGGTCGATCAGGCCCGGCGACAGCGGCGACAGGTCGAATGCGACCGTGGTGTAGGCGCCGATCAGCAGCGCGCAGCCGCCGGCCTCGAGCGCCTCGACCAGCCGCGCCAGCGCGCCGTCGCCGTCGTAGAGGTCGTCGCTGTCGAGCTGCACCGCGTAGCGGCCGCACTGCGGCGAGAAGATCGCCTCGTTCCAGCAGCCGCCGATGCCCAGGTCGCGCCGCTCCGGGACCAGGTGCACCAGCCGCCGCTCGCGTTGCGCCAGCTCGGCGAGCAGGGCGCTGGTGCCGTCCGTCGAGTGGTTGTCGACGGCGATGACGTTGAACTCGAAGCCGGCCCTCTGCGCCAGCGCGCTGCGCACGGCATCGCCGACGGTCTTGACCCGGTCGCGCACGGGGATCACCACGCTCGCCCGGACCGGCGGTGCGGACGCATCCGCGGCCAGCGGCTGGCGGCCGGGCGGCAGCCAGGCATCGATGCGGCGCAGGTGCGCGGTCGCCACCTGCTCCATCTCGAGCTGGTAGTCGCGCTGGCGCGGGTCGAGGTAGTCGAAGACCCGGGCTCCGCTGCCGCGGCGATCGCTTACCGGCCGCAGCAGCAGCGGCTCGGGCAGGTGCAGCACGGTTCCGATCTCGGCCAGCCGCAGCCGCACGTGGTACAGGGCGCCGTGGCGGAGATCGGGCGGCACCGCCGTCGCATCGGCGGTGAGCTGTTCGAGCTGCGGGCGGGCGACGAGCAGCGCCGGGCCAAAGTCGAAGTCGTCGCGCAGGCCGCCGGGCTGGTAGTCGATCAGCGGGTGCGGCTGCAGCCCGCCAGCGCTCTCCTGGTCGAAGAAATCGGCGTAGCCGAGCGCGGCGTCTGTCTCGCGGGTCGCGCGCCACAGCCGCTCGATGCTGCGCGGGGGTGCGACCGCGACGCCGGGCAGCAGCCAGAGCAGGTGCGTCGCCGCGGTGCGCCTAAACCAATCTAAGATCGACGTCACGCCCGCCGCTGACCACAGGGTCTCGACCGCGATCGCCGTCGCGTCCGGCGCTGGCGGCGGGGAGCCGGGCAACGCCGCGAGCGCGATCGCGCCGATCTCGGGTGTGCCGCGCAGCGAGTCCAGTGTCCGCTCGAGCCCGGGCTCGCCGGTCCACGGCAACAGGGCGGCGATCGGCTTCATGGCGGGTCTCCGCGCCGCGGCAGCGCGCGGGCAAAGACCAGACCGCGGGTCTGCACGCGCCTGAAAAAATGGCCCAGCGGCTCGGCCACCACGCCGCCGAGAGAGCGCGTGGCGTGGTAGAGCAGCAACCGCTCGCGCGGGCCGGGCGCCGCCGGCTCCCAGAACAGCAGGCCGGTGTGGCAGAAATCGAGCACCCGCGGCCGCGTCGAGACGAACGCCGCGACCGAGCCGTCGGCGATGCGCGGTGCAGCGCGCAGCAGGTCGCGGACGCCGACCGCCGGAAACGAGACCTGCCGCGGCGGCAGGCCGCCGATGATCGCGAGCCGGGCGCTGACGGTGCGGCTGCCCGGCCCGGGCGTATCGAGGTGGAAGAAGCCGGCCGCGGCGTTGCGCTGCAGCCAATCGTAAAAATAATGATTGCGGCGTCGCCACTCGATGCGACCGCAGTGGTAGCGCAGCGCGATCAGCTGCTGGACGTAGCCGCGCACGCTGCTGGCGCGCGCCAGCGCGAGAACGTTCTCGACATAGGTGACGCAGTCGAAGCCGGCCAGGTCCACCACCAGCCTCTCGGGCCGGTCCGGGCCGCCGATCAGCGCGCCCGCGACGTAGGGATGCCCGATCAGCGCGCGCGCGACCCGCAGCAGGCGGGCCGCGAGGTCGCGCTCGGATCGGAGCTGGCGCAAGATCGACGACGCCGTGGCGGCGGTCGCGCGGTCGGTGCAGCGGCGCATGCGCGCAAGGTAACAGAGCGCGGATCGCGCGTCCACGAACACCATTCTCCGTTACCGCCAACGGCGCTAGACTCCACACCGCTTTGCGGCAGCGCGTTCTCCGCTGCCGCGCGTTACAGGTGGGGCCGGCGCCGACCGCGCCGGACAAACGCTGGAGTCCACCGATGTCGACCCTCATTCGATCGCTGTCGTCGTGTGCCGCGCTGTTCGCGCTGCTCGCGCTGGGGGCTGCCGCTTGCCCCGATGCCCCCGCGCGCGACGCCGCCGCCGCGAGCGAGGACGGGGCGTCGGCGGTGGCGCAGCTCGCCGTGGTGGACTGGAACGGCGCGTTCTCGGATGGCTGGAAGCAGTACCAGCAGCTCGTCGACGAGGACAAGTACGAGGCGGCAGCGGCGCTGGTCGAGCAGATGCTGGGGCAGGCCAAGCAGCGGCAGGACAGCGAGGAGCAGGTGCGCTGCCTGATCCGATGGACCCAGTTGCGCATGGCGCTGCACGGCTACGAGACCGCGGTCAAGTTCCTGATGGAGCAGCCGTGGCCGTCAGATCTGCTGTCGCAGACCGTGCTCAACCTCTACTACGGCTTTGCGCTGGTCAACTACGCCCAGTCTTACTCCTGGGAGGTCAACCGGCGCGAGCGCGTCGAGTCCAAGGAGAAGGTCGACCTCAAGGCGTGGACCATGGAGCAGATCTACGCCGAGGCGCAGCGCGCCTACGAGCAGGTCTGGCAGCACCGCGATCAGCTCGACCTGCCGATCGGCAAGCTCTCCGACTACATCGAAAAGAACAGCTACCCCGGCGACATCCGGCCGACGCTGCGCGACGCTGTCAGCTACCTGCGGGTCGAGCTGCTCAGCCAGACCCAGGGTTGGCGACCCGAGCACCAGAACGAGATCTATCGGCTCGACCTGGCCAGCCTGCTTCGCCCGGCCGCGGCGCCTGCCGCCAGGCCGTCCGCCAAGCCAGCGGTCAATAGCGCGCCGGCGATCTCGCTGCTCGATCCGGAGGTGCACCCGATCGTCAAGATCGTCGCCATCCTCGATGATCTCGAGCGCTGGCACCTGGATCGCAAACAGAGGGCGGCGGCGCTGGAGGCCAGGCTGGCGCGGCTGCGCGTGCTGCAGCAGCACTTCAGCCGGGCCGTCGAGCGCGCCGCGATTCGGCGCGACCTAGAGCAGCACCTGGCCGGCCTGCGCGACCACGCCTGGTGGGCGATGGGCATGGCCCAGCTCGCCGAGCTGGTGCAGTCCGAGGAGACCGCCGACAGCCTGGTGCGCGCGCGGCAGATCGCGCTCGACGGCGCCAAGGCCTTTCCCGACAGCGCGGGCGGCCAGCGCTGCCACCACGTCGTCAAGTCCATCGAACAGCCCGAGCTCAACCTGGCCGCGATGTCGCACGACGGCGTGGCCAAGCGTTCGATCGAGGTCAGGTACAAGAACCTGACCGCGGTCCACCTGCGCGCCTACGCGCTCGACCTGCAGAAGCTGATCGAGTCCCAGGACGACTACGAGCTGTTTCCCGACTACGACCAGACCACCAGGCTGCTCAAGACGCGGCCGGTGCACGAATGGTCGGTCGAGCTGCCGGCCACCACCGACTACAAACAGCACCGGCAGTTCGCGGTGCCGCCGATCAAGAAACCCGGATTTTACGTCGTCATCGGATCGGCCAAGAAGGACTTTGGCCGCGCCGACAACCAGATGCCGGCGGTCGACATCATCGTCGGCGATCTGGTGCTGGTGGCGCACCAGCGCCACGACGAGGTCGAGGCGACCGTGCTGTCGGGCGAGACCGGGAATCCGGTGGCCGGCGTCGAGGTGTCGCTCTACAAGTACGACTGGAACGTCCGCCACAAGGCGGTCGACCGCAAGACCACGCCGGCAACCGGCCAGGTGCGCTTCAGCCGCGATCGGGGATCGTCATATTTCCTGCTGGCGCGGCGGGGCGATCAGATCGCCGTCGATCCCGACTACATCTACTTCCAGCGGCCCGGACGGGTATCCGAGCGCACCGCGACCCTGCTGTTCACCGATCGCAGCATCTACCGGCCGGGTCAAAAGATCTTGTGGAAGGCGCTGGTCTATCGCGGTCGCTACGACGAGGCAAACTACCGGCTGGCTCCCAGAACGGCGGTCACCATCGCGCTCAAGGACGCCAACCACCAGACGGTCGAGAGCAAGAGCGTCGCCAGCAACGACTTCGGCACAGCGTCGGGCGAGTTCACAATCCCGGCCGGCCGCCTGCTCGGCCAGTGGCGGCTCGAGAGCTCGCTCGGGGGCACCGTCGGCGTGCGCGTCGAGGAGTACAAGCGACCCACCTTCGAGACCAAGCTGCTCGACCCGGCGGCGCCGCTGCGCCTCAACATTCCAGCGCAGCTCAAGGCCGAGGCGCGCTACTACTTCGGGTTGCCGCTGACCAGCGGCAGCGTCCGCTGGCGCGTGCAGCGGGTGCCCGTCTACCCCTGGTGGTACAGCTACTGGGGCTGGCACAGCGGCGGCACGGCCCCGCAGGTGGTCGCCACCGGTCAGGGTGCGCTGGGCGGCGACGGCCAGTTCGGGTTCAGCTTCACGCCGGCTGCGGACGAGCGCAGCGGCGACAGCGCGCGCGACGTCAGCTACAGCTACACCGTCCAGGTCGACATCACCGACGAGGGTGGCGAGACGCGCTCGGCCAGCCGCAGCTTCCGCGTCGGCTTTGTCGCGGTCGAGGCCCGCGTCGAGAGCGACACCGCGTTCATGCTCGACAACGTCGCCGGCGTCATGACCATCACCCGCACCGACCTGGACGGCACGCCGGCGCCGGGCGCGGGCGCCTACACGCTGGTCGAGCTGACGCAGCCGGCGACGACGGTGCTGCCCGCGGACCAGCCGCTGCCGCCGCCGCCCGCGGCGACCGGCGCGGCGTCGCTGCGCACCGAGGGCGACAACCTGCGGCCGCGCTGGGAGACCGACTACCAGCCCGAGGCTGTCGTGCGCGAGTGGAAGGACGGCCGGCCGCTGGCGAGCGGGGCGCTCGCTCACGACGCCAAGGGCGTGGCCGAGGTCAAGCTGCCGGCGCTGGCCGCGGGCAGCTACCGGCTCCAGTACGAGACGACCGACGCCTTTGGCGCCAAATACCGGACCAGCAAGGAGTTCCTGGTCGCCGGCAAGCAGCAGAGCGTGATGCTGCCGGCGCTGCTGCTGGTCGAACGGTCGTCGGTGGAGGTGGGCGGGACCGCGCGCATCGTCGCGCTCAGCGGCCTCCGGGACCAGACGTTGTTCCTCGACCTCTATCGCGAGGGCAAGCGCACTCGCCGCGTGCCGCTGGTCGCCGGCCAGAGCCCGACCCTGATCGAGCTGCCGGTCACCGAGGCCGAGCGCGGCGGATTCGGTATCACGCTGTGGGGCGAGCGCGACCACCAGTTCTTCCAGCTCAGCGAGAGCGTGATGGTGCCGTGGGACAACAAGCAGCTCAGCGTCGAGTACGCCACCTTCCGCGACCTGCTGCGACCGGGCCAGAAGGAGAAGTGGACGGTCAAGGTCAAGGGGCCGGGCGGCCGCGACGTCACCGCCCGCGCGGTCGAGATCCTGGCCTACATGTACGATCGCAGCCTCGACGCCTTTGTGCCGCATCACCCGGCCTCTCCGCTGTCGCTCTATCCGACGCGCACCGGCGTCACCTGGGGCCGTAGCTGCCTGGGCCAGGCGCACACCGCGTGGGTCGAGGCCGACGGTTTCAGCCCGCCGCCGGGGTATCCGTCGCCGGTCGACGACCAGCTCAAGTTCTACTCCGGCTACGGCATCGGCGGGCCGGGGGGGTACGGCGGCGGCCGCGGCTCCCGCGGGATGGTGATGGCCGAGGGCGCGCCCGTGGCGCGCGAGGGGGTGCGGCGGCGGATGGCGCGCGAGGACTCCCTCGAGGAGAGCAAGTCCGAGGCGAAGAAGGCAAAACCCATGGCCATGCCGGCCAGCCCGGCCGCCTCGGTGACGCGAGACGAGGCGCCGGCCGAGAAGAGCGCCGAGGAGGCCGACGGCACGCGGGGGCCGGCCGAGGCGCCAGCGGTGGAGCTGCGCAGCGACTTTTCGGAGACCGCGTTCTGGCAGCCGCACCTGCTGGTCGGCGGCGACGGCGGCGTCAGCTTCGAGTTCAGCGTGCCCGACTCGGTGACGTCGTGGAATGTCTGGGCGCACGCGGTCACCCGCGACCTGATGGCGGGCTCGGTCAAGAAGGAGTCGCGCACGGTCAAGGATCTGATGGTGCGACCCTACCTGCCGCGCTTCCTGCGCGAGGGCGACCAGGCCGCGATCAAGGTCGTCGTCAACAACGCCTCCGAGGGCGAGCTCCGGGGCAAGCTCGACTTCGACATCGTCGACCCCGAGACCGGCCAGAGCCTGCTCGGCCAGTTCGGCCTCAAGCCGGCGCAGGCCAAGGCCCAGCCCTTTGCCGCGCCCAAGGGGAGCAGCGCCAACCTGACCTTCGCGCTGGTCACGCCGGCGCGGGTCGGCCCGATCGCGTTCAAGGTGACCGCCACCTCGGGCAACCTGAGCGACGGCGAGCTGCGGCCGATCCCGGTGCTGCCCGGCCGCATGCACCTGATGCAGTCGCGCTTTGCCACGCTCAAGGACGCGTCGAGGCGCGAGCTCAAGTTCGCCGACCTGGCCCGCGACGACGATCCGTCGCTGATCAACGAGCAGCTCGTGGTCACCCTCGACGCGCAGCTCTTCTACTCGGTGCTGAGCGCGCTGCCCTACCTGGTCAACTACCCCTACGAGTGCACCGAGCAGACGCTCAACCGCTTCGTGTCGACGGGCATTCTGGCCTCGCTGTACGGTCGCTACCCGGCGATCGAGCGCATGGCAAAAGAATTCAGCAAGCGCGACACCATGCTCGAGCAGTGGGACCAGCCCGACCCCAACCGCAAGATGGCGCTCGAGGAGACGCCGTGGGTGATCGAGGCCAAGGGCGGTGGCGTCGACAATAAAGACTTGCTCAACGTGCTCGATCCGCGCATCACCCGCGCGCAGCGCGACAGCTCGCTGGCCAAGCTGCGCAAGGCGCAGACCTCGAGCGGCGGCTTTCCCTGGTTCCCGGGCGGACCGCCGTCGCCGTACATGACGCTCTATCTCCTGTACGGGTTCAGCAAGGCGATCGAGTTCGGCGTCGAGGTGCCGCGCGACCTGGTGCAGCGAGGCTGGAACTACCTGCACCGCCACTATGTCGACGAGCTGGTGCGCGAATGCATGGCTCGCGACGCCTGCTGGGAGACCATCACCTTTCTCAACTACGTGCTCAGCAACTATCCCGACACCTCGTGGAGCGGCGGCGTGTTCAGCGACGCCGAGCGCAAGCAGATGCTCGACTTCAGCTTCAGGCACTGGAAGCAGCACGCGCCCTATCTCAAGGGCTACCTGGCGCTGACGCTCAAGCGCATGGGGCGCGAGGCCGACGCCCGGCTGGTCTGGGCCAGCGTGCTCGACTCGGCCAAGACCGCCGAGGACCAGGGCACCTTCTGGGCGCCCGAGGACCGCGGCTGGCTCTGGTACAACGACAGCATCGAGACCCACGCCTTCGCCATCCGCACCACCATGGAGCTGCTGCCGCAGGAGCCCAAGCTCGACGGCATGGTGCTCTGGATCTTTTTGAACAAGAAGCTCAACCACTGGAAGTCGACACGCGCCACGGCCGAGGTGATCTATTCGCTGGCCCACTATCTCAAGCAGACCGAGCAGCTCGGCGTGCGCGAGGAGGCCAAGGTCACCATCGGCGACCAGCAGACCCAGTTCGCCTTCGAGCCCGACCAGTACACCGGCCAGAAGAACCAGATCGTGGTGCCTGGCGAAAAGGTCGACGCCAAGAAATCGTCCACAATCGTCGTCGAGAAGGCGACCAAGGGTTATCTGTTCGCGTCGGCCACCTGGCATTTCTCGACCGAAAAAATGCCGACCGAGGATCGCGGCGACTTTTTGGCCATCTCGCGCAGCTACTTCCGGCGCGACACCCAGGGCCGCGAGGCCACGCTCAAGCCGCTCAAGGAGGGCGCGGCGGTGCGGGTCGGCGACGAGGTCGAAGTGCAGGTGTCGCTCAAGACCAAGCACCAGATGGAGTACGTGCACCTGCGCGATCCGCGGCCGGCCGGCTTCGAGCCGTCCAGCAACGTCTCGCGCCACAAGTGGGATCTGGGCATCTACTGGTACGAGGAGGTGCGCGACAGCGGCCAGAACTTCTTCTTCGAGTGGCTGCCCCAGGGCGAGTACACCTTCAAGTACCGCATCCGCGCCGCCACCGCCGGCACCTTCAAGGCGGCGCCGGCCACGGCCCAGCCGATGTACGCGCCCGAGTTTGCCGCCTACTCGGCGGGCTCGGTGATCGCGGTGCAGCCGGCAGCGGCACCGGCCAAGTAGCGGTCATTGGCCAGAGGCGGCGCGCCGTTCCCCTCGACCAGGGCGCGGTTTCGGCCGTCGGACAGAGAGGCCGGCGACGACCAGCGCGGCCAGCCCGATCGCCCCGGCCGCCGATCCGGTGGTGAGGTCGCGGCCAGCCGCGCAGGCGCAACCGCCAGAACAGTTTGCGCCCCGGTCCGGCGGGCCGGGCTGGAGACCGCTTTCCGCGGCGCTGCCATCGCCATTTTCCCTCGCGTCTCGATTCGATCCGCGGTCGCCGATCGATCCCGCGTCTCGACTCGATCCGCCGTCGGCGCCCGTTCCACCGTCGCCGCAGGTCGTGCAGCCGGCGTCGGCAATCGTCGCCTGGACGGTGAAGACCACCAGGTCCGACACCGCCCGCCGGTTGCAGCCGTCGGCAAACAGCTTGCAGTAATAGGTGCCGTCGGCGAGGTCTTCGAGCACGGTCTGGTTGACCGCGGTGACCACGGAATTGGCCACGTCGACAACGGCGAAGCCGCCGGCGACAGATAGCGTTGGATCGCGGGTCACGTTGAGGTAGAGCTGCTGGGCCCGGGAGGGAGCGCTCCAGGCCAGGGTCGCGCGGCGGCCGGAGACCGTGGCCTGCAGCAGCGGCGGCTGCACCCAGCAGACCACCTCGTCCAGGGTCTGCCTGACCGCCGCGTGGTCGACGACGACAAAGGCGTTGATGAGCTTGTTGTGGTGGCGCTGGGTGAACTGGCGGATGGCGTCGGCCCAGGCCGCGCCGCCCGGTCCACCCCATTCGGACACGGCCCAGGCGGTCTCTGCGGTCTGGCCGAGCGTGCTCTCCAGACCGGCCATGCCGTCCGGACCGCTGGCGCCGGTGTAAAAAGAAAAACCCGGATGGGCGTACGGCGTCAACGCGGCGTCGGTCCCGGCGAAGAGCAGACTGGGATGAGCGGCCGGGTTGTCGTCGGCGCCGATGTGCAGAAATATCTTGCGCCGGGGGATGCCGATCTCGACCAGCGCCCGGGCCTGGGCGTCCATGTGAATTTGCAGGGCGGCGGTTAGCTGCTGTGCGGTGAGCGCGCCGCTGCTGCCCAGGCCGGCCGTGGCCACCGCCGCATAGCCCACCTGCCGCGCATTGGAAAACGGATTGCAGTTGGCCGAGCCGCTGGTGCAGACCGCCTCGTCGACGGGGTAGAAGTAATTGATACCGATGCTGGTCTCCCAGCCCAGCCGGATGCCGGCGAACAGGTATTTTTTTTCGGCGGCCAGACCCAGATGCCATTCGCGGATGACCGCGCCCAGGGTCTGCAGCGCTTGCTGGTTGGCGGCGATGACCGCCGGGCTGGTGAGGTTGGGGTGGGGCTCGGACAGCTTGAACGGCGAGCCCCAGTTGCGCCAGCCGAACTGGACCGCGTCGCTCTGGCTCCAGCTCGTCCACTCCACGTTGGCGCGGTTGGCGGGGTTGTAGCCGGGACCGGCGGAATCCCAGTAGTTCCACAGGTCGGGCCGGCCGCGCCACCACTCGAAGCCGTCGAGGCCGATGAGCACCGGCAGGTCGGCCTCCTCGGCCACCGCGAGCAGCCGCTGCAGGATCGGCACAAAGGAGGCGGCGTCGGCGACAAAGGTGTAGGGGATGACAAAACCGAAGGCCAGCTTCTTGTTCGGATGGAGCCCGCGGGTTTGCACCTTGTTGTCGATCAGGTCGAGCAGATCGGCGGTCTGGATGGTGGCCGCGTCGAACGGGTCCCAGCCGTATTCCGAATAGGAGCCGCCGGGCCAGCCGATGTTGACGACGAAGTAGTGGGGGTCGACGCTGACCTCGCCGACCACCAAGCTCTGGACCGGGCTGCTCGCGCGCTGGACAGGATTGCAGCCGTCTGCCACCACCCGCCAGTACAGGGTCTCGCCGATCCGCGGCAGAAAGCGCGCCAGCTCGCCGCTGTAGGTGTGGGTTCCGTCGTCGGCCCAGTTGATCACGTCGATCACCCGGTCCAGGTCGGGGCTGGTCGACACGTTGAGATACAGGGTGTCGTTGTTGGCGCCGGCGGCCCATGAAAAATCCGGGGGGCAGGTGACGCGTCGGCCGTCGATCGGCAGCAGCGCCTGGGGCGCGCCGACCTGGCATTGCGCGCTGCCGCGCCCGGGCTGCACCGACGCGGCGACGATCAGGCTGACGATCAGAACCGACGGGTGCCCGCGCAGCGACATTATCTCGACCCCAGTGATCGCGGCGCCGCCGGCGGGCAGACGACCTACTTCTTGTTCAGATCGTAGAACAGCCGGGTAGGCTCGCCCTTCTGGATCACGATTTTGTATTTGCGCCCCGGGCCGACGCCCGCCGGCAGCAGCTCGAGCTCGTGCTCGCCGCTCGCCACGCGGATCTCTATCAGCGGTGTCATGCCGAGCTTCTTGCCGTCGAGGCGCACCACGCACCAGGGTTTTGTGTCCAAGGTGAGCAGCCCGGTGCCCGTCGACTTCGGTGGCGGCGGCGGTTTGGCCTTTTCGGGCTTTTTTAGGTTGACGGCCGGCTGCTTGACGATGGGTCTGGGGTCGGGTTTGGGGTCGGGGCTGCGACCGCGGTCGGGAGCCGGATCGGGCGGCAACCACACCATCACCGGCTGCGAGGTCGGTGGGCTGACCTGCAGCGGCGCCAGAACCAGCTCGACCACCAGATCCTGCCCGGGGCGCTTGATCTCGACCAGCTTCTCCCGCTGCCGGTAACCGTCGGCCTCGACGGTCACGTTGTGCTCGCCGACCGCCACCTCGGGGATGGTGATCGGAGTATTCCCGAGCGGCCCGCGGCCGTCGAAGTAAACCGCCGCCGGGGGCTCGCTGACGACGCGCACGGTGCCGACCGCGGGCGCAAATGGCTGCGCCAGGAGGAGCCAGGCCAGGACCACGATGCAGGCGGACGCAAGCGCGCTCGCCACCGCGACCGGCTTTTTGCGCCTGCGCACGAGGCGGCTGAGCCGCGACAGCACGGTCGGCTGGATGCCGCTGATCGACGGCGTCTTGTGATCGAGCGTCTTGCTGTCGCCCAGCCGAGCCAGGTCGCGGTCGCCGATCTCCTCGCCCGCTTCGCTCGCCGCGCGCAGGCGCTGCCGCAGATCGTAGCGGTCGCCAAAGGTGGTGCGCATCAGCCGGGCGACGTCGGCGGCGCCGATCCGCCGGCTCACCTCGTCGAGCACGTCGTGCAGCGCGTACTGCATCTCCTCCGCGGTCTGGTAGCGGTCGGCCGGATCGCGGGCGAGCGACTTGAGCACCACCTTCTCGAGCCGCAGCGGATAGTCGGGCACCACCTGCGACGGCGGTGGGATCGCGCCCTGCAGGATCATGGCGACGGTGTGTCCCTCGCTGGCGCTCTTGAACAGGCGCCGCGAGACGGTCATCTCGTAGAGCACCACGCCGAGCGAAAAGATGTCCGAGCGGCGGTCGATCTCGCAGCCGCCCAGTTGCTCCGGCGACATGTAGGCGAGCTTGCCCTTGAGCTCGGAGGTCGTGGTCTGGGTCATGCGGCCGCGCGCCTTGACCACTCCAAAATCGACCAGCTTGATGTAGCCGTCGTAGGTGACCAGGACGTTGTGAGGCGACACGTCGCGGTGCACCAGGCCGAGCGTTGCCCCCTGCTCGTCGCGCAGCTCGTGCGCGGCGTGCAGCCCGGACGCCGCCTCGGCCACGATGTGGATCATCTCGGGCAGCGGCAGCCCGATGCTCTCGCCGCGGGAGTGCTGTCCCCGCCAGGTCGCGCTGGCCAGCCGGGCCAGGCTCTCGCCCTCGATGTACTCCATGGCGATGAAGTAGCTGCCGGCGTCCTCTCCCAGCTCGTAGATCTGCACCACGTTGGGGTGGCGGATGCGCGCCGCGATGCGCGCCTCGTCGAGAAACATGACGACAAACTGGCTCTCGCGGGCCAGATGCGGATGGATGCGCTTCAGCGCCACCAGCTTTTCGAAGCCGGCCGGGCCGGTCGCACGCGCCAGGTAGAGCGCGGCCATGCCGCCGGACGCGATCTCGGTGACCAGGTGGTAGCGGCCGATGGTCTTGGGCACGCCGGCCGGCAATCCGGCCGCGCCGGCGCCAGCGTCGAAGGCGGGGGCGGTGGGTTGGCCGTCGGGCGGCGGCTGAGGTGACTGCGGCGGCAGGGGCGGCGGCGACTCCGGGGCGGGGCGGCCGCCCGTCACCGGCAGCGGCTCCCTTACCGTCGGAGCCGGGGCGGGAAAAGGTGGCTTCGGGCCGGCCTGGCTGGAAGCGGCCGGTCGGCGGTCGCTCTCGGTCTTGTCGAGACCGGCCGGGAGGTAGTCGTGGACCGGCGCGGCGCGGTCGACCGCGCTGCGGTCGCGCGGGGTGCCGACCGCGACCTCGCGCGTGCTGATGTCGTCCAGAGGACTGGCTTCAGACAGCTTGGTGTCGTCGGTCTGCGATTCGCGGTCGCGCTCGGTGACCTCGACGGCGTTGTCGCTCATGCGCCGGGTGTCGGAGGTGTGCGGATCCTTGGCATCGACGCGCTCGACCTCTCCGAGCACCGCGACCGACTTGAAGGAGGGTTTGTCAGAAGGCGCCATGCCGTGCGCTCCTCGCGCTCGGCGATCTTACCAGCTTTGCCCGATCTGATGCTCGATCTTACCGAAGTCCGGCGGCTCCGGCGGAATTACGGCGTACGCGATGGCGGCTGCAGCGCCCGCACCGACGAGGAGGAGCGCAGCGGAGCCGGCGATGATCCAGGGCCAAGGTGCTTCGCCCGGCGCTGCTTCTTGCTCGACGGCGGCTACCTCTGCGGTCTGCTCCGCCACCCGCAACGGGGTGGCCGCGGTGCCGGTGTTGCGCAGCGTGTTCCCGTTGGCGTCGCGCAGCTCGAGATAGTATTCGAGGACCGCCGGCTCCGGTACCTCGTTGCGGTTCACGGTGAAGAGCACTTCGCCGCGCTCGCGTTGCTCGGCGACCCGGTAGGTCGGATTGTCCGCGCTGCGCCGCATCAGCCAGACCCCCTGCGCCATGCCGAGCGAATCGGTATCCCAGCGCACCCGCAACTCCAGCCCGCCGGTCGCCGGCCAGTGCTGGACCGGGGCGTGCTCGAGGAAGCACGGCTGAAGCTTGGAAAAATTGGCCTGCGCGTCGATGAACGGCCGCTGCACCTTGGGCGAGACGTCCGCCGGGACGCTCGCCTTGGGGTCGATGAGCAGCATGCGCGTGAAGAGATCGACGGCCTCGTCGGTGCGATTGGAGGAGGCCGCGATGATGCCGAGCCTGAGGTGGATCTCGGACAACGCGGCCGCCTGGTTGCCGCCCTTGGCCAGCGCTTCGAGGTAGGCGGCCTCGGCCTCGTTGTAACGCAGCTCGATAAAAGCCGCGCGCGCGCGCTGCAGCGCTGCGTCTTCCGCGCGATCGCTGGTCGGCTGCGCCACCGCCGCCATCGTCAGAGCGATGACTGCCTGAGCCAGAGCCGCGAGCGCCATTTTGTCACCCCCGTTTCGCCAGGAATGCCATCATACTACCACCGGCCGGGAGAGCGCACCAGGAGACGCCGGACTCACCTCTGCGCGATGCCCTTCATCCAGTCTCCGCCGCGGCGCGGCGCCATGGCCGGGCCAGCGGCCGCCCGGTAAGGGAAGTAGAGCTTGCGGACGAAGCGCGTGAACAGGTGGTTCTCGTTCCACTGCTGGCGCGTGAAGCCGTAGACGCCCGGCGCCCGCTTGTCGCGCTCGACGAACGCTCCGGCCAGCTCGCGCTCGCTGTAGATGGCGAACACCTCGTCCATGGCCGAGCGCGAGCCAAAGGCCGGTTGCAGCACCCGGTAGATGAGCTGCTGCTCGTCGCGGGTGAAGGCGAGGTAGTGGATGGCGTGCGCCAGCTCGTGGAATACCAGCGCCGGCTCCTGGTCGAGCAGATCCTGGCGCAGCGCGATCCGCGCCCGCTGCCAGTCCGGTCGGTTCCAGAACAGGCCGGCGGTCTGCGGCGACACGCCGGTCGGGTAGCCGAGCGCGGCCATGTTTTTTTTGATCGGCACCAGCTCGATCAGCAGCGGCTTGGCCAGCCACAGGCGATCGACCAGAACGGGATTGCCCTGAAGCTGATGGACGACGTCGTCGACCACGCGCGTCCGCTGCGCTGCCGGTGCGCCGTGCGCACCGAGCTCGACCCGCGCCTCGACCAGCGACCGCGCGCGCTGCGCACCGTCTGCCGGCGGAGCGGTCGTGGCATCGAGCACGTCGCCGCCGGCGAGCACGGCAAAGGCCACCAGCGCGTGCTGCTGTCCGTGCTCGAGCGCGAGCGGCGTCAGCTCGGGCCGCGAGCCATCTCGGGTCTCGAAGCGATCGCGCAGGTCAAAGGCCATGGCTCATCGCCACCTGCACAAAGAAAGACCGCCGCGCACACGACCGAAAGCCCTTACCGTTGCTCCCTTCCGGGCCTGGCGGGGTTCGGACTGGGCCGTTGCGCGGCGGTCACAAGCGCCCTGACGGGCGAAACTCCATCGACCTCGCGAGCTCTGCCCGGGGGGCCGAGCCTTCTCATCTGGCACAGTGGCGGAGAGGGCGGGATTTGAACCCGCGGTACCTTTTGGGTACACACGATTTCCAGTCGTGCACCTTCGGCCTCTCGGTCACCTCTCCGTTCTATTTTCACCCAACCAGCACCGCTTTTTCACCCAAGCAGCACTCTCAATGCCACTTTGTCGCTGCGCTCCTCGGTGGCGGTGTTGGAAACCAGCTCCTCTGGCCCGCGTCGCATCAGCCTCTATCGCGCGGGCTGCGCAATGTCTGGCGGAGAGCGAGGGATTCGAACCCCCGGTACCGTTGCCGGTACACTAGATTTCGAGTCTAGCGCCTTCGACCAGGCTCGGCCAGCTCTCCGTAACGTCTGTCGAGGGCGTCGGCCGCCCCCTCCCCGTCGAGAATGAATCTCGACGGGGTTTCACCCCGGCAGCAGCGCAACCACACCAACGTGAGCCCTCCTGCCTGGGTGATGGCAGACAACAGTGCGCAACCCGCGCGACAAAGCGCGCTATTTTGGTTTCAACCTTTGGTGCCGTCAATACCGGCGTCGCTCTCGGCGCCGTTTTCTGCCGCGGGTGTCTGTCGCGCATCGCGCCGGTCACTAAAAAAGGCTCGCAGCAGCTCCGCCGCCTGGTCGGCCAGCACGCCCGACTCGACAGCGACCCGGTGGTTCAGGCGCGCGTCGGCAGCCACGTTGAGCACGCTGCCGCAGGCTCCGGCTCGCGGATCGGCGGTGCCGTAGACCAGCCGGTCGACGCGGCCGTTGACCAGGGCGCCGGCGCACATCGGGCACGGCTCGAGCGTGACGTAGAGCGTGCACCCGTTCAGGCGCCAGCGGCCGAGGTGTGCCGCCGCGGCGCGCAACGCCAGGATCTCGGCGTGCGCGAGCGGATCCCGGTCGACCTCGCGCCGGTTGTGCGCGGCTGCGATGATCGCGCCATCGTACACGACCACGGCTCCGACCGGGACGTCGGCGTGCTCGAGTGCCTGCCGCGCCTGATCGAGCGCGGCCTGCATCGCTTGCCGATCTTCCACGTTCACCGCCTCAGAGCGCGCACGAAGATGTTGCCGCCCATCCTGTAGATCACCAGGGGCGGGCTGCCGACCACCGGGACCGTCGCCTTGAACCGGCCCGCCTCGTCCGGCTTGACGTTCTTGCCGTTGACGGAGATCTCGGCGCCCGGCGCGGCCATGCCTCGAGTCTCGACCGTGTTGCCGCGCACCCGGGCACCGGCCCGGGGCTCGAAGATCCGCAGCAGCATCTCGTTGCTGTCGAACTTGACGGTCAGATCGTACATGTCCGAGGTCGACAGATTCTTGCCGGACGCGTCGAGCACGGTGACGGCCCACAGGTAGCGGCCATCCTTGAGCGTGCCCGATGCCACTTTGACCTGCGGCTCGCCGACCACCTGCTCGAACACGGGCTGGTCGAACTTGCCGTCGGGCCAGATGTCGATGCGGTAGCTGTCCGCATTGGCGGCGGCGGTCCACCTGAAGGTGAGCTCGGGTGGCTGGTACTGCTGGTACAGGACCACGGTGCGCTCGCCCGACGCGTTGACCACGTTCTTGCGCAGGTCGGCCTCGCCGGTCACCCGGTCCACGCCGAAGCTGACCGCCCGCGCCGGGATCGACTTGGTCGCGTTGCGCACCCGCCACCAGTAGGTGCCGGACTGCAGGCGATCGGTGACGAAGCTGGTGTCGGGCACGTCGGTCACGATCAGCTTGTTGGCAAAATCCGCGTCGCGCGCCACCTCGATCGTGTAGGGGCCTTCGCCCTCGAGCTGCGACCAGATGAAGGTGACCGCTGGCATGCGGCCGGCCACCAGCACGCGGCGGACGGTCGGGTTGATCTTGAGCGCGCTGGTCTCTCGGTCGCGCACCTGGCTGCGGCCGGTGGCGGTGACGGCCGCCTCCTGGTTGGCCCACAGCTCGTGGCGCGCGCCGTCGGCGTCGGTGATCTGAACCCGGCCCTCGTAGACCCGGATGCGGGTTCCTCTGGCGTCGGTCGTGAATTCGACGTCGGAGCCGCGCGCCGACGCCAGCACCAGCGCGCGGGCCGCCCCGATGGCGACGGACTGCCTCATGCCACCGTCGAGCAGCACCTGGGCCGTGCCGCGCCGCGTCTCGAACGACGGGCTGCTGCCCCCGCTGTCGCCACTGCCGACCGCGATGCCGCTGCGAATCCAGATGCGCGCCTCGCCCAGCCCTCCCAGGTCGACTACGGCCGCTGCTCCGCGCGCCTCGAGCACGTCGCTGGGCGCGAGCTGGGTGCCGGGTTTGACCGCGCTGAATCGGCCCTTGCCGCCGACCTGGCGCACGGCACCGCGGCCGCTCTTGAGGCTGAGCAGGACCGCCTCGCCCGGCGCGGCGGGGCCGGCCGCATCCTCCGCGGCTCCGCCGTCCGGAGTCTCGAAGACTATGCCATTGCTGTCGACCCGAACCGAGATACCGGCGCCGACCACCTGGTCGCCGATGGTCACCTCGCCGATCAGGGTACGCACGGACAACCCCTGCTCGTTGGCGCTGATGCTGGCCTCGGTGCGGTCGCCCCCGAACTCGATGGCGCCGACCATGGTCATCACCACCAGCTCGCGGTTGGCACCGACCGCGTCGAGAGAGCCGAACAGCAGGCGCACCTGGTGGGCCCGCAGGCCGCGCGGTCCCGACTCGAGGTAGACCGAGGTCGACGGCGCGAGCTTGAGCACGCTGCCGCCGGGGAACTTGAGACTGGCTGCGCCGGCCTCGTCGGTGGTGATGGTGTCGCCGGCGCGGGCGCGGGTTCCGCTGTCGATGAGCTCGGGCTCGGTGGTGCCTCGCGAGAGCGTCACCTTGGGTGTGACGTTCTCGATCACCGCCTCGGGGCCGTGGCCACACCAGCCGCACGCCCCCAGCGCGATCGCGGCGTACAGCGCCACGGCACCGATCCGGCCGCGCCATCGAGTTCTCGCTGTGTCACCGTGCGGCATGCCTGTCCTATGCGGTGCGGTCACTGAGCCAGGTCGACGTTGAGTATCACCACGTCGCCGGGCCTGATCCGTATCTTTTTCTTCTGGGTGCGATACCCTGGCGCGCCCACCGCGATGTTGTGATCGCCGACCGGCAATTTGAAGACGAAGGCGCCGGTGGCTGGATCCGAGGCAAAGCGCTCCTTGATGCCGGTGACGACGATGCTCGCGGCCAGCGGCTTGCCGTCGGCCGCGGCCTTGATGATTCCGCGCAGCTCGCCGAACTGGGCAGCGCCCGCCCGGTCGAGCGCCACCTCGATCGTACGCACGCCGTCGGCGCCGACCACGGCGTTGACTTCACCCGCGGTGTAACCAGTGGCGACGACCTTGAGCTTGTACGGCTTGTTGGCGGGCAGCGCATAGGTGGCAAAGGTGCCGTCCGAGCCGTTGACCACCAGCGCGCTCATCTCGGCGCCGGCGATCTCGACCGTGGCGTCGACGATCGGTGTCCTGGTCTCCCTGTCGATGACGACACCTTTGATGCGGCCGGTCGGTGGCGCGACCTCCTTGACCACCTCCTTGATCACCTCCTTGGGCGGTGGTGGTGGCGATGCGGCCGCCACCGGCTCGGCGAACAGGTTGAAAGCATAAGCCAGGCCGATGTCGACTGCCCACGGCGCTACCGCCGGCACCGCGACCCGGGTCGGATCCGGCCGCAGGTAGGCATACTCGCCCCCGATCGTCACCGCCAGCGCGTCGTTGCTGCCGAGGGCGACCCGCAGGCCAGCGCCGATCAGGCCGGCCATCCCCTGCGCGGTGTCGACGCTGCCGACAGGCAACTGGAAGCTGGTCTCGAGAAACGGGGTCAGGGACATGAACGCGAACGGCGCGTAGCGGTAGTCGACGGCGCCGCCGAGATAGACCCACGGCGTGTTGGAGACGTGCGCGCTGTAGCGCAGCACGTCGGTGAGCGGTTCTCGGAAGGCGGTCTCGGTGCGGTCCCAGGCCGCGCCCAGGTTGAGCGTGCCAGTGAGCCCAAACGGTGCATGCAGGCCGACCGCGGTGGTCAGCTTGGGCGAGATCGCCCCGAACTCGACGCCGATGTCGCGGCTGGCGGTCGGCAACGCCAGCTCGAATTCACCCGCCAGCGAGAGCCAGGGAAAAAATCGGTAGCCGCCGCGCAGCAACGCCGACGGATCGCCGACGGTCTGGCTCACCGGCGGAAGGCGGGTCGAGTGGTCGTTGGCGCGGGTGCCCAGCGCCAGGCCGACCTGCAGGAAATCGAAGGCCGAGGCAAAGGCCTTGAGGCGCGCCGCGACCAGCGTGTCGGTGGCCCCGTCGTTGAACAGGTTATCGGCGTAGCTCAGTCCGCCCAGGGTCGTGAAAGAGAGCGTGCCCTGATTTTGAATGCGCGCGTCGACCACCCGCAGATAGTGTGTGCCGGGAGGGGCGGGGAGGTCTTCGGCCAAGGCGTTGGAGGCTGCCGCGAGACTCAAGGCCAATGCTATCCATCGCCACATGAGACCGTGCTCCTTGTCATCGTGACACAATTATCCACGATAACAGAGATTTTCTCTCCGGACTGAGCCGTCAAGTCAAGTTGCATCGATGCAAATGGATGATAGACTCCACCCGTGTGAGCTGAGGCGCTTGGTCCAACCCTTGACCGCGGGCCGCACGGATCCGGCACGCGATAGTAGACCGTGTCTGAATTCTGCACCTACTGCGGCTCGCCGCGCGAGCGCGAAAACCTACATCCCTGGCGGTGCCACCGCTGCAACGCGCTGGTGCCGTGGTGCCCGGAGCCACCGCCCGGCGATCCGATCATGTTCGGGCCCTACATGCTGGTGCGACGGATCGCAGCCGGCGGCATGGGAGTGGTCTACGAGGCGCGGCGCAAGACCGTCAAGGATTTCGAGAAGGTTTTTGCCATCAAGAGGCTGTTGCCGTCGCTGACCCACGACCAGGACTTCATCTCGATGCTGGTCGAGGAGGCCAAGATCTGCGTAAAGCTCGAGCACCCCAACATCGTGCAGGTGTTCGAGCTCGACAAGATCGACAGCGAATATTACCTGGCGATGGAGTACGTGCCGGGCGGCAACTTCGCCAACATGCTGCGCTTCAGCGCAGCCACGCGGCGTCTGCTGCCGGTGCCAGTGGTCGCCCACTTTGCCTCCGAGGCGCTCAAGGGCTTGGCATACGCGCACGGCGTCGGTCGCGGCGGGGGCGAGGAGACCTTTACCCATCGCGACGTGTCGCCGCAGAACATCATGGTCGGCCGCGACGGGCGGGTGAAGCTGACCGACTTCGGCATCGCCAAGGCGATGGCGTCGTCGACCGCGAGCCGGGTCGGCACCATCAAGGGCAAGCTCGCCTACATGGCGCCCGAGAGCCTCACCGGTGGCCGGGCATCGCCGTGCATCGACGTGTTCGCGATGGGCGTGGTCATCCACGAGGCGCTGGCCAGCCGCCGCCTGTTTCGCGCCGCGACCGAGGCGGCGCTGGTCGCGACCGTGCTGCGCGGCCAGGTGCCGCCGCTCAACCGCTATCGCAACGACGTGCCGCGCGGTCTCGAGCGCGTCATCCGGACCGCGCTCGCGGTGAATCCCTCGTTGCGCTACCAGGATGGCGGCGCCCTGCGCGACGATCTGGTCAAGGCGCTGCCCCCCGGCATGCTCGAGGAGGGCATGCGGCAGGCCGGACCGTACGTCGAGGAATACTTCAAGTGCGTGGGGCTGCCGGGAGAGCCGCTCGATCCGGTGGCCGATGCGCCGGTCGGCGTGCGCGGTGCGACGGCGCAGGCGATGAAGGCATTTTCCCATTCCATTTCCGATTCGTTCCCGACGGTGCCGACCGGCGGCGAGCGTCGCTCGCTGCGGCTCTGGATCGCGTTTGCCGTCGCCACCGGGCTGTGCGGGCTGGTGGGCGCTGCCGCGGCGGTCTACTTCGCGTTGATCGAGCCGCGGCTGCAAGGTCAGCCCGACGCCGGGCCGCGCGTGGTCTTCGCCGATGACGGCGGGTCAGCCGACGCCGAACCGATCGCGCACCGGGATCTCGACGCGGCGCTGGCGGCGGCAGACCGCTCGTCGCAGGCGGCGGATAACCGCCCGCGCAAGCTCACGGTCGGCGACATCGAGCGCGCCATCATGCGCAACATGGCCGGCCTCAATAGCTGCGCAGCGCGCTACCGCAGCGCGGTGCCGAAGAGCGGGGTCAGGTTCTCGCTCGTGATCAGGCGCGATGGCAGGGTCACCGATGCGGTGATCGCTCCGGCCTCGCTCCGCGGCACCGGTCTCGACACCTGCCTGGCCGATGTGGTGGCCAAGCTGCGTTTTCCGCGGCACTCGGAGCCCGAGGTGCGAGTCACGGTGCCGCTCAAATTCCAGATCGAGTGAGGCGGCCGGCACCTCGCGCCGGCGCCGCCAGACGAGGTCGGGTCATGATGCGCGAGATCGATCGCCGCCGCCGATGGGGTCGAGGGCGTCCCCAGCGCGCCATGACCTTGCGCGGCGCGGACCGCAGCGAGTAATGTCTCGGCTTTCGGCATCGGCGCGGCTCGGGCGAGCGCGCCCAGGGGAGAGATCACATGGCACCTGCGACCGAGAATCACACCAACACCCGGCGCCCGCTGCTGACCCTGCAACAGGCGGTGGCCGAGGCGCACCGCTGTCTGCTCTGCCACGACGCGCCCTGCAGCAAGGGTTGCCCCGGCGGCACCGATCCGGGCACGTTCATCCGGCAGCTCCGCTTCTACAATCTCAAGGGCGCGGCTCGCACCGTGCTGCGCAATAACCCGCTCGGCGGGACCTGCGCCGCGGTCTGCCCGGTCGAGTCGACCTGCGTGCGCGAGTGCCTGCGCAGCGGCATCGATCGGCCGATCGACATCGACGGGCTGCAGGCGTTCGCCGTCGCCTACGGCCGGCAGCACGGCGTCAGGGCGCTGGCGCGCGGCGCCGCCCGCAAGGAGAAGGTGGCCATCGTCGGCGCCGGCCCGGCCGGACTGACCGCGGCCGCCCGGCTGGCGCAGCTCGGCTACCCGGTTACGTTGTTCGAAGCGCGGCCCAAGGCCGGCGGCATGCTGCGCTACGGCGTGCCGCCGAGCCGGTTCGAGGAGCACCTGCTCGACGCCGACCTCGAGGAGATCCTGGGGCTTGGGATCGAGCTGCGCACCGGCTCGCCGATCCAGGGCGACGACGGTGCGGCCCACCTGCTGGAGCAGGATTTCCAGGCGGTCTTCGTGGCCCCCGGGCTGTGGCGCTCCTATCGGCTCGAGGTGCCGGGCAGCGAGCTCAAGGGCGTGACCACTGCTCTCGAATTCCTGGCCGACGTGCACAACGACGCGGCCAAGGCGGCGGCGCTGGTCAAGGGCCGCAACATCGCCATCGTCGGCGGCGGCTCGGTGGCGATGGACGTGGCGCGCTGCTGCCGCGAGCTGGGCGCCGGGCGCATCTACGCGATCGCGCTCGAGAGCATGACCGAGCTGCCGGCGCAGCCGGACGAGCTGGACCAGGCTCTCAAGGACGGCGTGATCATCAAGCCGCAGTGCCAGGTGGCGCGCATCGTCCCCCTGCGGGGACTTCCCGGGGTCGCCGGCGCTGGCGACGAGGTGGCCGGCGTCGAGGGCCACGAGACCGAGTGGATCGAGCCGGGCAAGCTGGTGCCGCAGAACGCGCGGCCGGTCGAGGGCACCGGCTTCAAGCTGCGCGTGGGCGCGGTGATCCAGGCCATCGGGCAGGGGCCGACCGACGAGATCGGCAAGATCCTGACCCAGGTCAAGAAGAGCGGCCCGCGCTGGGCCGTCGACGAGGCCACCCAGGCGACCGCGGTCAACCGGGTCTACGCCGGCGGCGACGTGGTGCGCGGCGCCGGCACCGTGGTGCAGGCGGTGGCCGACGGCAAGCGGGCGGCCGACGCGATCCATGCGCTGCTCGACGGAAAGGAGCGTGCGTGATGACGACCACACCGACCCTCAAGGTCAACTTCTGCGGTGTCGAGTTCCCCAACCCGTTCTGTCTGTCGTCGTCGCCGGTCAGCAACACCTACGACATGTGCGCGCGCGCCTTCGACCTCGGCTGGGGCGGCGTCGTCTACAAGACGGTCGGGCCCGACTACGATGTCAAGATCACCCACCCGTCGCCGCGCCTCAACGCGCTGCACCGCGGCATCGACCGCGTGATCGGGCTGCAGAACGTCGAGCAGATCTCGGACCGGCCGACCAAGGACAACTTCGAGGACATCGCCCGGCTCAAAAAAAACTACCCGAAGAACGTGGTGGTGTCGTCGATCATGGGCCTGACCCACGCCAACGACTGGGCGGTGCTGGCCAGGCAGGCGCAGGAAGCGGGCGCCGATCTGATCGAGTGCAACTTCTCCTGTCCGCAGATGACGGTCGAAGGCACCGGCCACAAGGTGGGCCAGGACGCGGCCATCATCGAAAAACTGACGTCGATCACCAAGGGCGCCTGCAGCATCCCGGTGATGCCCAAGATGACTCCCAACGTCGCCGACATGCTGCCGGTGGCGCTGGCGGCCAAGGCCGGCGGCGCCGACGCGATCTCGGCCATCAACACGGTCAAGGCGATCACCGGCGTCGACCTGGAGGAGCTGGTGCCGCTGCCCAACGTGGCCGGCAAGTCGTCGACCAGCGGCTACTCGGGCAGCTCGTGCAAGCCGATCGCGCTGCGCTTCATATCGGACATGGCGCGCGACCAGCGGCTCGGCCTGCCGCTGTCGGGCATGGGCGGCATCTACACCTGGATCGACGCGGTCGAGTTCATGCTGCTGGGCGCCACCACCCTGCAGGTGACGACGGCGATCCTGCAGCACGGCTACCGCATCGTGCAGGACATGGCCGAGGGGCTGCTCGATTACCTGGCCGACCACGGCCACCGCTCGCCGCACGACATCATCGGCAAGGCGCTCAAGAACGTGGTCGACCCGTCCGAGCTCAGCCACCAGACCCAGGCGGTGTCGCAGATCGACCACGACAAATGCGTCGGCTGCGGCCAGTGCTACCTGACCTGTCGCGACGGCGCGGCGCAGGCGATCACCATGAACGAGCAGCGCAAGCCGGTGGTCGACGAGGACGCCTGCTTCGGCTGCCTGATGTGCAAGCACATCTGCCCGGTCGATGGCTGCATCAGCTACAAGATCGTCCCGCATCATCTTTTGTAGGGAGGTCTTGCAGCCGCCGGTTCCGAATGCGGTCCATTCTACGGCGCCGTTGCCGTGTTGGCTGGTAGTTAGCCGCGCGCGTTGCGCAGCGCCAGCAGCCCCCACTCGCCGCGCACGCGCCGCTCCAGCTCGCTCAGACCGCGCGCCGTGTACGGTTGGCGCACAGCGTCGAGCTGGCCGACCAGCAGCCCGGACAATATCAGCGTAGCACCGGGCGCCATTCGCCGCACGATGGCATCGGCCAGCTCGCACAGCGCGTCGAGCAGGATGTTGGCGACCACCAGGTCGAACCGGCCGGCCACGCCGACGTCGTGGCTGACCGCCAGCCGCAGCCGGTCGGCCAGGCCGTTGGCGGCGGCATTGGCGTGCGCGATCGCGATCGCATCGGGGTCGTCGTCGACCGCGACCACCGGCCGGGCGCCGAGTCGCGCTGCGAACAGCGCCAGGATGCCGGTGCCGCAGCCGACGTCGAGCAGCGAGCGGCCGTCCGGGTCGAGCTGTTCGATCGCCTCGGCGCACAGCCGGGTGGTCTCGTGGGTGCCGGTCCCAAACGCCATGCCCGGGTCGAGCCGCAGCACCACATCGTGGGGGGCGGCATCGAAGTCGCGCCACGACGGTACCACCACCAGCCGTCGACCGATGCGCTGCGGTTGCCAGCGCTCTTGCCACGCGGTCGCCCAGTCCTTCTCGACGACGTCGTGCCACTGCAGCGTCGCCCGCGGTGGCGGCTCGATGGCGCCGAACAGCGCGCTCAGCGCGGCCGCGGCGCGCGCCTCGAGACCGGGGGCGGCGGTGAAGCAGGCGCGAACCTCGGCGCGTCCGGTCGGCGCGGCACCGGGATCGGCGCCGGAGCGGGTCTCGTCGTCGACGATCTCGATGGCGGGAGCGCCCAGCTCGGTCAGCAACGAGGCCACCGCGTCGACAAGGTGATCGTCGACGCCGACCTGGAGCTGACGCACGTCAGGGCTGCGGATGTGGCTACTGGATTTTGCCAAAGACGGAGAAGGCGATGACCAGACCGTAGATGACCAGCGACTCGATCAGCACCAGGCCGAGGATCATGGGCACGAACAGCTTGCCCGAGGCGCCCGGATTGCGGGCGATGCCCTCGAGCGCGGCCGCCGAGGCGCGACCCTGGCCGAAGGCACCGCCGAGGGCGGGCAGGCCGATCGCGATGGCGGCGGCGATCGCGTACCATGCGTTGTCCGAGGCGCTGCCGCCGGCTGCTGCTGCGGCTGGGTCGTGGGCGAACGCCACGGCTGCCAACAGCGTGCCGACCATGACCAGGGCCAAGTTACGGGCGATCCTCATCTCGTGCTCCTTGTCCCCCTCGACGGGCGCCGCTGTCGCGCGCTGCGCCGCACAGACTCTATTTAGTTCTGCGCTCCGTCGCCACTTTTTTCCGCGCTGGCATGTGGCGCGGGCGATCAGTGCGCGGGTTGCTCCTCTTCGTGCTGCGCGGCGGTGGCCATGCCGATGTAGGTCGCGGTCAGCAGGCAGAACACCAGCGCCTGGATCACGCACACCAGCAAACCCAGCGCCTGGAACGGGATCGGCACCAGCAGCGGAATCATCCCGGCAAAGCCCAGCACCACGGCGTGGTCGCCGACCATGTTGCCAAACAGTCGCAGCGTCAGCGACAGCGGCCGCGCCAGGTGGCCGATCAGCTCGACCGGGAACATCAGCGGCGCCAGGAACCAGCCCCACCAGGATCCCATCGGGTTGGCCATGTGCGTGATGTGGCCGAGGCCGTTCACGCGCAGCCCCTGGTAGTTGTAGTAGAAGAAGACGAACAGAGCGCAGGCGGCGTTGGTGCTGACGTTGTTCGTCGGTGGCTCGAAGCCGGGGATCAACCCGAGGGCGTTGCAGAAGAAGATGTAGAGCGCGAGCGTGCCGATCAGCGGGAAGTAGCGCTTGGTTTCGGGCCCGATGATGTCCTTCGAGATGCCGTAGAGGGCCTCGACCACCAGCTCGAGCGCGGCCAGCAGGCCGAGCTTGCCGTCGGGGACGATGTTGGCCTCGAGGTTGGCCAGGCGGCGGTTGGCAACCAGGGCGAGCAGCATCAGCACGATCAGCACCAGCAGCGCGCCGAACACGTGCTGCACCGCAAACGCCGTCGGCCCGAGCAGCGTGGCCTGGGCATGGCTGTGCCGCAGGAAGGCCGCTAGCTGTTCGTAGCCGGGCAGAAAATTGAACCAGGTCATCCCGTGCGGCATCTCATTCCTTCGAACTACGGCTGCGCAGGAACTGCGCGATGCGCTGCCTTTGCTCGCCGCTCCGGATCGCCAGCACCAGACCGGCCAGCGCCGGCATCGCAAACCCGATGCACAGGCCGAGCGCGTACTGCGGCCTTGTATACAGCACCGCCACCACCACTGCAAACAGTGCCAGCACCTTGAGCAGCGCCAGGGCGACCAGCCTGGCCCCGGGCTGGGAACCGCTCAGGACCTGGGCGCACAGGCGCGCGATCGCCGACAGGTTGAGCAGGGCGAGCAGCGCGCCGATCGCCACACCCCACAGGTGCTGGGCCGGGAAGAGCAGGCCGACCGCGATCATGAGCAAGGCCGCGATGGCGCTGGCGATCAGGAGATCGCGGCGGGCGCCCTGCAGGGCGGTCTCCAGTCGTTCGGTCGGCTTGTCGTTCACTTCTCACCGAGGTCGGTGTGCCTGATCAGGCGCACCACCACCTTGATCGACGCGGCGATGCCGGCTGCACCCAGCAACATCATCAGCAGTGGGAAGGTGCCAAAACGCCGGTCCAGCCAGAGGCCGCCGCCCAGGCCGAGCACGACGCAGAGCGCGATCTCCAGGCCGATCGCCGAGATGCGATAGCCCTCCCGCAGCATGTCGCGGCCATCGTCGTCGAGCACACGGTCACCCGCGGTGCCGGAAACGCGGGTCGATCACGGAACCGAGGTGGGA
This sequence comes from Deltaproteobacteria bacterium, assembly GCA_016934455.1. GTDB lineage: Bacteria > Myxococcota > JACRCW01 > JAFGSX01 > JAFGSX01 > JAFGSX01. The sequence goes on from JAFGSX010000300.1 coordinate 32,768, forward strand.
GTCACGCCGCCCGTCTCGCCGGTCGGCGTCTCGCCAAAGGCATCGAAGGTCCAGGCAAAGGCGAGGCTGAGCTGCAGATTGTGAAAGGCGTTGAACTCGCCCGGCTGGATGTTCATGTAATTGACCGCGATGTTGCGCGGCGCGTAGATGACGTCGCGCACGTCGAGCCGCAGCATGGTGCCCTCGAGCATGTCGGCGATCTCGCCCAGGTAGACGCGGACGCCGGCCGCCGCCGCGCCGGAGAACTCGACGTCGGGCTTCTTGGCGGTGATGCCGGACTGGAACGTGATGGTGTCGCCGAGCCACTGATTGTCCACAAAGCCGATCAGACCGACGCCCAGCCCGACGTAGGGGCGGATCCAGCCGGTCAGAAGATCCACCGTGCCGTCGAGATGGGGTTGCAGCACGTAGGTCAGCCGGTCGGCGCCCACCACGACCGTGGGGGTGAACTCGAGACCGACGTCGAGCCGCAGCCGGTCGGCGAACAGCGCCCCGCCGCGGGCGCCGACGATCACGCCGTTCTGGATCGTCTGATCGCGGCCGAGCCCCGGCCCGTCCAAGCCGCGGAAGAACTGTGCGCCCAGCACTGGTGCCACCTCGACCTGCGGCGGCGGTTCGGCCAGGGCGGCGGTGGCGAGAAGAGCCGAAATCAGCGCCAATGCCCGCAGTAGGCAATGCATGTTGTCTCCCTCCACCCAACGTCCTGTGAAGGCGTCGGTTTTTGCAGATGGCGCAGCATCCTACGCAAAGAGCATGGTGAAGGGTAGCGAAAAAAAAAGCCGCGCAGTAGGGTAGGCCCAAAGCGCGTTCGGGGGCCACATGCCAACCAAATTGACATGGCTGCTGTTCTTGGGGATCGCCGGTTGCGGCGGCGGTGCGCTCGCGCCGTCGTATGACCTGGCTTCGGATCCGCTGGTGCTGGCGCTGCCGCCGGGCACCACGCTGCTGGTCGGCATCGATGCCCGGTCGCTGCGGCAGGCGCCGGCCTTTGGCGCGGCGATCGCGCACTCGGGGATCGACCTGCCGGCGCTGGAGCGCCGGTTGCGCGAGCGCGGCGGCCTGAGCTCGGGCGCCGATGCCGTCGCGCAGGCGCGGATCGGCTGCGGCGATCAGGGCTGCGCCGCGCTGGTGGAAGGCGATCTGCACGGGCTGTCGGTGCCCTGGGTCGCGACC
>JAFGSX010000301.1 GCA_016934455.1 Deltaproteobacteria bacterium
GCGGGCAGCGGTTTCCCAGCCAGCGCAAAAAGGTCGCGAGCTGCAGCTCGTCGACCTCGATCGTGAATCCGGCGCCATCGGGACGCTGCGCGACGGCTCGCACCAGCCCGCTCTGAAAAGCCTGGCCTAGCGTTGTCGCGAGCTGGCCCGCGGGCGCCTCGACGCTGGCGTGCAGCACCGGCGCCTCGATCGGCGCGCCAGCGGCGATCGGTGCGATCGCGTCGAGCTCCATGCTCACGGGGTGGGTCGCCACCGCCAGGCTGATGACCAGGGCCAGCGCGGCCAGGGTGGTGATCGTGCTGGCGACCGAGAGGGTGAAGCGCTGCGAGCGCGATCGCCGCTGCCCGGCGCGGCGCTGGTGGATGCGCGCCGCCACCTTGCGTGCGAAATCGGGGTCGGGTTTGGGCGGCGGCAGCCGGTGCAGAAGGTCGACCACCTCGGCGAAACGCTGGTACTCCGCGGCCAGCTTGGGATCGTCGCGAACCGCCTGGTCGAAGGCGCGCGCCGTCGTCCCCTCGAGCCGCTCGTCGTAGCGCTCGGAGAAAAGCTGGCGTATTTTTCTGTCCTGCTTTGTCATGTTCCGTTCCTCACCGTCGCTCGCTGGACCAGCCAGCCGAGCCGATCCGCCAGTCGCTCGCGCGCGCGATGCAGGCGCGACTTGACAGTCCCCACGTTCAGATCGGCGGCCTCGGCGATCTCCTCGTAGCTCAATCCCTCGACGTCCCGCAGCACCACCAGCCAGCGCATCTTCGGCGGCAGCTCGGCGATGGCGGTCTCGACCTGCTGTCGGATCTCGTTGGAGATGGCGTTGCTCTCAGGCCCGCGCGGCGTATCGACGACGCCGGGTACCACCCCCAGCGCGCTGGCCGCCCGCTGCAACCGCTCGCTGCCGTGGCTGCGGCGGTGCCGCGACTTGATGCGGTTGAGGCAGTGGTTGCGGGCGATGCGCAGGATCCAGGTCGTCAGCTTGGCCTCGCCGCGGAACTGCCCGAGCGAGCGGTAGACGGCGAAAAAGACCTCCTGCGCCAGATCGTCGGCCTCGAACGCGTCGCCCAGCATGCGCAGCGCGACCGAGCGCACTCGGTCGCCGAGCTCGCGCACGATCTTCTCGAACGCGGCCTCGTCGCCGGCTGCGGCGCGCTGCGCCAGCTCGGCATAGGGATCGATCGCGACCTGGCGATCGCCTGGCTCGGAGGTTCGCATCGGCGGCACCATACACTCGGTCGACCCGACCGGGAATCCGTCCTGGGCTCTGCCGCCAGCCACCGGGCCGGTCTGGGGGGCGACGTTCTCGGAGGCGGCAGGTGCCAAGGTGAGTCCCCGCGCAAGCGTGTCACAGGCAATAGTAATAGACCCGTTCGTCCGGTAAAAGTTCCCGCCGGTCGCTCGCGGGTCGACACGACGCGCTGCGTTGGCTAGATTTGACGCCTCGGAGATCGAGACCCATGGGCGAGCAGTCGCCGTTCGAGGAGGCACCGACGGCGCTCGCCGAGTCGGGTAGCGCCGAGGGCGCGTCCGCGCCGCCACTGCCCGAGAACAGGATGACCCCGCTGCCGGGCGTCACCAGCCTGGTCAACGCGCCGCCACCGCCGGCCGCGTCGCACGACCTGACGCCCGACCAGCTCGAGCTCTACGTGCGGGCCTCGATCCACCAGGACCGCTCGCCCGGCAACGTGCTGGTGGTGATGCACCCGGGCAAGGTGCACAAGGTGCCGCGCAACCTGTTCGCCGCGCTGCGCGACGCCGGTTTCGGGGTGACGCGGGTCGACACCCTGGCCGACCGGGTGCGCTCGGTCGAGGGCATCCGCGACGCTTTCAAGCAGCTTGCCTCAGAACAGAAACCGATCGACGTCATCATCGTCAGCGGCGACGGAAGCGTCGACCACCATCTGCTGATCGCAGCCTACTGGGCGTTCTACCCGGACCTGGTAAGCTACCGGCCGGGCGCCATCGACTGCAGCGCGGTCACCGAGCAGGATCTGGCGACCTTGCCGCCGTCGTACCGGGCGACCTTTTTCAAGCACCTGCCCGACGGCTCGGCGCTCGATCCCACCGAGGAGACGATCCGCACCATCTGGCTGCTGCGCAACCGCATCGAGGACGACGTGGTGCAGCACCGGCCGGTGGCTCGCATCCTGCGGCGCGCGCGGCGCGATCGCGACGACCTGTACCTGGCGATCGCCATCCTGGCCACACTGCTGCCGCACAGGGTGGTGCTGCGACCGCACGGCTTCGACCTGAGCGCGCTCTCGACCGCCGACCGCGAGAGCACCTTCAAGGGGCTCTACCCGTTTTTACGCAGCGTCTGCCCGTACCCGGCCGGGACCGCAGCCGACAACGCGGTGTTCGCGGGGGTGCCGGGCTGGGGTTACGCGATGTGGGCCGGGTTGCTCGACAAGCTGCCCGGGATGGCCCCGTTTCGGCGCTGGTGGGAGCAGCGGGTCACCCGCGCCTTTGTCCGCTACTTTCTGCACGACAGCGTCGTGGTACCGGCCCGGCTCAGCGTGGTGCAGCTCGACGGCGCCTGGTCGCGCTTCTCGAGCCACGCCGTGGGCGGTCCGGGCGCCGGCCACTTCTTCACCGCCGATCTCACCAGCAAGACCAAGGGCATGCTCGGTTACCTCAAGCGAATCCCGCAGGTGGTGATCCGCGAGGGCGCCTTCGGCTCGACGCTGGTGCGGGTGGTCTCGCGCGACGCGGCCGGCCAGCAGAAATCCTACATCGAGGCGCAGTTGGCCGAGGGCCTGTACACCAACCGCACCTTCATCGGCGGCGTGGCGTCGGTCACCACCACCGATCCGACGAGCTGGGCCGGGCAGAGCTCGCTGGTGGTGATCCCCCCGATGCGCCGCCGCAGCTCGCCCGGGCTGCGCCTGATCAACCTGCGGGGCGTGGGCGGCTTCATCGAGGCGATCGTCACCGGTGTGATCGCCCGGCTGCTGCACATGACCGGTTTTGGTGTCGGTACCCTGGCCGGCGGCGGCAAGATGATCCTCTTGGAGCCCGAGCACCAGGTCGCGATCAAGGAGGGCGAGGAGATCGACATCGACTACATGTCGCTCGATCGCAGGCCGCGCTCGGTGCCGATCCAGATCAGCGGCGATCCGTTCCAGGCCTATCACATCGGCATCCGCTCGCTGTGGGGGCCGCTGCCGCTGCTGGGCAAGCGCGACTCGCTGCTGCTGGCGTCGACCAGGCGCTCGCTCAACAACGTGCGCCTGCAGCAGAGCTTCCGCCTGCGCGGTGTCTACATCGGCGGCGTCTACTACTTTCGCCATCACGCCGGCGAGGAGTGGAGCACCGACTTCGTCGGCCGCACCGGGCTGATGCGACCGCCGCACTATCTGCCGCGCAATCTGCTCCTGGCGCAGCGCCTGCTGCTCGAGGCCTGGCACGGCGCCGGTGCCGGCGAGTTCGTCGACACCACCGAGAGCGGGCTCGAGCCGTGGCGGCGCGGCCGCTTCGCGCACAACAACGACCAGAGCGCGCACCTGCTGCTGCTGCGCGAGCCGCAGGGCACGCTGCTGGTGCGGCAGGTGCGAGCGATGCGGGGCCACGACACCATCTACGAGAGCCGCACCTACTACCGGCCGGTATTCAACGCCTTCATCATCTACCACAGCGAGACCGTCGCCTACCGCAAGGAGGAGAGCCCGCGCATCCTGCAGGAGGACCACTTCTTCCGCAATGCCGAGGCGTTTCAGGCCGAGGCGCCCGAGTTTTTCCCGGTGATCGGCAGCGCACCCGGCGAGCCGACCCTGCTGCTCAGCGAGCACGGCACCGAGCGCGCCCGCGACGCCGCCGGGCAGCCCGACGACCTGCTCGCCGGCCACAAGTACCCCCCGCATGTCTGAGGCCTCGACGACGGACGGCGAGAGCCGCGCACCTGCGCCCGATGGAGATCGCATATGACGACGACGCAGGGGCGCTGGAAGAGGCGGTTGCTGCTGGCCGCGCTGGTCCTGCTGGGGTTGCTTCTGGCCGGTTTGCTGACGCTCTGGCTGCTGGCGCGGCAGGCCGCGGCCGTCTGGCCGCGCGAGGTCACCGCTCTGGCGTTGCCCGGGCCGCCCTGGCCGGTCGAGGATGGCGCGTGGGACGACTTTGTCGCCATGAGCGGCAAGATGGAGAAGAGGCAGATGGGGTGGCTGTCGCAGGCCATCACCGATGAAGGTCAACCCGCCGACGCTGACCTGGGGCGCTGGCGCGAGCACGAGGATGCGCTGCAGGCCATGGACGCGCTCGTCGCCCGCAGCGGCCTGCGCGGGCCGACCCTGGAGCTCGACGACTCGATGCCGCCGGTCATCCCGGCGCTCAACGTGGCGCGATTGCGGTTGCTGCGCGCCTGGTGGCATGCGGCGGCCGGCGATCCGCTGCGCGCCAGCCAGGATCTGATCGCGGCGCAGCGGCTGGGCATGCTGCTCGAGCAGGCCGGCAGCAGCCTGCTGCTGGCCATGGTGGGGTTGGGGATCCAGGACGGTGTGACCGACGAGACCGGCGAGATGCTGCAGGCCTATCCGGGCTGGCCCGCCGAGGCCCTGATCCCGCTGGCGCGCTCCCTGGTCACGGCCTCGATGGCGCCCAACGGCATGCTCGCCGGGCTGGCAGCCGAGTGCCTGGCGCAGGAGCGATTGCTGCGCCGCATGGCCGGTCAGTCGACCATCGAATTGCTGCGCCAGACCAGCGGGACGACGGCTCGGGGCGACACCTCCTCTCCGCCCGCCGCGGGCAGCGGCTCGTGGTTCTTCGACGTCGATGCCACCGCGGCCATGGGTCGGCAGCGCTGCCAGCGCCGGATCCGAGAATACGGGAAACCGGCGCCGCAGCGGCAGCCCCTGGACGAGCCGCGGCTGTGGCCGGGCGGAGCGCGGAAGCTGACGGTGCTGCTCGACAATCCGATCGGCCGCATCGTCATGGACCTCGCGCAACCCAACGTCAACCATTTCATGGAGCACAGCGATCGCGTGCGCGCGCGGCGAGCGCTGCTCGGCCTGCGACTGGCCGTCCTGGCCTTCGCGCAGGAGCACCAGGGCAGCCGTCCCGGCGCGCTCGCCGACCTGGCACCCGACATTCTTCCGGAGGTGCCGCTGGACCCGTACACCGGGCAGGGGTTTGTCTACGATCCCGGGGCCGCCACCCTGGCCAGCGCCGGGGCCAGCCAAGACGACGAGCGGCTGCGGGTGAGCCTGGAGAGCGCGCGTCCCGCGTCCGCGCCGGCACCCTGATCGGGCGCCTTCAGCGGATCTGCGTCAGGCCGGCGCTGGTGAGCAGCGTGGCGATACCCCAGGGCGAGAATCCGGCAAAGCCCCGCGTGGTCCAGCCGGGCAGGGGCGCGCTCGCCAGGCGGGTGAAGGAGGGCTGGTCGTCGGCGCCCCGGCAGCGGGCCACCACGTCGAGACGGCGATCTGGAAAGTACCAGTTCCAGCCGTCGGACGTGGGTGCCGGAGAAGACATGACCACGAGGCGCACCCGCTCGTAGTCGGCGGCCCAGAAGGCCACGTCGCGCCAGGTCAGCAGGCCGCCGGTCAGGGTGTCGATGTCAGGCAGGGTCTCGATCTCCCAGCTCTCGCCGTCGCGGGAGCGCAGGTGAACCTGGGTCTTGTTGTGGAATCCGCCGCTGTCGACACAGTGAGCGTCGGAGAAGAGGTGGATCGAGCCGTCCGGCGCCATGGTCCCGAGCTGCGCGCCAAAGGCAAGACCGCCCTCGATGGCGGCGTCGGCGGCCGCCACCTCGTCCTCGCTCAGCACCCCGGCCTTGCTCCAGCCGCCCGCGCCTGCCTGCAGCTTCCAGGTGACCAGCACCTCGTCCAGCACGGCATCGCCGCTGGCGAGCAGGATCACGGTGCCCTGCGCGTCCACGTCCCAGTACCACGGGCTCGCTGGCCCGCCGCCGCGGTTGGCGAAACCGCCCAATTCCTGCTCGTGGAAGTTGCCGCCGGTATAGACCCAGGCGTGGCCGTCTGCAGCCAGGCGTACGTCGCAGCCGGAGACGGCGCTGCTGCAGGGCAGCACCGACCTCGAGCCGAGGGTGTCGCCGTCGAACGGCCACAGCGCCACCTCGTTGCCCTGTTCGCAGACCAGCGCGGTGCGGCCGGCCGCCGAGCGCTGGGCGCAAAAGCGCTCGCAGCCCGCGAGCCCGACCGGCATCTGGCGGGTGATGGCTGCTCCGTCCGCGGTCCACATCCACATCTCGGAGCCCTCGACGAAGACGAAGGCGCGGTCGTCCATCGCCATCAGCGGGCCGATGTCGTAGCTGCCGTAGACCTCGACGTCGACGCCGTGGGCGAGCGGTCCCCGCACCTGTCCCGGATCCGCGCAGGCGGGCAGCGGCGCCGCGCAGTCTCCGCTGCAGCCCTGGCCGCCCACGGTCGGCAGCACCGGCGCCAGCGCCGGCGTCGCCATGTCCTGGCGCACCCCGTACGGGGTGAGAATGGACGCCAGGCCGTGCTCGTTGACCGCCACCGCTCCGTCGTCGAAAGCCAGGCCCGAGAACGCCAGCCGCTCCGCCGGCCAGGTCTCGTTGTAGCCCACGAAGGGCGGGCAGCGCCGGATGAAGTACTGGTCGGCACCGGACATCGAGCCGCCGGCGTACTGCCGCGTGACCGACACGTGGTCGTAGTCCTGCGCCGCCACCAGCCGGGTGCCGCCTTTCACCTCGGTCGGATCGTAGTAGCCCGAAGACTGGGCGGGATCGATGAGCACCGCGGGGGTGATGGAGTCGGAGTAGACCTCCTCCTCCCAGGTCTCGCCGTCGACGGAGCGAAAGTAGTAGCCGTGCATGCTCAGGTTGTAGACCACGTGAAAGGAGCCGTCGGCGGCGATGGCCATGCGCGCGTTGTCGAATCCCCAGCCCTCGTTGGAGGCGACCAGCGCGTCGCCCTCCCAGGTCAACGAGCCCGGGCTCAGGTGGGCCAGCCGCAGATCGTTGGCGGTGTCGCCGGGGTGGATGGTCGAGGGGCGCGTGGTCTCGTAGAGCTGGTACACGGTGCCATCCGGCCCCACCCCCCAGTCGGGGCCGTCGTAGGGCAGGGCGCCGCGCACGATCGGGGCGGTGCCGAGCGCAAACTGGGTCAGGCCATTGGCCGTGATCGCGTAGACGCGCTCGGCCGCGTCGGCATGAGCCGCGGTCGCCTGGCCCAGCGCCAGCAACCCGACGAATGCCGCGCCGTCGAAGAAGGCCGCGTAGCGCTGCGCGCCGTCCCAGAAGAAGACCAGCGGCCTACCGCTCGCTGCGATCTCGGCCGTGACGTCGCGCATGGCGGTGACGCCGCCGGGCAAAGGAATGGATCGCGTGACCGCGGTCTCGTTCTCGACGATCGCCCACGAATGGCCGTCGGCCGCGAACAGGTAGCCGCGGGCGCCGTAGGCCATCATGGCGGTGCCGGACCCCGGCACCGCTCGCTTCCAGGCGCGCTCCCCGCACAGCAGGGGCTCGGGGGGGCCCGCGTCGGCGCCGCCGGAGTCTGCCTGCGCCGCGTCGGATGCCGCAGCGTCGGAGCCCGCGCGGTCCTGGACACTTGCATCGCGTCCAGCGCCGCCGTCCCCGGCACCATCGCCAGCGCCGGACCCGTCACCCTGGCCACTGGCATCGCCGTGCGCATCCGGGGCACAGTCCGCCAAAGCGAGGTCGGCGGCCGCGACATCGGCGCGCGCCAAGTCCGCTCCGGCTGCGTCGCCCAGCGCGGCATCGACCCCTCCCGCGTCGAAGAACTGGCCGTCGCAGGGCGAGCCGTCCCCGCCCTCAGAGACGGTCCCGCCGCAGTCGCAGCCGTCCCCCGCGCCCAGCGCCAAAGCCACCAGCAGCACCGTCCAGCCCGCCCGTTTGCGCATCTCCTCACCTCGGCGCGGAGCACGTCGGCCCCACCTGTCACCATCTAGCCGGCATCGGCCCGGTTTGTTGCGGCCGGTCGAGGCCGCGTCCGCGCGTTGTCTGGCGGCGGGGCTCATGCTACGAACATGCTCGACGTGAACGAGACGACTCTTGCCATCGCGCGCTGGCGCGCGATCGCGGTGCTCGCGATTCTGGCGATCGCGATCGCCTGGTCGCTGGCGGTGCGCGCCTGCCGCGGCGACGCCGCGGTCGAAGCGGGCGCCGTCGAGCAGCTCGCGCAGCAGCTCGACCAGCGCGCCGGCGGCCGCACCGTGGTGATCCATCCGCCCTGGCGCGACGACGTGGCGAGTCAGCTCCGACAGCAGCGGCCCAAGCTCGACGTGCGGCTGGCCGCACCGCTGCAGGCCGGCCTGCCGACCGGATCGCTGGCGCTGGTGCGGGTGGGCTGGAGCCCGGGCCCGGGCGCGTTCGGGGACCTGGCACCGAGCGATCGGTTTGCCGTCGGCGACCTGAGGGTCGAGCTGTACGGCGGCGGCGCCGCCGGCGTCGCGGGTCGCGCAGCGGGCTCCCTGCTGCTCGCCGACGTCGCCGCGCTGCGGGTGCGGGTCGAGGTGGGCGGCCGCACGATCCAGTGCAGCGACCTCGATCCGAGCGGGCCGACCCATCGCTGTCCGACGCTGCCCGAGTGGAACCACGTCGGGCCGCACGAGCTGGTCATCGGCGGTCAGCCGAGGCGTTGTCTGTGGGCGCATCCGATCAGCGGTGGCCGCGTCATCATCGAGGCGCCCTGGCCGCTGACGGCCAACCGGATCAAGGTGTCCTACGGCCTGGCCGACTCGGCGGTCGGCGCTCCCGACGGGCAACCGGTGACGCTCGAGGTCTTCGCCGGGGAGCGCAAGCTCGGCGGGGTGGTGCAGCCCAACCAGTTCGGGTACGGCGAGTTGACGGTACCCCTCGGCGAGCCGGCGAGCGAGCGGCTGGCCTTTGTGGTCAGCACCACCCACGACGGCGCCCGCCATTTCTGCATCGACGCGGTGGCCGAGCGCGGCCCGGCCCCGGTCGCGCCGGCGACGCGCCCGGCGGCGGAGTCGCAGCCATGATGCGCCGCCTCGCCGCTGCCGTCGGGCGCTGGCTGCTGGCCGACCGCGGTCGGATGCTGACCGGGTCGACGCTGGCGCTGTTCGTCCTCGTCCTGCTCACCGCCACCCTGCGCTCGACCGGCATCACCGACGACGACGATTTCTATGCCCCGGCCGGTATCGCCTACGCCGGCCACACCGGCCGCCTGCTGACGTTTGACGCGGGCGCCTGGAAGCAACCAGAGATCGACCGCGTCTTCGAGCAGAACCGCGAGCACCCGCCGTTCGCCAAGTGGGTGATGGGCGTCTGCTATTACCTTTTCCACCGCTGGAGCGGGCTGCTGCCGGCGCTCGATGCAGCGCGGATGGGCGTCGTGCTGCTGGCGACCGCGCTGGCGTTTTTCCTGGCGCTGTTCGCGCACGCCTGGCGCGGCCCGCTCGCCGCTGTGGTCGCGGTGGTGGCGCTGTTCTCGATGCCGCGCTTCTTCTTCCACTCCCACGTCGCCACCCTCGACGTGCCGGTCGCCTGCCTCTATTTTGCCACCGCCTATGCCTTCTGGCAGAGCCGCCGCTCGGCGCTGTGGGCGGTGATGGCCGGGGTCGTCTTCGGGCTGGCGCTGCTGACCAAGCTCAACGCTCCCTTCGCACTGGTGCCGATCGTCGTCTATCTGCTGCTCGAGCGCTGGCGCGGTTTCGGTCGACCCGAGCCCGGTCATTTCAAGCTGCCGGCCGTCCCGCTCGGGCTGATCTCGATGCTGCTGATCGGGCCGCTGCTGTTTTTCGCGCTGTGGCCGCGGCTGTGGTTCGACACCTTCAAGCGGCTGGGCGAGTACATCGGCTACCATCTCAACCACTATCCGATCTACTTCTATTACCTCGGGCGGCTGTACGATCAGCCGTTTGCGCCGTGGCACGCGCCGTTCGCGATGGCCTTTGTCACCACGCCGCTGATCCTGGTCGCGGCGGCGGTCATCGGCCTGCTCGGGCTGCGCGGTTTCGCGGCGTTCTGGGGCGTTAGATCCAGCGACGGCGAGGAGAGCGAGGAGGGGGCGCGCGCGGTCTACGTGCTGTTGCACGCGCTGGCCACGATCGCGACCGTGGCGTTTCTGGGGTCGCCCAAGTACGGCGGGGTCAAGCTGTTCTTGCCGTTCTTCCCGTTCGTGGCGCTGTTGATCGCGGTCGGCGTCGACACCGCGGTGGACGCCGTGCTGAGGCTGCGGCCGGGGCTGGCTCGCCGCCGCGACTGGGTGCAGGTCGCGATCGGATCGCTGGTGCTGGTGCCGGCGGCGGCTGCGGCGCTGTCCAGCCACCCGTTCGGGCTCTCCTACTACGGCGCCGGCATCGGCGGCCTGCGCGGTGCCGCGGCGATCGGCTTCGAGCGGCAGTACTACGACGTCGCCGACAAGGAGCTGGCGGCGTGGCTGAACCGCGAGGCGCCGCCCGGGGCGACCATCCACTTCGAGCCCAACAACAAGGAGTACCTCAAGACCTACCGCTGGCTCGCCCGCGACGGCTACCTGCGCCCCGACCTCAAGGTGGTCGGCGACGCGAACGCCGACTACCTGGTGCTGACGCACGAGCGGCGCTGGTCGACCTATCCGGATCTGGCCGCGCGCTATTCGAGAAAGCCGGCGCTCCACGAGAAGCGCGTCGACGGCGTTCCGCTGTACACGGTGTACCGGGGTCAGCCGTAGCGACGGCGGCGCAGCGCGATCAAGCCGAGAACAGCCAGCAGCGCCAGAGCGAGCTGGCGCGCGCCCTCGTCGCCGGCGGTCAGCGCGCACGAACAGGCGCCCCTGGCCTGCGGCCTGCAGATCCCGGGGCTGGCGATCGCGGTCGTGTCGCACAGGTAGTCTGCGGGGCAGTGGCCGTCGCTACAGGCGACCAGGCAGATGCTCTCCAGGCACAGCCCGCTGGCGCATTGCCGGTAGCCGGTCTGCGGGTTGCAGGTCTCGCCCACCGCCAGGCTCGCGTCGCCCGTGACGTCGGGCTGGCAGATACCGCCGCGGTCGAGCGCCGCCGGGTCGTTGGGCACGCACCCGGTGTGATCGACGGTCGGGCAATCGTAGTGGCCGAGCCGCGCATCGCACGGCATCAGGCAGACCGTTCCGCGGCCGCCGACGCCCCGGCAGATGCCCCACTTGCACTCGCCGTCGTTGTTGCACGGCTCGAGATAGCCGTAGCCGTCGGGATTGACGATGCCGCCGTCGTGACCCGTGCCGCCGTCGCTGTTGCCGGCCGGGAAACAGACGCCTTCGGTCGAGCTCTGCAGCGCTCTGCAGGTCTGGCCGGCGTGCGGGCAGTCGGGCGCGCTGGGGTCGCACCGCAGCAGGCAGATCGACTGCTGCGTCGTGACCTGGACGCAGATCAGCCCGCTGGCGCAGTCCATGCCGACGCAGGCTTCGCCTTCCTGTTTGGTGCCCTCGGGGTAACAGGTGCTGAAGTAGTAGTTGCCCTGGTCGTCGAACCAGTCCTCGCACCACTCGCCCGCGCCGCACGACGCCGGCTGGCCCCGGGTGCATTCGCGGTGGCAGGTGAAGCCTGCTCCGCCGTCGGCGGGCGAGCACTGCCAGCCGCTCACGCACACGTATTCGGTCGCCGCGCAATCGGCTCCCGGGCTGGCCGCGGGCAGGCAGATCGCGGTCGGCGGGGTGCCGCCGATGTCGACGCACAGCTTGTTGCTGCCGCACGAGTCCGGCTGGCCCACGGGGCACTCGGGATAGCAGTGAGAGACCGGATTCTGGTCGGTGCCGCCGTCGGGCACGCAGACCAGCCCGCCCGCGCAGTCGCCGGTCTGCGCCGTGCCGCACTCCTCGCCCGCGGCCAGCGTCCCCGGCGGCCAGCAGACACCGCCGCCATCCTCGAATGGGACGCAGCGGTAGGTGGGCTCGCTGCACTGCGGGGCGCCCGGATCGCAGGCCTGGAAGCAGCGGCGCTCGGTCTCGCTGACGCCGACGCAGACCGCGCCGGGGGCGCAGAGGCTGATGCAACTGTCGCCGATCCCGGGCGCACCCTTGCGCACGCAGACGCTCTGGTTGTTGACCAGCTTGCACTCGTAGCCGGCCTCGCAGGTGCCGCAGGTGTGGGTGCAGTAGCTGAAACCCTCGTAGCTGACGCAGATCGGCGCCGAGACGCAGTCGTCTGGCTCGTCGCACTGCGAGCCGAGGCCGCCGGGTGTGCCGGGGTAGAGCGTGCACAGTCCGTCGACGTCGTCCTGCTGCGGCGTGCTGTAATAGCCGCCCGACGCTGCCATCAGCGCCTGGCACTCGTTGCCGCAGGAGCCGGTGATCGAGCCGTACAGACACGGGTGGCCGAGGCCCAGCGCATGCCCCATCTCGTGCATGACGGTCGACTTGACGCTGGCGTAGGTCCAGCCGCCGTAGACGAAGCCGTTGATCAGAATGTCGCTGTCGACGTACTCGCGGGCGCCGCAGCGACCTCCGTAGGGAGAGATCGAGACGCCCAGCGTGCCTCCGGCGCCGGCACCGGTGACCGCCTGCCACTCGGTCTCGGACGACACCCAGAAGATGCCGTGCTCGTCCGCGACGTTGCCGTGGTCGCCCCAGCGCGCGCTCGAGTTGGCGGCGAGCGTGGTGCCGGCGCTGACCAGTAACGTAGAGCAGGGGAGGGTGCTCCACGCCGCGGCCGCCTCCTGGCTGGCCTGGACGAACTGCGACGCCGAGACGCCGTTGCCCGCCTCGTTCTCCACCTTCATCGCCAGCATGCCACCGTACCAGCGCGGCGCGTTGTCGGAGCCGCAGCCGCAGCTATCGCCGGACTGGTACCCCTGCGGGCAGCCATTGCGGTCAAAGCTGGTGATGACCCAGCCGCACTGGTACTCGGGCGCCCACGACGGCGTCGAGATGCCGGCGGCGGCCACGGCGATGAGCAACCTCTTCATCGCGGGCCTCGGCGATCGGAGATCGCGCGCAGGCGCCGCATGAAATCCGCCAGCGGTCGGGCGGACAGGTCGGGCGGCGCGTCCGGCACCAGCGCGCCGTCGGCGGTGCGCTTGACAAACGCCACGTCGCCGTAGCTCGGCTCGACGAACAGGCGTCCATCGCGCTCGACCAGCGCGTACTTGCCCAGCCCCATGCCGTAGCTCACGACCTTGTCCTCGAAGCGTTTGGCAAAGAGGATGAACTGCTCGCCCGGCGCGAACTGCAGCGCGCCCGGGATCCTGAAGGTGATGCCATCGAGCGTGCCTCCGACCTGGTAGATGGTCAGCAGCTCACCCCGGCGCGCGCCCTTGACCGCCTCGATGACCTCGATCGTGGTGAGCGTCAGCACGCGCCGGCGATCCTTGTCCCAGGTGACCTGCTGCGCGCCGGCCCGGGCCCGGACCACGACGTCGGACTCGGCCGCCATCTGCTCGAGGCCGACCGCGAAGACCTGGGTCGCGGCCGCCGGTGCGGCGGCCAGCAGGCCGATCGCGACCGCCACCAGGCGGCGACAAGGGGGCTTGCCAAAGGTCACGGACGGCCACCTGTGCGCGACGCCTCGACGCGGGCGCGCACCTCGCGCAGTAACTGGTCGAGCGGGCGGTCCGGCAGCCGTCCGGCGGCGGTGAGCTGCGGCTGGCCAGCCGCAGTGACCGAGTAGACCGGAACCGTCGTGCCCGGATCCCTGACGCAGGGCCCGTCGGGGCGCGTGCGATCGACCAGCAACTTGCCGGCGCCGACCGCGACCGGCACCAGGTGATCGCGCCAGCGCGAGAGAAACAGCACCACCTCCTCGCCGACCGCAAACCGGCTCGCCCCGGGCACGATCGTCCGGCGCTCCCCGAAGGTTCCGCCGGCGACGTAGACCTGGATCCGGCCGCCCGGCGCAGCCTCTCCCTTGGCGACGTTGCTCACGGCGACGTCGACGACGGTGAAGATCATGCCCCGCGGGCTGCTCTCCCAGGTCGAGATACCGACCACGCGCCCGTGCACGATCGCATCCGACAGCTCGATCAGGCGCGGCAGATCCAGCGGCGCGATGACCGTGGCGCGGGCCGGCACGGCGACCAGCGCCAGCAGGGCGATCGCCGACCAGTGCCCGCGGCGGCGGCGGAGCAGGGCGAGCAGCCCGACCAGCGCCAGGCCCGACAGCGAGATGCCGCCGGCGGCGGCGCTGCAGCCGCAGCCGTCTTCCTCGGGACCCGGGCACGGCACGCCGCGGTCGGTCATCACGCAGCGCGAGGAGTTGCAGATCCAGCCCACCGGACAGTCCGCGTCGCCGGAGCAGGCCTGCACGCAGACCCAGGTGCCGAGCGCCGGCACCACGCTGCAGTTGTCGCTGGCGCACTGGGTCCCCCGGTCGCACATGGCCGCGGGCGGCAAGGCGCCCGGGTCCTCGTAGCGCATGCAGACGCCGGGCGCTGGCACGTCCTGGCTGGGCCTGGGGCCCAGCACGCAGACCATGTGGCGAGGGCAATGGGCGCTCTCGCCCTCGCACAGCCACGAGCAGTAGCGCTGGCCGTTCTCTCCCAGCAGGCAGCGCACGCCCTCCGCGCAGTCGCAGTCCCTCTCGCAGGTATCGCCGACCACCTTGTAGCCCTCGCACGCGGTCTTGCCCGGCGGGTACATCGCGCACACGCCGTCGATGTCGTCCTGGCGCGGAATGCGGCCGATGGAGCCGTCCCACATCGGGTACATCACGGCTCTCTCGGGCGGCACGCAGGTGTTGATGTCGGCCTCGTCCTCGCAGGGATGGGCGAGTCCCACAAAATGGCCGATCTCGTGGATGGCGATCGACTCGACGTCGGCGTCGCCGGTCATCGGATCGGTGGTCGACCAGACGTAGCTGACGCCGTTGAAGATGATGTCCGAGTCGTCGGGACCGCCGCCGTTGGTGTTGACGCCGAGGATGGACGACGAAAAGGTGCCTGGCCCGAGCGGCCAGTCGGCCTCGTTTTCGACCCAGAAGACGACGTTGTAGCCGTCCCTGTCCACCGACCGCGTCGGCGCCTCGCCCTCGTACAGAAACTCGAGCGAGGCGCACAGCACGCACTGCCAGTTGAGAAAACTGTGCCTGATGGCCTCGATGTCGGAGCCGTCGGTGATGTCCTCGCTGCCCGCCGCATCGATCTGGTACGGGAGCGGGCCCAGGCTCAGGTCCCACTGCTTGCCCTCCTCGATCACCTTCCAGGCCCCAGCCGGGAGCGCGACGAGCAAACACCCTAGCCCCGCGATTATTGGGCGCAGCATCTGGTTCTCCATTCCCCCGAGCCATGGCGAGGCCGCCCGGGCCGCGCCGTTGCCGCACAAACGCCAAAGCATACCAAAGCCCAAAGCCGCTGCGCCAGCCGCGGAATACCCATCGCCACCCCTGGTGTCGAATCGAAAAACCGATAGAATGGGAGGCCTTCGAGCGATTGAGCTGAGGCTCGGGCAACGAGGTTGGCATGGCATTGTCGATGGTCGCGGTGCTGGTGATCGGATCCCTGGCCGGTGCGGCGCAGACCGAGGGATATACCGTCGCCATCGAGCCGCTCAAGTCGCTCGGCAGCGACCAGGAGATCGTCGACCGGCTCGAGGCGATCCTGCGCCAGGAAGTGAGCCGGTTGCGCGGCGTCAGCTACAAGCAATGCCCGACCGCGGCCGACCGCTGTGGCGACGACGTGGCCTGCCTGGCCGGGCGCGGCGGCTCGTGCGGTGTCAAGAAGATGGTGTTCGGCACGGTGGCCACGCTCGGCCGGTCTTACGTCCTGGACCTCAAGCTGATCGACGTTCGCAGCCGCGCCGAGGAGCGTCGCCACACGCAGCCACTGGCCGGCGATCAGTCGGTCCTGATCGAAGGGGTGCGCGTCGCGGTCACGCGGCTGATCGTGCCCGAGCAATACCTAGGCGCGCTCGAGGTCCGCTTCGAGCAACCTGGCGCCAAGGTCTTCGTCGACGGGGTCGATGCCGGTACCACGCCGCTGGGCGCGATCCAGAATCTGACGCCGGGACCGCACGAGCTGCGCGTCGTGCTCGCCGGCGCTCAGGACTTCACGCGGTCGGTCGAGGTCTCCTTTGGCCGGACCACGCTGGTCAACCTCTCGCTCAAGGGCACGATCTTCGACGCCAGCATCGAGACCCCCGCCACCGCCGTCGTCGAGCCGGCCAACCAGGCCGCGCCACCGACCCGGCGCGGCACCTCGCCGTGGCTGGCCAGCGGCATCGCGGCGGCCGCCACCAGCGCCGTGGCTCTCGTCGCCAGCGGCATCTGCTTCGGGGTGTATGGCTACAATTGGAGCGAGATGGAAGGCATGACAGACAAGGCGCGGCGCACCGATGGAACCGAGATCACGGTCGTCAAGTACGAACGCGCCCCGGACTACAACCAGGCGTACGACCAGATGTACGCCGCCTGGAACATGGGATTCGGGCTGGCCGCGGTCGGCGCCGTCGCCGCGATCGCCGGCGCCGGTCTTTTCACCTGGTACCTGCTGCGGCCAGGCGAGGAGTGACCGGGTCAGCGCTCGCGCGCCAGCTCGCGCGCCAAGTCGCGGCGCTTGATGGCGTCGCGCCGGTCGCGCTGCGCCTTGCCGCGCGCCAGCGCGATCTCGACCTTGGCCAGGTGGCGGCGAAAATAGATGCGCAGCGGGATCAGCGTGTACCCGCGCTCGAGCACCCGGTTGCTGATGCGGCGGATCTCGCGCCGGTTGAGCAGCAGCTTGCGGGTGCGCTCGGGGTCGTGGTTGAAGACGTGCCCCTTGTCGTACGGGCTGATATGGCAACCGACGAGCAAGACCTCGCCCGCCTCGACCACGCCGTGTGCGTCTTTGAGCTGGACGGTGCCGGCGCGCAGGCTCTTGACCTCGGTGCCGACCAGCACCAGCCCCGCCTCGAAGGTCTCGTCGATGGCGTAGTCATGGCGCGCGCGCCGGTTGACGCAGACATTGGTGACGTCGGGATCTTCTCGCGAGTGGCGGTCGCGCGCCATCTCAGCGCACGGTGCCGTACAGCGCGAGCACCTCGGCCTCGGTATCGTCGGCGGGGACCGGGGCGCGGGTCAGCAGCTTGGACTCGAAACAGTGGCTGGCGTCCGGGAAGACGCCTCGCCGGACCTCGTCGGCGAAGCTGGCGACCGCTTCGCGGACGGTGGCTCCCACCTCGGCGAAGCGCTTGACGAAACGGGGTTTGAAATCGGGGTTGAGGCCGATCAGGTCATAGCAGACCAGCACCTGGCCGTCGCAGTCCGGTCCCGCGCCGATGCCGATGGTCGGGATGCTGAGCGCGCTCGTGATCGCTTCGCCGACCAGTGCCGGCACGCTCTCGATGACGATCGAGTAGCAGCCGGCGTCCTCGAGCCGGCGCGCGCTGTCGAGCAGCCGCTGTGCCTCGGCGTCGGTCTTGCCCTGCACCACGAAGCCGCCCAGCGCGTGCACCGACTGCGGTGTCAATCCGACGTGGCCCATCACCGGGATGCCGGACTGCACCAGTCGCTGCACCGTGGCCGCGGTCTCGCTGCCGCCCTCGAGCTTGACCGACTCGGCGCCGGCCTCCGCCAGCAGACGGCCGGCGTTGCGCAGCGCCTGGTCGACCCCGACCTGGTAGCTCATGAACGGCATGTCGGCGACCAAGTGGGCCCGGCAGCGCGCGCGGGCGACCGCGCGGGTGTGGTAGATGACGTCGTCGATTGTGACCGGCAGTGTGTTGGCGTGGCCTTGCACCACCATGCCGAGGCTGTCGCC
>JAFGSX010000025.1 GCA_016934455.1 Deltaproteobacteria bacterium
CCGACGTCCCGGCTCCGAGCCGAGCCTCGGGATGGACGGACGCCCTGGCATCGACGCCGACCGGCCGGACCGGCGGCTGCCACAGCAGCTCGATGGCGCGGACCATGGCCAGCATCGGGTTCTTGACCGCGATCAGCGCACACGGCATCTCGTGGGCGTGGTCGGCGGCAAAACCCTCGCTGACGACGATGGCGCCGGCGCGGCTGCTCTCGGCCAGCGCGTGCAGGCGCGGATTGCTCAACACGGCCAGCGCGCGCTCGTCGGCGCGCTCCAGGCTGGCGATGCGCTCGACCTCGATCGCGGCGTCACCGAGCAGTTGCCCACCCAGCGCGGCACAGATATCGCCGATCCTCACCTTGGCTCCCGCTCTGCGCGTCGGGCTCAGCCGCTCTTCTTCTTCTTGCCCTCGGGTTTCTTGGCCGGAGCTGCCGCGCTGCTGCGGCTGTTGTACGTCCGCACCACCTCGGCCGTGATGTCGTCGGCGGTGCGGCCGTACACCACCGGCCCGCCGGCGCTCGAGTCGAGCACCAGCGTGAAACCCTGGTTCTCGGCGATCTCCTGGATGACCACCTGCATCTTGCGGTAGATGGTCATCTTGAACTCCATCTCCTTCTGCGACAGCTCCTTCTGCATGTTCATGAACATCTGCTGGGTCTCGAGCATCTGCTGCCGCAGCTCGGTCTCCTTCTGCTGCTTGACCTCGGGCTTGATCAGCATGCCCTGGCGGTCGAGCTCCTCCATCTGCGCCTTGACCGAGTTCTGCTTCTCGTCGAGAAGCTTCTGCCTGTCGTTCTTGAACCGTTCCAGCTCCTTGAGCCCGGCCCGCCCCTCGTCGATCTCGCTGAAGGCGCGCATCATGTCGACGTAGGCGATCCGGCTTGCGGTTTGCGCCCAGGCCGCCGCTCCGACCACCAAACCCAACGTCACGACACACAGCGTCCGCAGTGTCTTCATGGCTAGATCCCCTGCTGCTCCGCCCCTCTCCCTGGGACGCGGCGCAACTATCGGCTATTCTTCCGTCCGTCGGCGCCGGCCGGCAAACGCGGTGGCACGTTATGACGCTCGCCCGACAGCGTCAACAGCGCAGCGCGCCGCCGGCAGTCGCTTTTCCCGACGGCGATTGCTGTGCCATGATGCCAGCTTTGCCGACGTCTGGATCGCCTTCGGAGGTGTGCCGTGGTCGAGAAAAGGCGCTCGCTGTCGTGGTGGCTGCTCACGCTGCCCTTCAGGCCGTACCTGCGCTGGCTGACGCTGGCGGTCGCGGCGGCGCTGGCGGCTGGCTATTTCACTGGCCACACCGAGCTGGCCGGGCGCTATCTGGCAGGCCGCTTCTGGCCCTTTGGCACGCCGTTGATCGCCTATGCCCCGCCGGACGCGCGGGCGCTGGCGCTGGTCGACATGACGCGGCCGGGCGCCGGCCGGCTGCGCGACGCCGCGCTGCACGGCCAGCTCAAGGCCCGGATCGACGCCCTGGCCGACGACCTGGCGGTGAGCCCGCGCTGGGACGTGCTGCAGGTCATGATGGCCTGGAGCGGGACCGACGGCGCGATCATCGCCGCCCGCGGTCGCTTCACGCCCGGGCGGATCCGCGACTCCCTCGGCAGCCGCGGCTACCGCGAATCGCAACTGCAGGGCCACCCGCTGTTCGTCCGCGCACCAGACGCCGCGGTGCTGATCCGCGGCCGCTCGCTGCTCCTCGCCGGCAGCCAGGAGGCGGTGGCGCAGGCGCTCGCGCGCGTCGCTCCCCAGGGCAAGGGGCTCGACGAGAGCGAGGTGTTCGGCCGCTGGCTGGAGCGCGTCGGCCGCCGCCACACCTGTCTCGCGCTTGCCGTCAATCCGGACCGGCAGCCGGCGCTGGGCGCGCTCGCGCTCGGCGAGCTGCGGGATCTGGAGGCGCTGGGGCTGATCGTGGACACCGACGGCGAGCAGGGACTGCAGTTCGCGGCCGCGCTCGGCACGCGCACCCAGACCGAGCTGATCGCGCTGCAGGAGCGACTGAGCGCAGTGGCCGGCCAACTGCGCGCGGGCAGCTCCGTCGTTTTGTCGCCCCAGCTCAGGCCGCTGCTCGCCAACCTGGAGGTGCGCAGCGGCGACCAGGTGGCGTTTCTGCAGAGCTCGGCCAGCGTGGAGCAGGCAGGTCGCTGGATCGAGACCGCCGGCGACCCCCAGCAGATGGCCGGCGCGCTGGTCAGCGTCGTGGCCGCCGGCGCGATCGGCGGCGCTCTGACCGGGCTGGGTTCGCTGTTGCCGTCTGGCGCGCCGTCCACGACCGCGGCACCGGCCAGCGCGCCCGGCGTCGGCGATGCGGTAAAGAGCTTGCTCAACACGCTGGTCGACAAGGAGGCGCTGTGATGCGGTACCAATGGTCTGGTCGCTGGAGCGTCGCCCTGATGGCGACGGTGGTCGCCTGTCAAGCCCACACCGCGGCGTCTAGCACCGAGGCGGGGGCCGCTCTGCCGAAGCTCAAGCTCGAGAGCGCGGCCTTCAAGCAGGGCGAGCCGATACCCAACAAGTACACCTGCTCGGCGGAGGATCTATCGCCGCCGTTGAGCTGGAGCGGCGTGCCCGCCGCGGCCAAGAGCCTGGCGCTGATCTGCGACGACCCGGACGCACCGCGCGGCACCTGGGTGCACTGGGTGCTCTACAACCTGGATCCCGAGACCACCTCGCTGCCCGAGGGGGTGGCCAAAGAGGCGAGCGGTCCAGCCAGCTCGCGGCAGGGCACCTCGGATTTCAAGCGCGTCGGATACGGCGGCCCCTGCCCGCCGCCGGGAAAACCGCACCGCTATTTTTTCAAGCTCTATGCCGTGGACCGGATCCTGGGCCTGGACGACGGCGCGACCAAGGCCGAGGTGATGAAGGCGATCGAGGGCCACGTCGTAGCCCGGGGCGAGCTGATGGGTACCTTCGCGCGCTGATCGCGCACCGCCCCTCAAGCACCCCATCTGAGGCGCGAACCGATGCGCAGCTCCTCGGTGCTGTAGAAGTCATCGCGCCAGCTCATTCCGCCACGCCGCCAGCCGACCACGGCACCGCGGATGATCATGGCGCAGATCAGCA
>JAFGSX010000302.1 GCA_016934455.1 Deltaproteobacteria bacterium
GCCCGACACCGCGGGGGCGCCCGGCACCATTCACGTCACCGACGCCAGCGGCACCACCGTACACGGCTGTCTCGGGCTCGACGAGGACGCAACCAGCGCACTGTTCGCGCCGCTCGAAGCGCTGACCTCCGGCGCGAGCTACAGCGTGACCGTCACCACCGGCGTGCTCGATCTGGGCAGCACGCCGCTGGCCAGCGAAGTCGTGCAGAGCGTGACCGCGCCCTGAACCTGCACCGTCGTCCGGGACAGCCCCGGCGCGTATTCCGGATCGAAGCGGTGGTATTATTGTCGCGTGGGCATCTTCTGCGATCGGATACCTGTCACGCTGTGTCGCAGCGGGGGCGATTGCGCTCGGCGGGGCCGGGGATTCTCGTTGATCGAGTTGCTCATCGTCGTCGCGATAATCGGCATCCTGGCGACGATCGCGGTACCCAATTTTCTCGGTTTCAAGTGCAAGTCAAAGACCGCGGAGGCCAGAGAAATTCTCAAGGGAATATACGCCGCCAACCTCAGCTACTACGGCGAGACCGAGGTTTTCACCGACAATTTCTTGGAATTCGGGCTCGACCTGCATGTCGTCGGCGCCAACCAGGCGGTCGGCCTCTACTACACCTACGAATTCACCAAAGCCGATTTTCTCGGTTTTATCGCCGAGGCAAGCGGCGTTGCCGCGAATCTAGGACAGTTTAGAATCGGCTACCACGGTCCCAACAGCGAGCAAAACGGCAAGATCACAACCCTGGTGGAACCGTGTCAGTAGAGGCCAGTTACTTGGCGGCGTACTCGTCGAGAAGAAGCTGGCCGGGCACGGCGCCGCGCGATGGCCGGCCGCAGGCGCCGGCGGACAGATCCTGAGAGATGCGCATGGCGCAGAACTTGGGACCGCACATCGAGCAGAACTCGGCGGTCCTGAACGCCTGGTGGCGCAGCGTGGCGTCGTGAAGCTCGTGCGCGCGATCGGGGTCGAACGAAAGCGCGAACTGCGTATCCCAGTCGAAGCCGTAGCGGGCGCGGCTCATGTCGTCGTCGCGCTCGCGCGCGCCCGGCCGGTGGCGCGCCACGTCGGCGATGTGGGCGGCTATCTTGTGGGCGACGATGCCCTGGCGCACGTCCTCCAGCTCGGGCAGCCCCAGGTGCTCGCGCGGCGTCACGTAGCAGAGCATGGCCGCGCCGTGCATACCGGCCAGGGCGCCGCCGATGGCGCTGGTGATATGGTCGTAGCCGGCGCCGATGTCGGTCGGCAGCGGGCCCAGCAGGTAGAACGGCGCCCCGTGGCAGAGCTCGATCTGCTTCTCGACGTTGAGCTCGACCTGGTCGAGCGGCACGTGGCCCGGTCCCTCGATCATCACCTGCACTTCCTGCGCCCAGGCCCGCTGCGCCAGCTCGCCCAGGGTGGCCAGCTCGGCGAACTGGGCGGCGTCGCCGGCATCGGCCAGCGCGCCCGGCCGCAGCCCGTCGCCGAGCGACAGCGCCACGTCGTAGCGCCGGCAGATCGCCAGCAGGTCGTCGAAGCGCTCGAACAGAGGGTTCTCGGCGCGGTGCGCCATCATCCACTGAGCCGTCAGCGAGCCGCCACGGCTGACGATGCCGATGAGGCGCTTCTGCGCCAGCGGCAGGTGATGCCATCGGATACCGCAGTGCACGGTCATGTAGTCGACGCCCTGCCGCGCCTGCGCCTCGATGACCTCGAGCAGCAGCTCGGCGCTCAGATCGAGCGGGTCGGCGACGCGCTCGATCGCCTCGTAGATCGGCACCGTGCCGATGGCGACGGTCGAGGCGCGCAGGATCGCCTCGCGGGTGGCGACGATGTCGGGGCCGGTCGACAGATCCATCACCGTGTCGGCGCCGAACTTGACCGCGATCCGCAGCTTCTCGACCTCGTTCTCGAGCGAGCTGGTCACCGCCGACGATCCGATGTTCGCGTTGACCTTGCAGCGGGAGGCGACGCCGATCGCCACCGGCTCCAGCTCGGGATGGTTGACGTTGGCGGGGATGATCAGCCGGCCGGCCGCCACCTCGTCGCGCACCAGCTCGGGCGCCAGCCGCTCGCGCTCGGCCACGAACTCCATCTCCTCGGTGATGCGGCCCTGGCGGGCATAGTGCATCTGGGTGCGCACCGCGTCGCCCGCGCGCCTGGCGATCCAGCTCGCTCTGATCATCGAAACCGTCCCCGGCGGCACTCTCATCGCCGCCCGTGCCTCGGTGTTCCATCATAGCGGCCCGCGCACGCAGAGCAAATGCGCGCTTGCGTTTGTACCGCAGTGTGGGCAAAAAATAGCCGCGGTGAGTGACAGCCAGCGAGGGAGGCCATGCGCACCGAGAACATCGAAATGCTGCGAAAAGTAGGCTTTCTGGCGCCGCTCGAGAACGAGCAGCTACAGCGACTCGCGGCGTTGCTGGTCGAAAAGTACTTTCGCCGCGACTCCATCGTGGTCAAGGCCGACGATCCCGGCGACAGCATGTACTTCATTGCGCTCGGCCAGGCCAAGGTGGTGCTCGCCGGCGGCGGCCGCGAGGTGATCCTGGCGACGCTGCGAGCCGGGGATTTCTTCGGCGAGATGAGCCTGCTCGACGGCCGTTTGCGCTCGGCAACGGTGATCGCCATCGAGGACAGCCGCATGCTGGTGCTGCAGCGCAACTCGCTGCTCGAGCTGGTGCGCTCGACGCCAGAGATCGCTCTGGCGTTGCTGGCCGAGATGAGCGCTCGCCTGCGGCGCGCCGACGAGGCGATCGCCAACCTGGCGCTGGTCGACGTCTACGGCCGCGTCGCGCGCTACCTGATCGACCAGGCCAAGCGCGAGGGCCGACCGGTGGCGGAGGGCATCCTGATCCGCAGCCGGCCGACCCAGCAGCACATCGCGTCGACCATCGGCACCAGCCGCGAGACCGTCAGCCGCGCGCTCAGCGACTTCAAGCGGCGCGGTCTGGTGCTCACGCGCGGTCGGGACATCATTGTCCAGCCGAGTCTGTATCAGGAAGTGGCGCCAGGCAGCACGCCTTAGCTCTGCGCGGGTCGGTCTATGGTCGAAGAGAAACCAGATCCGCAGGCGGTGACAGAACCGGACCCGGCAGCAGCCGACGAGCCGGTCGGTTTGCCCGCGCCGGCGGCAGCAGCCGGCGCCGCGACTGACCCGCCGGCGCCAACGGTAGTGCCGCCGCCGCTGCCCCACAAAC